>JBGPLI010000103.1:0-19558 GCA_041486445.1 Bryobacteraceae bacterium
TCGTCGCGGGCGAGTTCGAACGTGCGGGACTCAAGGCCGCCGGAACCTCCGGCTACCTGCAACCGGTGAAGTTAGGCGTGCGCGAGCTGGTGGAGGAGGCCTCCAGTCTGGCGATCGTCCGCAAGGGCAGTGTGACGCGGCTCACCTTGGGCGACGATGCGACCATCACTTTCCGCAACGATCTCGCCGAGAACGTCGATGCTCCCGCCGTCTTCATCGGCTACGGCCTGGTGATACTGGAGAGCGGTGTCGACGATCTGGCTGGGCTCGACCTCAAAGGTAAGATCGCGGTTTTTCTCAACGGCGGTCCGGCGTCGGTGTCGAGCGCTCTGCGCGCCCACTACTCCTCGCGCGGCGAGCGCTGGAAGGTGCTTGAAAAGGCCGGCGCGATCGGGATGGCCTCCATCCAGAATCCGAAATCCATGGACATTCCCTGGGCGCGCTCGACGCTCGCCCGGCTCAACCCGGCCATGATTCCCGCCGACGAGAAACTGATTGACACGCGTGGAATGGAGTTCAATATTCAGATCAATCCCGCCCGCACCGAGGCATTCTTCGCGGGCTCCGGACACTCGTTCGCGGAAATCCTGGCTCTGGCCGACGCCGGCAAGCCGCTCCCCAGGTTCCCTCTGAATATCAATCTGCGCGCGCACGTGCAATTGCGGCGGTCGCAGGTGGAATCGCCCAACGTGATCGGCCTGCTGCCGGGAACGGATCCGAAACTCAAGGACGAGTACGTTGTCTTGAGCGCTCATCTCGATCATTTGGGCATTGGCCAGCCGATCAATGGCGATCGTATTTACAACGGTGCGATGGACGACGCTTCCGGCGTCGCCACGCTGATCGAAATCGCGACGCTGTTCCATGACGAGAAGATCAAACCGAAGCGCAGCATCGTCTTCGTGGCCGTCACGGGTGAGGAAAAGGGCGAGCTTGGCTCGCTCTACTACGCCGCGTACCCGACCGTGCCAAAGAAGAAGATTGTCGCCGACGTCAACATCGACATGTTCATGCCGCTATTTCCCCTTCGGTATCTGGAGGTCCAGGGCGTGGATGAGTCGACTCTCGGCGAGCAGATCCGCGCCGCTGCCCAGAAGGCCGGCGTCATGGTCCAGGCCGATAAGGAACCGGACCGCAATCTCTTCATCCGCAGCGATCAATACAGCTTCGTCAAGGAAGGCGTGCCCGCGCTGGCGTTCAAGTTCGGCTACGAAAGGGGCTCGCCTCAGGAAAAGATCGCCAAGGACTGGCTCAGGGAGCGCTACCACGCCCCGTCCGACGATCTGAATCAGCCCGTCGACAAGGCCGCCGCCGCGCAGTTCAACCGTATCCTGATGGATCTCGGGGAACGGGTAGCCAACGCGCCCGACCGGCCGCATTGGAACGCGAACAGTTTCTTCCGCCGCTTCGCTACCGATTGATCACGTGCAACAAGAGACCGTCAAGCGCATCGCGCGCGAGTGCGGATTCGAGCTGGCGGGCGTCGCCCGCGCGGAGTCGCCGGCCGATTTCGCGCGATTTGAGGAGTGGGTCGCCCGCGGGATGGCCGGGGAGATGGGTTACCTCACCGATCGCCGCGCTGACCTTCGCCGCGATCCCCGCGGTCTGTTGCCCAGCGCGCGCTCCGTCATTTGCGTTGGTAAGCTGTACAACCGGCCCGCTTCCTTGCCTCCCGCCGGACACGCCGTCATCTCACGCTACGCCTGGGGCGAGGATTACCACGATACGCTGCGCGCCGGACTGGAGCGGATGGTCGAGCGCCTGGAAGCGATCGAATCATTCGAATGGAAGATCTGTGTCGACACCGCGCCGCTGCTCGAGCGAAGCTTCGCGCGGATGGCCGGGCTCGGCTGGATTGGCAGGAACACTTGCCTGATTAATGAACCACTCGGGTCGTGGTTCTTCCTGGGAGAGATCGTCACGTCCCTCGAGCTGGAGGCGGATGCGCCGCCCCCGGATCGCTGCGGAACCTGCACCCGTTGCATCGACGCGTGCCCGACGGATGCGCTGGTTCCTTCCGGCGCCGGCTGGACGCTCGACGCGCGCCGCTGCATCTCCTACCTCACGATCGAGCTGCGCGGGCCGATTCCGGTAGAACATCGTGCAGCGGTCGGATCGCACGTCTTCGGCTGCGATATCTGCCAGGACGTGTGTCCTTGGAATCACGGAGCGCCGGTAGCGGAGGGAGCGGCGCCCTTCGCGCCACCGCTCGAAGAACTGGCGAAGCTTTCGAGCGAAGAATTTCGCAACATGTCCCGGAACAGTGCAATGGCGCGGCAGAAGCATTCCGGGTTCCTGCGCAACGTCGCGGTGGCGATGGGTAACAGCGGCCGGGAGGATTTGCGCGATGCCCTCAACGAGATGAGTCGTCACGCCGACCCGACGGTGGCCAAACACGCCGCGTGGGCGTTGGAGCGGCTACCACCCGGGCCGTGAGGTTCCCCTCTCAGACCTTGAATTGATCCCTTGCACCGTGGCGGATGTGAAGCACTTCGACTTCCTTCTGTGGCTCCCGGACGCGATAGATCACCCGGTAGACGTGCGGCTTGTGGCCGTAGAGCAGGTGCCTGAGCTTGCTGCTTTCTGGGGTGACGGGGCACCGGTTCGGATTTTGTTCCAATCTAAGGATGAATTCCTTTAGACCTTCGTACCACTTCCGGGCGGCGCCGGAGTGCGCCGCGTCGATCTGTTCATACAGGGCGGCAAGGTCCCGCTCGGCGCGGGGCATGAGCCTAATCAGATAGGCCATGCCGGGCTTCGAACTCCGCAAAGAACTCCCTGGCCGGACGGCCTCTTCCTTTCCTTGAGTCTTCAAGGCCCTGCCGGATACCCTCACTCGCATCCTGTTTCGCCGCAAGATCGAGAAGCCGCTGATAAGCGGCGGCACTCTGTACCACCAGTTCTGGCTTGCCTTTGTGCGTGAGAATCAAGGGACGCGCGCTTTTCTTGAGCAGCTTGGCGAACGTTGCTGTCCGACGGCGGAAAAAGCTCAACGATTGAAAATCTTGCGTCAAGTCAAGCATCGGCACTCTCCACTATCTTAAGGCTAGCACTCTTTTTGGTGCTATCCGAGGGCAGGCGCCGGCTTCACTTCATCGGCGGAATGAACGTCATGTACCGCGCGAACAGCCAGCACAGAAAGAACACAATCGGGGCCTGCACCATCAGTTGCAGGACCGTGTACCCGACCAAGTCCCTCGCCCGGATCTTTAGGATCCCTATCAGCGGAAGCATCCAGAACGGATTAATCAGGTTGGGCAGCGCCTCGGACGCATTGTAGATCTGCACCACCCATCCGAGGTGCACCTGGTGCGTAATCGCCGTTTGCAGCACATAGGGCGCCTCCACGATCCACTTGCTGCCTCCGGATGGAATGAAAACGCCGAGCATCGCCGAATACAGGGCCACCACCAGAGCATACGTGTCATGGCTGCTCACCGACGCGAACAGATTCGCGGCCTTCCCGGAAAGGCCCGTCCCCACGATCATTCCGAAGATCATGGCATACAGTGGAAACTGGATGAGCACGCCGCCGGTGGCCGGAATACACTCCGCGACAGCCTGCACGAAGCGCTTCGGGCGCCAGTGCAACAGCAATCCGGCCGTGATGAACATCAGATTGTAGGTGTTCAGATCCAACGCCGCCAGCGCGCCCTGCGGAGACGTGCGGAACACATCCACCAGATACCAGCCCAGGAACAGGACCACGAGAATCGTCAGCAGAGGACTGTACTCGAGCCACTCGCCCGGCCGGGTTCTGATTTCCTGATCCGCACTGGCTGACTCGAATTTGACCCCGAAGTGTTCCGCTGTCTTGGCGTTCTCCGCCGACGGAGCGGAGAGATAGGCGGTCAGCACCGAGGTCGTCATCAGCACGACCATCATCACGACGCTCTGCCATAGAAAAATGGTCTGCGTGAGCGGGATCAGGCCGCTGATTTCGAATAATTTCGGAGGCATTGCCGTTTTCGTGGCCATCAGCATCGCCGCCGACGAAGATAGTCCCAGCGCCCACACCGTTCCCGTACCGAGATACGCGGCGGCCCCGGCGGCGCGATAGTCCAGGCCCTTCACCCTCTGCGCCAGTTCCCGCACGAACAACCCGCTGAAGATGAGACTCAGGCCCCAGGAGATCAGCGACGTCAGCACCGAGAAGAGCGCCACCAGCGCGACGGCTCCCCGGGGCGTCTTGGGCAATCCGGCAAGCCCTCGGATCGCTCGCCTGACGATCGGCGTCGCGGAGACGACGTAGCCGCCGATAATGATCATCACCATCTGCATGGTGAAGGGAACCAGGGACCAGAAGCTCTTTCCCGCCTGAATGGCCAGTTCGGAGGGGCTCTCGCCAGCGAGCAGGCCGATGAGGTAGACCACCACGATGCCCAGCAGCGCGAACACCAGCGGATCCGGGAACCATCGTTCGCTCCAGCTCGCCAGCGCCAGTCCGAGCCGAACTGCGCGTCCCTCGGAAACCGCGATGGGTATCTCCTGATGTGAGCTTTGCATCCTAGGGTGGATGATAGCGCGACAGAGCCGCCAGCGCTGCGTCATGTTCGGTAGCGGCAAGGCACGCCTCGGCGATCGCCTCGGCATTGGCAAGGCGGTGAAATTTTGCCTCCGCGGAAAAATCGGATATATTCGCGGGGTCGCCGCGCGCGTCAATCACAAGCTTCGATGCGGTGCGCCCGTCCTTCAGCACCGCCTCCACGCGAGCGGGCCAGCGCCGTGGATAGTGCTGGGCCAGCGATTCGTCGGCCACCGTCTCCACGCGATCCATGAAGTCCGCGATCCGAGGGTCCGGCGCAAGATCAGGCCGCGCGACATCGTAGAGCGCGTCGGGAAGGTAAACCGCAAGCGCCAGATGGTACGCGACGCTGGTGATCCGCCCGAGGCGGCCTTGCGCGGCGTTCCGGTGGCCGATCATGCCGGCATAAGCGGGCGGCACGGCCACCCGCACTCGATCGATTTCATCCGGCGCGATCCCCTGTCCGAGCAATTTCCGAAACGCATCGATCGCGGCGATGCATTGTTTCGCGGCGCAGTATGGTTTCAGGCTGAGCTCACCGGTGGCGTTATGAGCGGCGGCCACCAGCGCCGCGCTGTCGCATGGAACGCCGTGCGTGCGGACCATCCAGTCGCCATCGAGCAGTGTCCGGTCGCACTCGAAGCCTTCGGCTGCCGCCAGTGCAGCCGCACATCCGTTGCGAGCCGCGAGTCCGAGCAGGAGCCATCGCGCCGGCCGGCCACGATGCCCGCCCGCGGAAGCGCTCGTGAGAGTGAGCGCTATAGCCAGCGCCTCGGCGGTCTTGCCGGCGTCGAGACCGAGTAGGGAAGCTGTCACGGCCGCCGCTCCCAGCGGCGCAGCCAGGAGAGTCGGCCAGAAACCGCGATACACAATGTCAGGACCGGCTACCGCCACGCCAAATCGCGTGATCACTTCGTATCCTGCGTGCAGAGCGCGAGCGAAGGAATACGCATCGGGCGGCTTGCGCGCAGCGATCGCCAGAGCACACGGCACCACCACCGACCCGGGCGTCGTGCACGACGCCATGTGGATGTCGTCGATCTCGGTGAGCCTCGTCGTCGCCACTCCGAGCGCTACGCGGTCGAGGGGTTCGCCGTGGAACAGGCGGGTCAGCATCGCATGCTCCTCGGTCGCAGTCCCGGCGATCCAGGCGCCCACCGTGTCCAGAAGATGAATCGCAAGCTGCCGGCGCGTATCTGGCGGCAGAGGGTCGTCCGCGCAGACCCATTCGGCCATGCGCTCGAGGACCGTCACGCCTTCAGTCGAGGAAACAGTCGCTCGGCATTCCCTCGATTGATCATGCGCAGGGTCTCCGCCGGAAGTCCGAACGCGGCCAGAGGGCCGGTGGTCGACTCGATCGGCTCGGCCGAAAAGTCGGTTCCGAACAGGATCTGTGTCGGAGGCACGAACTTCATCAACGCCGCCAGGGGCATGGCGAAGGCCGCATGCGCGACTTCGAAATGGAGTCTCTGCAACTCGGACATGACTCCGTCCGGCACGCGGTCCATGTGCTGCTTGTCGGTGGGGAAGCGGTCCTTGATTCGCCCGGCGAGAACCGGAAGCGTTCCGCCCGAATGGGCCAGGATGAAGGTGATGTTCCGGCAGCGCGAAAGTGTGCCGTTCACCAGAAGACTCGTGATGGTTCGAGTCATGTCGAAATCGAGCTCGGTCGCGAAGTCCGAGATGCCGGGAACCAGGTTATGGCAGCACTTTGGAGGAATCGGGTGAATGAACACTTTGGCGCGGCGCCGGTTGAGCTCGTCGAAGATGGGTGCGAAAGCGGGATCGCCGAGATACAGATCGCCGACGCTGGTGTATACGCCGATGCCGTCCGCCTTCAGCGTGTCGTAGGCGTATTCGATCTCCTTCAGGCTGGCGTCGACTTGGGGCAGGGGCAATGACGCGAGCAGGCCGAAGCGCCCCGGATAATCGTGGCCCATCTTCGCGCCGAATTCATTGATCGCCCGCGCGAAGCTCCGCCCTTTTTCCGTTCCGTCGTAGATCCGGTCGGTCTGCTGCGATAGCGACACCAGGGCGGTGGCGATTTCGAATTTGTCCATCGCCTCGATCGACAGCGCCGGCGACCACTTCGCGCCCCTGAGCCCTCCGTCGCCCGGAAGAAGATGGTGGTGATGAACGTCGATCCGGCCCCCTTTGGGCGCTTGCGCGATCAACCCGCCGGCAGGCAGTATGGCCCCCGCCGCCGCCGCGCCAAGGGTCTTCAGCACTTCGCGGCGGTCAGGACCGTAGCGTTGCATATAAGTGCCAGTGTACACGAGAGAGGTCAAGCGAATGGTATCTTAGTATCGGCGCCGAGGGTTGGCGATGGACTATAGCAAGATACTTGACGTAATTGAAGGCGCTACCCACCGTCCGCTGCACGCTTCCGAACGTCTGCACCGGAGTACTTAGGGGACGCACTCGACCACGGCCATGCCTCCACTCGTTCCACCAGACCGGCCCGCACGGGATTCCACTCGATGTACCCGAGGATTCGGTCAAACTCCTTGCCATTTCGCACCCAATGATCGTACGATTCGTCCTGCCAGAAGGGCAATCCGCTCCTTCCCAATATCCGGTTGGCCGTCCGGGCGCTGGTGTTTTTGATCGCTCGGGTCACTTCCCGCAAAGGCTTCCGGGGTTGCAGAAGGACATGCACGTGGTTCGACATCACGACCCATGCGAAAAGCTCGTACAATTCCCACCGTTTGGCGCCGAGGAACAGCGTTTCCACGACAGCGTCCGCGACGCGGGGATCTTTGAGCCAGGTTGGGCCCTGCGTGGCCCGGTCCATCCGGCGGTCCAGCGTCAGAAACCGCTGACCTTCCGTAGAAGCCGAATCAGCGGACTCGATGCCCCGAGGCAAGGAGCCGTGCAGTCTCCAGGTCAGGAACAGTGGGACTCCTTCGGGTTGCCAGTGCGGCAGCCTTCGGCGGTAAAAGCTCACGACCAGATAGTGGCCGGGAGCGCTAGAAATTCTTACTCGGCAGGTCGGGGACCTGCCCCACTACGTGATAATGGAACTTCCCGATGCCCGCTGAACCCTCCACGCCGCTGATGCGGCAGTACCACGGGATCAAGCAGCAGGTTCCCAACACGCTGCTGATGTTCCGGCTCGGCGACTTTTACGAGCTCTTCTACGACGACGCTGTCACGGCCGCGCGCGAGCTTGAAATTACTCTCACTGCCCGACACACCATCCCGATGTGCGGCGTCCCGTATCATTCGGCGGAAAATTACATCGCGCGCCTGATTCAGAAAGGCTATCGCGTCGCCATCTGCGACCAGATGGAGGACCCCAGCGCCGCCAAGAAGCTGGTGCGCCGCGAGGTCACACGCATCGTCACTCCCGGCACGGCCATGAACGCCGCCGTGCTGCGCTCGCACGAAAACAACTACCTCGCCGCGGTCTTCCCGGAGGGCCCTCGCGCGGGCCTGGCGCATGTGGACGTCTCGACCGGCGAGTTTCGCGCCACCGAGATCGATCTCGCCGAGGTCCCCGCGTCGCTCGAAACGCTGAACGTTCGTGAAGCGCTCGCGCCCGCCGGCGCGCCGCTCAACCTTCCGTGCCTCAAGACCGACGTCGAAGCCTGGGTTTTCGGAGGCGATTATGCCGCGCGCAGCCTGCGCGATCATTTCCATCTGCTCTCGCTCGACGGGTGCGGACTGGAGGGCCGCCCGCTGGCGGTCGGCTCGGCCGCGGCCATCCTCCACTACCTCCGCGAGACGCAGCGCGGTGCGCTCGATCATCTGGAGCGTCCGGCTTTCTACGATCGGGCCGAGGCGCTGGTCCTCGACGCCACTACCGTCCGCAACCTGGAGCTGGTCGAGCCGCTGTTCGCCGGGGAATCGAAGGAGTCGACGCTGCTCCACGTGCTCGATCGCACGCGCACCGGCATGGGCGGTCGGCTGCTGCGCCGGCGTCTGCTTGCGCCGTCGCTCGATGCCGCCGAGATCGAAGCGCGCCTGGACGCCGTCGCGGAGCTCAAATCAGGCGTCATTCTCCGGGCCGAGCTCGCCAAGGACCTCGCCTCGATTCTCGACCTGGAACGCCTGCTCTCGAAGCTGGCGCTCTCCGCCGCTGGCCCGCGCGACCTCCAGGCGCTAGCCCGCTCGCTCGCGATGATCCCATCGCTCAAGCAGCGCCTCGCAGGATCGCAGTCCGCCCGGTTGCAACAGATCCGGGAAAGCCTCGACGAAGTTGCTGAGGTTCGCGACGCGGCCCTCGCGGCGCTGGCGGACGACCCGCCGGTGAATCTCGCCGATAGCGGCGCGATCCGCGACGGCTTCGACGTGCGTCTCGACGAGCTGCGCGACATCTCCCGCAACAGCCGCACCTACCTCGCCCAGATCGAGCAGCGCGAGCGCGCCCGCACCGGCATCGCTTCGCTCAAGGTTCGCTTCAACAACGTGTTCGGTTATTACATCGAGATCTCGAAGCCCAATCTCCACCTTGCCCCCGCCGACTATGAGCGCAAGCAGACGCTGGTGAACGCCGAGCGTTTCACCACGCCGGAGCTGAAGGAACTGGAAGTCAAGATCCTCGAAGCCGAGGAAAACATCCTCGCGCTCGAGCGCGAAATCTTCGAACAGATCCGTGCGCTTGCCACCTCACACGCCGCTCGCATCAAGGCTACCGCCGCGGCTGTGGCCGAGCTCGACCTCACCGTCGCGCTCGCCGAAGTCGCCGCCGATGGCCGCTACACGCGTCCGTGCTTTTCCGAATCGGGCGAAATGAAGGTGGTCGCCGGCCGTCATCCGGTGATCGAAAAACTCACCGAGCGCGACGCTCAGAGATTCATCCCCAACGACCTCTACTTCCATCCGGAAACCCAATTCATCGCGGTGATCACCGGGCCCAACATGGGCGGCAAGTCGACATACCTCCGCCAGGCGGCCCTGCTGGTGATCCTGGCGCAGATGGGTTCCTTCGTGCCCGCTGAATCGGCGCTGATTCCCCTGGTCGATCGGGTCTTCACGCGCATCGGCGCCGCCGACAACCTGGCGCGCGGCCGGTCCACATTCATGGTGGAGATGACGGAGACCGCGGTCATCCTCAACACCGCCACCCCGCGCAGCCTCATCGTGCTCGATGAAATCGGCCGCGGCACCTCCACCTACGACGGGCTCGCGCTCGCCTGGGCGGTGATCGAGTACATCCACCGCCGTCTTCGCGCCAAGACCCTGTTCGCCACGCACTACCACGAGCTGACCGAGCTCGCCTCGCAGCTCGACGGTGTGCGCAACCTGCACGTCTCGGTGAAGGAATCCGGCGATCAGATCCTGTTCCTGCGCCGCGTCGAGCCAGGTGCGGCCGACAAGAGCTACGGCATCGAGGTCGCCCGCCTGGCGGCGCTGCCCTTAAGCGTGATCGAGCGGGCGCGGCAGATCCTCGCGCATCACGAATCCGCCGTCACCGAAGAGGTGCCCATGCAGATCCAGTTGTTCGAGCCGGTCAACCACGGGATCGCGGACCAGATCCGGAAACTCAACCTGGACACGCTGCGTCCCATAGAAGCCCTTCAACTGCTCAGCGAGCTTCAGAAAGAGTTAAAGCACCAGTGAGAGCCGCCGGAATCATGAGCGGAACTTCGCTCGACGGCATCGACGTCGCCATCGTCGATATCCGCCGCCGGCGCATTCATCCCGTGGCGTTTCGCAGCATCGCGTATCCCAAAGCCGTGCGCGCGGCGCTGCTCGGCGTCTCCGATACCATGACCCACACGGCCACGATCTCGCGCCTCAATTTCCTGCTGGGGGAGCTGTATGCGGAAGCCGTCTGCGAAACCTGCAAGCGCCGCCGCGTGCCTCTGGAGTCGATCGATGTGTGCGGCCTCCACGGCCAGACCATCTTTCACGAGGGCCAGCCGGTGGAATACCTGGGGCGCTGCGTGTCAAGCACGTTGCAGATCGGAGAGGCGGCGGTTGTCGCCGAGCGCACCGGACTCCGCGTCGTCTCGAACTTCCGCGAGCGCGACATCGCCGCCGGGGGTACAGGCGCGCCACTGGTTCCCTATCTCGATTACCTGCTCTTCCGGAACCGCTGGCGCAACCGCGTCGCATTGAACCTGGGCGGAATCGCCAACATCACGGCGATCCCCGCCGCCGCCGGGCTCGAGGACGTGGCCGCCTTCGATACGGGCCCCGGCAACATGGTCATCGATGCGCTGGTCGCGCACATGACGGAAGGCCGCGAGACCTTCGACCGCAACGGCCGGATCGCGCGCACCGGCGAGGTTCACCAGGGACTGCTCGAATCCATGATCGGCGACCCCTATCTCAAAAAAAAGGGCCCCAAGACCGCCGGCCGCGAGCAGTTCGGCCAGCAGTTCGTCAGCGGTCTGATCGCCACCGGCATCCCCTTGCCGGATCTGATCGCCACCGCCACCGAGTTCACCGTTTACGCCGCGGTGTACCAGATCTACCGCATCATCGAGCCCGACGAGATCATCGTGTCTGGAGGCGGCTTGCACAACCGCTGGATGATGCGGCGCATCCGCGAGGAGTGCAGTAGCGCAGCGGTTCTTTCCAGCGCCGAATTCGGCATCGATCCCGACGCCAAGGAAGCCATCGCTTTCGCGGTGCTGGCCTCCGAGTTCGTCGAAGGCCGCCCCGCCAATGTGCCTTCGGCGACCGGCGCCCGTCACCCGGTCCGGCTCGGCAAAATCTCGGCCAATTAGGGTTGCGTCTCGCGCTCTTCGGACGGCTGGGCTTCGCGTTGCTGCGGAAGATCGCGCGTATGTCCTCCGCCCGGCTGCGGCACGTGCGGAGCATTGACTTTCGTCGTTGGGCGCCTCAAGTCGTCTATCATCTCCCGGATGTATTTCTTCACGAATGCCTCCGTTCCATAGTGGACATGCCTCGCCGCGGCGCGCCGCCGGGATGCGCTACATCTCACTGAGAATGCTCTGAAAATCGAGACGCGACGGCGGTCACTGGCAGCGCCGGTTCAGAGCGCCTTGACGCCGCCGGCCTGAACGGAGGAGTGCCAGCCGAGAAATCTGCCGAGTTCTTCAAGGAACAGCTTCCACGCCGGCTCTTCCGCCAGCACCAGGTGATTCCGGCTGGGCAGCGGAACGAAACGGGCGCCGCGGATCGCCGAGGCCAGCCGGAGCCCCTCTTCAAACGGAACCGCCGCATCGCCTTCACAGTGGAAAACGATGGTGGGAACGCGGATCTGCGCCAGCATCTCTCTTACGTCAATGCGGCCCCAGTGGTCGAAGAGCCGGGCGGCATTGTCGGGCGAAGTGGAGATGCGCTGCATTTCATTGAACCACTCCCACTGTTCCGGCGTCCCTTCCGGTATGTAGAGGGAGGTCCATAGTTGACGAAAAACGAGGTGCTCGTTTCCCCAGCCTAGCCGTATCAACGTCGCCAGCGCTTTCCGGCTTTCCACGTCCTGGGGATCGTCGCGCAACTGCCATCCTCGCGCGAACGAGCCGTACAGCACCAGGTGGCTTACGCGATCGGGATGACGCGCAGCGTACGCGGCGGCAACGGCCCCTCCCTGCGAGATCCCCAGGAGCGCGAACCGCTCGGCTCCAGCAGCCTCGACCACGCTCTCCAGGTCCCCCAGCATGAAGTCGAAGGAAAGCTGGTCTGCGTTCCAGTCGGATAATCCGTTCCCGCGCTCGTCATAACGGATCAACGTGTGCCGATGACTCAGTTCCCGGATCCAATGGCGCCAGATGGGACTGTTCCACTCGAATTCGAGATGGTTGAGCCAGTTTGCCGATTTAACCAGAGGCGAGCCCTTGCCGGTGATGGAATACGCAATCCGCACGCCATCGGCCGCGTTACAGAAACGGATCTGCTGGCGCTCCGGCGCTTGCGCTGCCTCCTGAGCGAGTAGCGTTGCTGCGTCCGTTCTGACGACCGGCGCGACAAACCTGTATCCAATTCGAGGAACGGTCTGGATGTAGGCTTGTCCGGTTGCAGGTTCACCGAGCGTCCTTCGAACAAGAGAAATACTGTGGTTGAGATTGTTCTCTTCCACGGCAGTGTCCGGCCACACGGCCTGGAGCAACTCCTCTTTCGTCACCAGTCTGCCGGCGTTCTCCACCAGGACCCTGAGCGTGTCAAACAGCTTTCCACGCAACGGAATCGCGCTCCCGTCGCGAAGCAACAGATGCTCGCGCACGTTCAACTCAAACGGGCCAAATCGGAATGCGCTCGGCTTCATGAATGGTATTTTCCGAGAATTCCCGGGGAAACTCAAGCTTTGCCGGCAAGATCGCCGGGCTCACTGACGCCGCGGGCATGCCCGGCCCCTACAGAGGCAGGAATGGCTGTGCCACAATGCTGATTATGCGTTGCACGTTGATTTTTTTCCTTGCCGGCACACTGGGCTGGGCGCAATGGATCCACTATCCTTCCAAGGGCATTCCGCGAACCGCGGACGGCAAGCCGGACTTGAGAGCCGCGGCGCCGAAGCTGGCCGACGGCAAGCCGGACGTCCAAGGCATTTGGGTGCGGGTGGCACCGGCCGGGACGCCGCCGGGACCCGAGTTCGGCAACACAGTGGATTACTACATGGCGCAGGGCTCGACCGTCCCGTACCAGCCCTGGGCGCTGGCGCTGCGCAATCAACGCCGCTATCGCGACCTGGGCGGCAACCGGCCGTCGGAGCACTGCCTGCCGCACGGCGTGCTGGGGGCGATGCTGCCGCAGACGCCGTTCAAGCTCTACCAGACGCCGGGCGCGGTGCTGCTGCTCTACGAGCAGCTCAACCAATACCGGCAGATTTTCACGGACGGGCGGCCGTTTCCCGACGATCCGAATCCGACGTGGTGGGGCTACTCGGTGGGTCATTATGAAGGCGACACGTTTGTGGTGGAGAGCCGGGGCTTCAACGACCTGACGTGGCTGGATGACAGCGGCACTCCGCACACGACCGACATGCGCACCATCGAACGTTTCCGCAGAACCGATTTCGGGCACATGAACCTGGAGGTGACCGTGGACGATCCCAAGGCGTTTACCAAACCGTGGATGGTGACGATCCCGCTGCGGCTGATGGCGGATACCGAGATGCTCGAGGAGGTCTGCGACAACGAGAAGGACGCGGCGCACGCAGTGACTGGAGGGAAGTGAGTTAGAGGGTCTGGCTGGCAATTTTCTCGGCTTGTTCGGCGCGGAAGGCGCGGAGTTTGTCGCGTAGCTCGGGGCGTTGGTTTGCCAGGATCGCGACGGCGAGTAACGCGGCGTTGATGGCTCCGGGCTTGCCGATGGCGAGAGTGCCCACCGGTATGCCGCCGGGCATCTGAGCCATGGAGAGCAGAGAATCCAGGCCTTTGAGTGACTGGCTCTCCATGGGGACGCCCAGCACGGGCAAGAGCGTGTAGGCGGCAATGACGCCGGCCAGATGCGCGGCTGCTCCGGCGGCGGCGACGATCACCTCCAGACCGCGCTGCTCGGCTGTGGAGGCATATTCGGCGGTCAGGTGCGGCGTGCGGTGCGCGGAGAGGATCTTGACTTCGTGGGGAATGCCGAACTGGGTGAGGATTTCGCCGGCATGGCGCATGGTATCCCAATCCGACTTGCTGCCCATGACTACGCCCACCAGCGGGTCCATTATTGCCCCTGAGCGAGAGAGAATCCGGGTTTGCCGTCGTAGTTGCGGAGATTCTCGGTCATGGCGACTTCGAGTCCGAGGCCGACCACGCGGTCGAGCAGAGCGACGATCTGCTTCGGTGTGGCGGAAGGCGAAAGGAAGCGGCAGCGGAAATCGTCGGTGCACAGGGTTTCGGGCGAGCCGTCGGGCCAGACCCTGACGCCGCGGTTGGCGATCATTTCGAGATCGAGGCCGTCGCCGGAGGCTTTCGCAACGCGCTCGGCGAGATCGTTCGGCGTCCGATTCGACCATTCGATGTAGACGTCGACGCCGACCAGATCTTTCTTCGGAGCGGGGCGCGGGGGGCGGGCGGCGGCGGGTTTCGAGGGAGGCTTGGGCGAGTAATGGACCGCCTTGAGCGTTTGGGGCAACTGGCCGAGGCGGGCGACCACGGCATCGGCGAATTCCTTGGTGCCGACCTTCTGCTTGCTGGTTCCTTCCTTGAAGATGTCGTAGGTGTGGACGCCATCCTCCATGGTTCGCAGCCAGGCGTTATGGATGCGCTCGGCGATATCGATCTGGCCGATGTGGACCAGCATGAGGAGCGCTCCGTGGAGCAGGCCGGAGGGGTTGGCGAGATTTTGTCCGGCGCGGCGGGGGGCGGAGCCGTGGATGGCTTCAAACATCGCGCACTGGCTGCCGATATTGGACGACCCGGCGAGGCCGACCGAGCCGGCGATTTGAGCCGCGACGTCGGAGAGGACGTCGCCGTAAAGGTTGGGCATCACGATCACGTCGAAGACTTCGGGCGTGTCGGCCATTTTCGCCGCGCCGATATCAACGATCCAGTGTTCTTTCTCGATGGTGGGGTACTCGGCGCTGATCTCATCGTAGATTTTGTGGAACAGGCCATCGGACATTTTCAGGATGTTGTCCTTGGTGAAGCAGGTGACCTTTTTCCGGTTGTACTGGAGCGCGTATTCGAAGGCGTAGCGGACGATTTTTTCCGAGCCGGGACGGGAGATGACTTTGATGGCCTGGACTTCGTCCGTGGTGGTCTGGTACTCGATGCCGGCGTAGAGGTCCTCTTCGTTCTCGCGCACGATGACGAGATCCATGCCGGGATGTTTGGTTCTGACGAAGGGGTGATAGGAGACGCAGGGGCGAATGTTGGCGTACAGGCCGAGCATTTTGCGGGTGGTGACGTTGAGACTCTTGTATCCACCGCCCTGCGGCGTGGTGATGGGAGCCTTGAGGAATACCTTGGTGCGGCGCAGCGATGCCCAGGAACTGGGAGCGATTCCGGAGGTGTTGCCGCTCAAGTAGACTTTCTCACCAACTTCTATAGTGTCGATGTCGAGGCGAGCGCCGGCCTCTTTCAAAATGTGGAGGGTAGCGGCCATAATTTCAGGGCCGATCCCGTCGCCATGGGCGACTGTGATGGGGGTAGCGGTTGGCATTGTGGGGATGAAGTTTAAAGATAGCACGAGCATAGGAAGGGCTCGCCGGGGGCAAGACGGAGCGCGGCGAACAAATTTGAGGCGCAGGGATAACCCCTTCAAGCCACCGATGCCTCCAGCAGGAACGTATTGAAGCCCGCGTCGATGACCCGATCCAGCCGGAAACCTGTGCGAGCAAGCATCTCTCTAAATTCCGCTTCGGTGCGCTCCCTGCCGGTCAGTTCGACCATCATGATCATGTCAAGCAGCAGGCTCCAACTCGGTGTGTTGTCCTGTGGCACCAGAAATTCCACCAACAACAACTTGGCATTCGATGGAGCGGCGCGCCGGACGCTGGTAAGGATTTCTCCCGACTCCTCATCGCTCCAGTCATGGAGAATCTGCATCAGAATGTAGGCGTCGCAGACAGGCAAGCCGCCCTCAAAAAAGCTCCCGCCATGCAGTTTCAGCCGGCCGGCCGGCTGCGCCTGCGCGATCACGTTCGGCAGATCGAAGAGAACGCCCTCTAACGAAGGGTTTGCCGCCAGCAGGGCGCGAAGCAGTTGGCCGTTTCCGCCGCCGATGTCGGCGATGGAGCGAAATTTAGAAAAATCGTACGCCGCCAACAGGCCCGCCGCCTGCCCATTCGTTTTTCCCGTCATGGCGTCGTTGAAGATCCGGCCGTGTTCCCGATGCCCGTTCAGGTAGTCCCAAAAGCTGCCGCCCGGCAGCCCCTTCTCGGCCGAGCGGCCCGTTTTCACGGTGTAGTCCATTTGCTCCCATATGTGCCACAACGGTATGAATCCCTGCATGCGGCACCATGGGCGCATCGACATCGGATGGCCGGTTCGCAGCAGTTGTGAAGCGGCCGTGTGAACGTACGCCGCTCCCTCTTTCCGAAAAACGCCATGAGCCGAAAGCAGGCGCAGGCAGCGGTTGAGGGCCTCGGAATGGGTACCGGTCGATCTCGCCAATTCATCCGCGGATTGTGGCGTGTCACCCAACGCGTCGGCAACTCCGAGCTCGGCAATCACCTGTAAGGCTCGCGACAGAGTGAATCCCAGGGAGATATTTATGATCGTATCGAAAGGATGTTCTGGCATGGATGGCTCTCTTAACAACGAACACGTCAGCCGGAATTTCCATGATATCCGGAAACAGCGGTGTGGCCGCTTGGCGAAGGGCGGCTTGAACTTGAGCGTTCCGGCCGGCGACAAGATCGCCGGCCCCACCGTGTGCGCTCCTGGTTGGTTCGTTTTGGTGTGGGGGATTTTGCGGGGCGGGGGAAACCCCGCTCTTACGGGCGGGGCTGGGGACAGACGCGATGGGTTCGTTTTGTCGTGGACGCTGGAGGAGCTGCAACTGCTTGAAGGCGCGGTCATAGGCGCGGCTGAGAGCGCCTTCGTAACGGACCAGCAGGGCGAGGCTGTGCTGGTTGTCGGCGATGTTTTGAAAGACCCAGGCGAGGCGATGGCCGTCGCCCATGTCGTCGAATTCGGCGTCGATCGCATCAGCGCGGCGGACGAGCTCGGTGCTGAGCAGATCGGTTTCAATACTCCAGAGGCGAAGCAGGCGCCAGCGGGCGACGGCCATGGTTTCGACCAGATCCATTTCGACGGCGGTAGAGGGGTGGAACTGGTCGAGGTAGGACTGGCGGAGGTGTTCGAAGTCTTCCTGGGACTCGGCGGGCAGGACGACGGCTTGCGCGGAGAGTCCGTGGCGGAGGCTGTTGTGGGACGAGCGGGCGCGGCCTTCGAGGGTGAGGGGGCCTCGGGATTTGGCGCCGTTGGCGCGGGCGGTAGAGGATTTGCGTTGAGATGGCATGTGGCTCCTTGACAACCCCGCCTTGACGGGTGGGGCTGCCGGAGGGTAGCAGGCGGGGTGGGATGCGGGCGGCGAGGGAAGGAGGGAAGTGGTTGAGGGGATGGCGGGAGGGGACGGAGATTGGGGAGTGACTGATGGAGCCGTCGGGCTTGGGGGGCTGGGGGCGGAGGTGGCATATCCACGGGTCGGAGACTACACTTCCATGTGACTTCGACCGCCCGGGCGTTGCGCCACTTCGAACGAACGAGGGACGTTTACCAATGTGATCCAGCACACGGGCCTTTAGATGCGATTGCCCCAGCGTCGAATGGGTGGTATGAATTAGCACATGGCCCTTCTTCCAAGTCGGTTGAGTACGGAAACCCCTTTCTTTCAGGACCTCATCGCCGATATCAAGCGCGGGCAGATCAAGATCCCGCAGTTCCAACGAAAGTTCGTTTGGAAAGAAGAGCAGGCCTTTAAGCTGCTGGACAGCGTCAAGAACAACTATCCTATTGGCAGCCTGCTCGTTTGGAAGACGAACGTGAAACTGGCGGCCGAACGAAATATCGGCAATTTCCAGTTACCTCAGACAGATGACATGATGCCGACAGACTATGTGCTGGATGGGCAGCAGCGCATCACGGTTATATATTCAAGCATCGGCGCCCCGGACAATGCCGGTGGATTTTCACCGGGATTCGATCTGAGGGAGGAATCATTCGTTCTCCTGGAGGAGGTGTCCGGGTCAACCGTCTTTCCCTTGCGGTGGATCTACGACACCACCAAGATGTTGAACTTTCGGACCGCACTATTGACTCGACCAGACGGCAATGAATTTCAGGTAAAACTTGACAACCTCGTCGCGGCATTCACGAAATACCGCATTCCGGTCGTGATCTTGAAGGATTTGTCGGTGGAAGAGGTCTGCCCGATCTTCGAGCGAATCAACAGCTCCGGGACGAAGCTGTCGATCTATGATCTTATGGTCGCCGCAACATGGTCTGAGCAATTCGATCTGAACCACCATGTCGAGAGCATTGCGGACTCGCTGAAGGGCAAGTCTTTTGACAAAATCGAGCGCGATACCGTGCTGAAATGTCTCGCAGCAGTTAAGTTTGGAAGTATCAAGCAGGATCAGGTCATAGCGCTAAGGAACATTAGTGACCTTGACATGCAGGCGTTGGTTAGCCAAGTTCGTGAGGGCTTACTTCAAGCGGCGGATCTCCTGTCGACGGAATTCGGAATCTATACGTGGGACTTCCTTCCCTACGAAGCTTTGATGATAATTCTGTGCCGGCTTTGCTGTCAGAAACTGCTCGGTACTGGGGACCGCGTTGTTCGCTTGAGGCAGTGGTTTTGGCGAGCCGCATTCACCGAGCGGTATCGCGTGGGTGGTGAGAACTTCGTATCCAGGGACCTGGATCTCGTTTCCGCATTCGTGCAGGCCCAGAGCGGCGCGGCAGGCGACTTCGGCACTATCGCGGATGACCATCGCTGGACGAAACTTCAATTTCGGTCAAACAATTCGGTTTCCAGGGCATTCATCCTTGCGCTAGCGGCCAAGCGTCCAAAAAGCCTGATCACAGGCCGAGAGATCGATGTCGCAGAAGCACTGTCCAAGTACAACAAGAAGGAGTTTCATCACGTCTACCCGACTGCGTATCTGAAAAGGACGAGAGCTCCCGGGCAACATAATTGTTTGGCAAATATCTGCATTCTCCCTGCGCAGGAAAACCGTGAGATTAGTGACCGCGACCCGCACGAGTATCTACCACAATGCATCGGGTCCTTGGGTTCCCAAGCTGAGCAGATGTTGGATTCTAACCTTCTCCCTTCGCCACGAGCCTGGACATACGACGCTGGAGATTTTGAAGGCTTTGTGCAAACGAGGTCAATCTTGATTTCACGGACAGTTCGTGATTTGTGTGATGGCGCACGCCCGGAATAACCGTGTTAGAGTAATCGCCCTAGTGCAGTCTCCGGCACTGCCCGGAGGGAGCCTAGCAGCCCGTGGATAAAGTCTCTCAAACATCTTGAGCGGAGAATGATTTGGTCCGATAATTGGGCATGGCATTGGGCAAGCGAGGACAGAAGCAGGCGGCCTTCTGGGTGGAGACGAGCCAGTTGCAGGTTCGGGGGCGGCATCCGTTCTACACTCGGCTGAACGAAATTCTCGACCGGGCGAAGTTTGATAGCTATGCGGAGCGGATCTGCCGCAAGTACTACGCCAGGACA
>JBGPLI010000104.1:0-19501 GCA_041486445.1 Bryobacteraceae bacterium
AGGGAAGAGAGTGGCCGGTGGTCAGTGGCCGGTGGCCAGTAAGACACGGGGCCAGGGAAGAGAGTGGCCGGTGGTCAGTGGCCGGTGGCCAGTAAGACACGGGGCCAGGGAAGAGAGTGGCCGGTGGCCAGTAAGAGAGAGTCCAGGGGCCAGGGGCGAGGGGCTGGATCGGTTTCATTTCGGGTGTCGTTTAAGTTCGTGGAGGACGTACATGTCGTTTTCGATCGTGAAGTAAAATCGCTAGTCGTCGTTCACGCGGGCCTGCCAGAGTCCTGTTGATTCGTCGTACTTCTTGGCCCGTAGGGAAGGATGGTGGAGATTTTCGAGGAGCAACGTCGCCTTCTTATCGAAAGCACGTTGGATGTTCTCCGACGCCTTGGTGTACGCCCGCAGAAAATGTGGCGTGCGCGCAAGCCTCATTTGCCGGCGTGTTTATTCTTCTTGGCGTCCAGTTTGGCGCTCTCTTTGTGAAGGTCTGCGAGGAACTCTTTGGCGGTTTCAAAAGGACCGGCGAGTTTGCCTTGCCGGTATTCTTTCAAGCTTTGATGGATGCCACGGTTGAGGGCGCGCCGCTCGGCGGGCGTATGTTGGCCGGCGCCCTCAGCCGCTTTGGGAACGATGGTGATCACGCCGTTTGTGCTCTTAACCTCAAGTTCCTGGCCGCGCTTAAACCCGGCGCGCCGCAGCGCGGCCGAAGGGACGACAACAGGCGGCTTGTTTTTCACGGCAACGGTCATGGTAGGTAATACGTCCGGAAAGCCGGTTCGCTTTGAGTGTAGGTGGTATCGGATGATTCCGTCAAACCGGGCACTTCCCTCCCCTGCCCTGGGCGGAACCGGGAACCTGACCAGGGCCAGGGGGGCCAGGGGCTATTTGATTCGCTCCCCAAAACACGGTTGGT
Source organism: Bryobacteraceae bacterium (assembly GCA_041486445.1). Lineage (GTDB taxonomy): Bacteria > Acidobacteriota > Terriglobia > Bryobacterales > Bryobacteraceae > Palsa-187. The sequence goes on from JBGPLI010000104.1 coordinate 902, forward strand.
CTTTCTCCAAGAACGTATTTGGGATGGCTCCATGCCCCACGATCTTGAACGTGCCAAAATCTTTGCACCACGCACCTTCCGGGACTTCTGGGTTGCTCAAGATCCATTCCATGAGCCGAACTAAATCGACCTTGGTAAGCCCTCTAGTCCTTGCCCGGTGTTCCAGGTGCTCCCTGACGGCCTTTGGGAGATTCCTCCAACCGATATGCGGCACGGATCAATCCCGGTACTCCACGCCGAAGATGGTTTTCTCAACTTCCTTCCACTGTTGGTGTGCTTTGGCATCCTCCGGTTCTGACTGGAATTTCTCAACCATCTGTTCCAACTTGCGCTTTCGGGCTTGGCCGACTCGCTCGACGAGCTCCTCAACAGAGTGGAGCATCGAGATCATCTGTTCGCTCTTAAGTGCCGTGGCGGCTTCGGTGAGCGTCTGAGTGCCGAGTGATCGGGCGGCTTCAACAATACAGTCAATCGGGACCAGCATGGACCCGTCTTCCTGAAGATGGCCCATTTGCAACGTTTTCGCACCAAAACGTTCTCGCATCCGGCGCACTTCGGCGGGAGGCAGGGCGATGTCTTGCTTTGATAGATCTTCTACAAACTGGGCAAACGTCAACATTGCCTTCCTCCTATCTATACTTCCACCGATGCAATCTGAGAGCAACCGGCCGGGGGCCAGATGCCAGGGGCCAGTAAGCTATCAGCGCTCAGCAGTCAGCGGTCAGCACACAAGCGATCAGCGCTCAGCGATCAGCGGTCAGCCTGAGGTATTGCTGAAAGCTGAACGCTGAGGGCTGAAAGCTCTGGCAGGGGCCAGTGAAAGCAGCGGGGCAGTAGACAGAAGCCAGGAGTCAGAATGGCCGTGCTGGCCGGCAGGGGTCAAAGAACCGGGCGAAGTTTGCTGGGCACGGGCCATTCGTTCCGGGCCGGTGGTCAGTCCGGCACGGGGGCCTGCCCGTTTAAACAGGCCGAGCTCGTTGCGCTTTCAGCGTGATGCTAGCGCATGCTGCTTGCCCATGGGCAGCGTGATGGCGGTGTGATCGTCGAGGAAACGCTTGAGAAAGTCCACCACCGTGTAGCCTACAACCTCGTCAGTCTCGGGGTTGAGCCTGACGATGACCCCGTTTTCGAGTTCAACTCCAATCGCCTCGCGGGGCTCGCCAAACGAGCAGTAGAGTACATCGGCCTTCGTATCGAAGCTGAGTTTCATTGCGGCTAGTTTCTTTTTATCCATAGAATCTCCCCCAGGCCTCGGCGCAGGCGCTTGATCAGGTGCGCCGTCTTCACTCTATATACCAGTGGTTTCTCTCCGTTCCACCACGGCGCTCAAATAGAAGTCTTTATGGCGGTGGAAGGCTCTCCCGGCCAGACGGTAATAATAGCAAGTCGATGATCCGCCTCTCTCGTCCTTCGGGATGAGCGCGGGATCTTCTATCGTTTGTTTCAAGGCATCCAAGTAAGCGCGCATCTCCGGGGCAGGGCGTTGGGTATCGATTTACCGGAGGTCCGCGCACTGACTTGGGTGAAGATTCAGGCCCCGGAAGGGTTGGATAAGGTGCCCACGGCGGCGGATCTGGGCGCCGGCGAGAAGGAAGTGCTGGCGTAGGACTGCAGGTGCCGGACGCCGTGGTGATCGTGGATGAACGACTTGGGCGATTGTATGCGGAGGCGTTGAAGTTGACTTTCACGGGCACGCTGGGAATCCTGTTGCGCGGAAAGGTGGAAGGCCTGATTCCCCGGATCGAGCCCTTACTCGAACATCTCGGTCGTTTAGGATTCCGCTTGTCGGCGAGAACACACGTGGCAGTGCTTAAACAGGCTGGCGAATGAAGCTCAGGGGCACCAGGGGCCAGACGCCAGTAAGCTATCAGCGATCAGCGATCAGCGGTCAGCGGTCAGCCTGAGGTATTGCTGAAAGCTGAACGCTGAGGGCTGAAAGCTCTGGCAGGGGCCAGACGCCAGTAAAACAACTGCGCGGGAGTCTCGAAACGATAGACATCAAACGAACAGCGCCGGGGAAACCCGGAAGAACGCTCCGAGCTTCTTGGCTTCTTCCTTGCTCAAGCCGCGCTTGCCCGAAAGGATTTCTGGAACCCGTGGCTCGGGAAGTGGCACGTCCGCGGGCGTCAAGCCACTCTCCTGCATCAGGAAATCGAGCATTTCCGCGGGAGTCGATCTCCTGCGAGGATAGGTTCCCCGCTCGTACTCCCGGACCAGGTTAAACAACAAGGCTAGCATGGCGTCTTCAGCGGACGACAGCTTCTCCTCGCCTTTTTTCATCAACGTCTCGATTTCCGCCAGGAGCCGTGCGTTCTCCTTCTTGCTCCGAGGCGGGCGCGGCTGGATCTGGTGCAACAGCCTGTCGTACTCCGGATCTATTGCGGTCGTCATTGCTTCCACTTTCCCTGTCGTACTCCTCGTGGGTGAGCACGTGCTGGATAAACACCCGCTGCGCGCGGTAGTGAACCAGCGCGATCAGCCTGCACTTGTTCCCGCCGATGTTAAACACCGTCTGATGGCCGACTATATCCGCCGACCTGAATGTCTTCTTCATGTCAGCCGGATTCTTCCACTCCCCGGCTTCGACGACCTCCAGCCACCGATCCAGCGCAGTCTCTAGCCTTGGGAACCGGCCGGCAAAATCGGCGATCTTCTGCTCGCCGGCTATCTTCACTGCCTCATTTTCGCATAGGCTTGGTCGGTTCAGGGTCCGGCTCACCAGACAACGGGGCAAGACGCCAGGGGCCAGTGCCGCGCAAGCTATCAGCGCTCAGCGGTCAGCCTGAGGTATTGCTGAAAGCTGAACGCTGAGGGCTGAAAGCTCTGGTCCGATCGGAGTCCCTTGTCGTTCCAGGTCCGCCCGAATTGTGCCGTATGCCTCGGCCGCTCGATCGTCGAACAGAAGGGAAGCAAACGCGTCAAAGAAACGGTTCAGACTGGCGAGCGTACGCTGTTGAATCGTGCTTTTCGCCGCTCCGTATAACAGTTCGGCTTTCACAACGGAGCACAACTTCACATCTTGAGGGTTGTGTTGCTCCAGGCGCGCCTTAATCGCGGAAGATTGTCCGTCAAGTATTGGATGCAGGTATTTGTGTCGAGTAAATAGTTCAACGCAGGGATTGGCGGGCGTCAAACTCGCTCTGAGGCGCACGCTCAAGTGGGTGCTCGGCAAAGGCTCCGTAGGTTTGCTCAAAGAAATCTTCCGGCCAATGCGCTACGGAGCCCGAGACCGGTTGAACGATCACCACGACTTCCACATCGGATTCGGGCAGCCCGGTCGGCAGGCGCAGACTCAGTGTGCCGTTCGGTTCCAGGCGCGCCTTAGTCGGAATCGTCAGCATTAGTGTCTCAAACCATAATACCCGATTGGCAGGAAAGGACCAGGGCCAGACGTGAGGGGCCAGTAAGCTATCAGCGCTCAGCAGTCAGTGGTCAGCCGCCAAAGCGATCAGCGGTCAGCCTGAGGTATTGATGAAAGCTGAACGCTGAGGGCTGAAAGCTCTGGCAGTAAGCTATCAGCGCTCAGCAGTCAGCGGTCAGCCCCCCAAAGCGATCGGCAGTCAGCCTGAGGTATTGCTGAAAGCTGAACGCTGAGGGCTGAAAGCTCTGGCAGGGGCCAGGGGCCGGGGCCTATGGCCATGCTTAGGCAAGATGGGATCACAATGGTGGAAGACCGGCGAGACTGGCGTTCAGGATACCGGGGTCGATGTAGGCGCGCTGCGCCAGGAGCTGAGTGTACACCTGCCGGAGATCGGGCAGGTATCGATTGCGGAAGGCGGCCTCGAGTATGCCGACGCAGCCCCTTCCGCGAAGCCCTCGGGCCTGTGCGAGCCGACGGGCGGCACGTTCATCGAGGAGGATCAGGTCAGCGCTGAGGTCCTCTGCAAGCAGAATCGCTGCCAGTTCACCGCGGGTGAGAGGAGATCGGGCCTCCGCAGCCGGCAGTGCGGCTGGATCGGAGAGTTGCCGAACGTCGAGCCAATCCGCTTGAGCAACCTGGTGAGAGCCCGGAAGTCCGCCGCCGGGTGTTACCACCTCGGCATGGACCTCGCCGGGTACAACGATACGTCCGTACAGGACATTTAATAACTCCAAATGACCGATCTTGGCCAGAATGATAAGCGGTGAGGCGTCGGAAACAACGATCACGCGCCTAGTTCAGCTCCCGGATATAGCTTCTAGGAGGTTGCTGAAAAAAGCACTTTTAGGCCTCTGAAACCCCACAGGCTGAAGCCTGTGCCACTTGGGTATGACGAATGTCGTCAACTGCGCGGGTCTGCGTGCGGCAGAACCGCGCTCTACTTCCCGAAGTTGTTCCCGGTGTTGGTCCCGAAGTGCGTGCTCTTGCCCGCATCCGCCCGGACCGGCGCGCCCTTGTTCTCGGTGATCCGCCGCAGATCCCCGTAAACCTCCAGCCGCGGCTCGCTGTACGGCTTCCTCACCTTCACTTGCTCGCGGACTCTAGGTGTGTTCATTGTTGTGTCCTCCTAATTATTTCCCAAATACCCGATGTTTCTCAACCAATAATTCAAGCAGCGCGGGTGAATACCCTCGCGAAAAGTACTAAAACTCTCAAACGGAGCCGCCGGCACGCGCCGCGCGTCGATGTAACGCTCGAGCCCCTGGGCCGGCTCGAAGGGCTGCAATCCGGACTCCCGCGCATATTCCAGGAACGGCCACGGATAGAGCGCGGTCTTGGGACGCCGCAACACCTCCTCGGGAAGCGTGCCGCGCATGGCCCGCCGCTCGAGATATTTCCGGCGGCACCACGGCAGCGCCGGCACCGCCAGCAGGTAGCGCAACAGCCGCGTATCGAAGAAGGGATGCCGGAATTCCAGGGGCGCGCGGGTGACCCCGGCATCCAGCTCCTCGAACATAGCCTGCCACTGGGGAGCCGACATCGCCGCGTAGCCTACCGGCCGCGCCGGATGTTCGCGGTCCGGCTGAAACCCCTTCTCTGTCCACCGCGCGCGCAGATGGAGGCGCGCCTCGAAGTCCGGATCGAGCCAGCCCGGATAGCCGCCGGTCCACGCGGCCTGCTCTCTGCGCTCCTTGAGCGCCCGCGGAATCGTCGGCAGCAGAGGGACGCGCCGGTGCAGCGCCGCGTGCCGACAAACGTCATACACCAGCCGCCCCAGCCGTCTCTTCTTCTTCAGAAATTCGAGATACGGTCGCCACTCATAATGCAGCGCCGCATCCGGACCTTCGCCGTAGAGAGCCACGCGATTCCGCGCCGCCACGCTCTGGTGGTAACTCAAATCCCGCTCCAGGATCATCGGATTGGACGGCGGTTCGGGCGTGTGAATCGAGGTGCGCTCCCAATCCGGATCGATCCGTTCGGCGGCGCCGTCGCGGAATTGGATAGCGATGCCCAGGTGCTTCGCCGCCAGGCCCGCGTAGTGGCGCTCGCGGTCGGCCCCGTCGAAAACCCAGGTGAACGCGCAGACGTCGCTCGCCAGATCGCGCGCGGTGGCGGCCAGCGTGGGCGAATCGATGCCGCCGCTCATGAACACGCCCACGCGGGGCGTGCGCAGACGGTCGCCGACGGCCTCCGCGAGCAGCTCCTTGAAGCGGTCCGTGTAATCGTCCAGACGCCGGTAGTGAACGGGCTCGTCGACGGGCATGGTCCAATAGCGGCGCGTTTGCATTCCGTGTGGCGACCACGCGGCCGCGTGCGCCGGCTCGATCCGCCGGATGGCGGCGAACACGGTCGTGTCTTTCTCCTGGTTGGCGCCGAACAGCAGAAAATCCGCTACCGCCAGATCGTTCAGTTCGCCGGAGACGCCGGGATGGAGGCGCATGCAGTCGAGCGTGTTGCTGAATACCACCGCCGGTCCCGCCTGCGCGTAGTAGAACGGTTTCACGCCCATGTGATCGCGCGCGCAGAACAGGGTCCGCCGCACCGCGTCCCAGATGGCGAAGGCGAAGTCGCCGAGCAGGTGCTCGACGCACTGTTCGCCCCAGGCGTGATAGGCGTGCAGGATCAGCTCGACGTCGGGCCGATCGAGCGACGCCTCGCAGCCCTTCGCCTTCAGCTTGGCGACGAGTTCGCCGCGCCCGTCCACGCGCGCGTCCGCGACAATCCACGTCCGGCCGTCGAACGTGAAGGGCTGCCGCTCCCCGTGTGCCTCCTCCGTGGTGCGAAGCAGCGTCGAGCCCAGCGCCACCGGCCCGTCGATCCAGGTCCCTCGCGCGTCCGGTCCGCGGAAGCCGAGAAAATCCGTCATGCGCGAAAACAGCGCCGCATCCACCGGCGCGTCGTCGAAGTTCACGATGCCCGCGATCCCGCTCATGCCGTCCTCTCGTAGGTTTTCTGGCTGTCGGCCAGAATCGCGTCGCGCACCTCGCCCAGGCGCGAGAGCGAGCGAGGGTAGCACAGCTTCCTCACCGGAACCGATTCCACCAGCCGCGCCGTTTGCTCCAGTTGCCGCGCCAGCCGGCCGCGATCGTCGATCACGGTGTTGAACGTGTGGCGAATCAGTGCGAGAAAGGCTTCGCGCGCCGTTAGCGTCTCGATGACGACTCTCCTCTGCCGCCGCATCTCGCTCGGAGCCGCCAGAACGTAGATCGCGCTCAGGCGGACTGGCGTTGCGCACCGTCTCGCCCCCTCGATTGGGATGATTTGCTTGTGCGTGGTCGGGTTCATCGCGGCGCCGCCGGCCGATCCGAGAAATCGCCGCGCCGGTTTCGGAAACAGTTTGATTCGCGGAGGGCCGGGATACGCCTCCACGCCGCGCCCGTTTTGCCGGGCCACCAGCAGATCGTCCGTCAGCAGCGGATAGCCCGCCTGCATCAGGCTGGCGGCGAGCGTGCTCTTGCCGAACCCGCTGTCGCCCAGCAGCACGATCGCGCCGTGCCCGGCCACCACCGCCGTGCCATGCAGGGGTTCCAGTCCCTGCTTCACCAGTGCGAACGACAGCGCTTGTCCCAGCAGGTACACTTGAAACGATTCCATCGACGCTCCCGCCTCGGCCAGTGCGACGATTTCGCGGCCGCCCGCGGGCACAAGGAATTCGCCCAGGCTGTTCCACCGCATGAAGCTGGACCCGTCCTCGAGATCCGCGTATTGACACCAGTCGCTGCTGCCGGTGAGCGTCGCCCCTTTGAGCGCGCGCGTAAAAAATTGCGAAGTCCCACGCCGGAGAGTGATTTCCCCCAGCGCGCCGCCGCGCATCTCCGGAAGACTGAGCGGAATCTCGCTGCGCAGAGCGATCCCATACACGCCGTAACGATGTAAGCAGACCACGCTATTGCTCAAGTGCCTTCGCATCCAGCGGGGGAAGCGCGACGTAATTCGCGAAATCCGGCCCGCCTAGCAACACGCGCCCCTGCGTTTCGATCCACGCATGCGCCTTGAATTTCCGATCCAGATCCTTGGCGACGCCGATCCACAGGCGCGAAGCTTGTCCGCCGCGCCGGAGCAACGTCTGTGCCGCCATCGCCTGCGTCAGACAACTCGCCCCCGGCACCCTCCGGCTCGCGACTTGCACCGCCCAGACCGCGCGCTCGACAGACACCGCCTCGGCTTGCGGGCGCTTTGCGGCCGCTCGATTCAGAATCCTTTGCAATCTCCGGAAGGAGATCGTCCACAGTCCCAACCGGATCGCGGCCACCAATAAAAACGCCCTGATCAGCAGCTTTCGCTCGGCGGCCGGAAGGCTCAGGAATTTACGCAGCCGCTTCATCGCGAACTTCGATCAGCTTGTGCGCCTCAAGCTCGCCAAGCAGCGCCAGCAGGTCGTTCTCGCACCGCTCCGCTTCGACGTTGTATTCCCGAACAATCGCGTCGCGGATGGCGCTGACCCGGACGCCGGTCTGGATCAGGTTCCAGATGCGCGCTCCCACCGGACCCAGGCCGTAGTAAAACCCGTTGCTCAGATTGAGAATCGCGGCTTCGCCTGCCAGATCGCAGGAGACCTGTTCTTTCGACGCCACTACCGTCATCGTTGCCGTAATCATTGCAACTGCACCGTCTGGGGAAGTGACACGCCTTGACGATTGGTCAGCGTCACGGTCACCGACTGGATCGCGTTCACCAGACTGGCGAATCCCTGGACCTGGCCCGTGAGAGTGAACGGCACGGCCGCCGAAAACAATCCTCCGAACTGTTGCGAAGCGCTGCTCTGAAACCAGGTGGTGAAGGAGGGCTCCACGTTCAGCGTGATGTCGGGAACGGTGAGCGGCACGTTAGGCGCCATGGTGAAGTGATAGTTCACCTGGGTCACATTGCGCCCGGTGGCGAGGCCAGTAAAGGAGAGCGTGAAGCCGGTGGCGTTTTTCGAATCCACTTGCGCGGATAATACCGCCGGAGTCAGTTGTGCGACGGTCATTCTCAGCGCGAGAGGCGAATCCGGGGTCACCGAAATACCGCCGGTGGCGAACGAAGGGGTCACGCTGATGGCTCCGGCCACGGTGCCCGTGGAGAACCGGATCGACGTGGAACCGTTGTTGAACACGGCGCTGGTGGTGTTGGGAGGAACGGTAAAGCTGACGACGCGATTGCCGGTGGCGAACTGGATCGACGGATCGTCAGCGAAGACGTCGGAGACGAAGGAGAGCGTCAGGGTGCCGGTGAGCGGCAGAGCGTAGGGCGCACTCAAGGCGAGTCCGATGGTGGGCTGCGTAAGGGGAGATTGCACGCTGGCGGCTCCGCTGAAGCTGTAGGAGGGAAGCGGTGTGGGCGACGCTCCGTTCGCGGTCAGCGTGAAGGATTGCGCGTCGATGTTCAACGTGGCGGTGGACGCGCCCAGGCCGGGGGGCGCGAAACTGAGCGTGAAGGTCGCCGACTGGCCCGGCGCGAGCGTGAGCGGCAAGGCGGGCAACCCGGACAAACCGAACCCGGCGCCCGACATCGCGATGCTGTTGAGGGTGGCCGCCGCCGTGCCCTGATTGGACACCGCGAAGATGGCCGTCACGGTTGAGCCCACCGCGGCCGAGCCCAAGGCGACGGTTCCGCCGCTCTGAACCGTCACCGGCTTGCCGCCGCCCGCCGCGTAGGAGAAAGCCAGCGAGATTCCAGACGACGTTCCCGAGCCGCTCAGCGTGAACGTCTGCGTGTCGACGACAAGAGTGCCGGTGACGACACCCGTGGCGGCCGGGGAGAATCGCGCGGTGAACGTCACCGCAGCGCCCGGCGTCAAAGTGAGGGGCAACGCGGGAAGATTGGGAATACTGAAAACCGTGACGGAGCTTCCCAGCCCGATGCTAGTGACAACGGCGGGCGCCGATCCCTGGTTGACGATCGAAAATGCGGATGTACTGGAGCCGCCCACTACCGCCGGCGTGAATAGAACCGTTCCATTGTTCTGCACGGAGACGGGCGTACCCGTCGTGTTGTAGGAGAAAGCGAGCGAAGGTCCGAGGGCGTTCCCGCTCAAGGCGAACGTGTCGTTGCCGATCTTCAATCGTCCCGGGCTCGGGCCGAACTGCGAGGGCGCGAAGACCACGTTAAAACTGAAGTTAGAGGACGGCGCCAGCGTGACCGGCAAGAAGGGCAGGTTCGTGAGTTGATAACCCGAGCCCTGAATGGCGATATCGGAAATTGGGCCGCTCGCGTTTCCGAGGTTCGAGACCTGAATGGTCACCGAGCTCTGCTGTCCCAGCGCCGTGTCCGGAAAAGTGATGGCCTGCAAGGGAAGCAACGCACCGAGGCTCGATCCCTGCTGGAGTTGGTAAGTGATACCCGCTCCCAGTGCGGTTCCGGCCAGCGCGAAATTGTACGTACCGTTGGTGAAGACGATTCGCAGTGAACCCTGCCCTGCCACCAGTTGCACAGGGGCGAATTTGAGGGTGAAGCTCACGGAGCTCGCCGCGGGAATGTTCGTTCCGGAGAGGGGCACGCCCGAAAGCTGGAACGCGTCGCCGAGGACCGAGACGGAAAGCAGCGTGCCGGGGCCAGCGCCACGGTTGATAATCCCCACGGTTACCGAGGAACTGCCGCCAGCAGGCGTGGCGGGAAACTGAATCGCACCGCCGGGCGGAAGCGTAGTGAGATTTCCGCTGGTATCGGTGAGACTGAAGGTGAAATTCGCGGACTGCGAAAACGCACCCGGAATCAGGACGAGAAGTAATAATATAGCTCGGAAAAACATGGCTTTATTGCACTCCTCCCGATACAAAATAAATAGAAGGAGAATCGCCTCCCGCGCTGAGAATCCAGAAGGGCGTATTACCGTCAGCGGGGGAATTCATCAGGAACTGGCGCCCCAGGGAGATGGGTTTGAGAAAGGCGGGGTCGGTATCGAGCGCGAGAGGATCGAGCGCAGTGTGCGTCGAAAACTGGTAGAGCGGGACGCAGCGGCAGGCTTGATCCGCGGCGAACACGAACTGACCGTCGGTAGACATCGCCAGCCCGACGGGTTTGGAAGCACCAGCCGGGAGATTCGCGAAGGGCAGCCATTCGACGGCGCCGTGATAATCGCGGATTTCAAACACCTGAAGCGTGTCGGCATCTGCGGCGAGCAGATCCTTATCCTGGATCAGATACACCGCGGACGGCCGGTTGAGCCGCGCCAGAAGGGAGGGCGAAGCCTGCGGAGTGACCAGATACAGGCCGCCCGCGTCACCGGCGATACCGACGATCGCGGAGCTTCCGGAGCGTTCCAGCGCCAGTGCCGTCAACTCACCGGGCAGCGAATCCAGGCCGATGCTGATCTGGAAACTGTTGCTGACGACAGTGAGGCTGCGCGTTGCTGAGGAGTATACCGCGGCAGCCGAAGAATCGGCATTCCAGACGATGCGATCAACGCTCTGCGGAGCGGGGGAAAGCGGGGTCCAGGCGGGACTTGCGCCGCTCAGTCCGGTGACTGTGTACCATTGGCCGCCGCGCAGGGCCAAGGCTGCGTTCCCGTCGGGCGCGATCTCCGCCGCGTCGACCTGGTCGGCGAGCGTGGCGCCTAACAAGGATGCGCCAGGAACGCCGGTAACCAGCCGGATGCTTTGCGTGCGGGAATCGAAAACGACTGCCGAGACAGGGCCTCCGACGCTGAAGCTGTCGGCTCGCATCGCGGGCGCGAGGCAGCAATGAGCCGCGACAATTGCGGCTACGAATTTAGTATTGTGAAACATCTTAGATTTTCTCCGATAATTGAAAAAGTGTTTAGTGAGGGCCGCCGATGGTGATCGGTCCCGCGCCAACCGAAACCGAATTCGGAATCGAAGGTGCGGTGGACGATCCTCCGCCCCCGCCGTGCGTGGCGGCGATGATTCCAACGGTCACGGCCGCGCCGGCGGCGATGCTGATGATCTTCCACTTGAGCGAACGTGTTTTGGCGGACGTCAGTCGCGCCGCCTCGGTGTTGTCCCTGACATTTCGTTGATTAATGAGAAGGCTGGCAGTCTGATTTTCGGAAGCGGCTGTCACCCGGATAACGAAGCGGCCGGCAAGATTATTGGGCGTAAATCCGGTTCCGGCGGCCTGCCCGCGCTCATTGGTGCGGGTGTTGAGCGCGAACGTGCGACCCGGAAAGAAACCGCCCGGACCGGTGGTGGGAAGCTGAAAGGTCACATCGACGCCGGGCAGGGGCAGATCCCGGCCGTCGCGCACTTCCACGACCGGTTCGATCGCGCTGCCGGTGCTGATGTCGTTCATGCCTTCGGCTCCCTGGAGCGGCACCACCTTCTGGACGCCCGCATAGGACGGCTTGGGAGGCTGAACCGGCACACTGCCGCTGACAACCAGCGCGGAGCTCAGCACCGGCGAGGGCGCACGCTTCGGCTCCTCGGTCTCGCTGGCGGGTGGCTCGGGCACGTCCGTGTCCGCATCGGCGTGCGGCGCGCTGACCGCCGGCTCGGTGACCGGAATCGTGGGGGGCGAGGCCGCAACCAACTGGGGCTCGCGTGCGAACGCGGGAGGATCGGCCGGAGGGCGTGCTTCCGCGACTTCGAGAGGAGCCGGCGCCGGAGGCTGAGGAATCGCGGCGCGCAGCTCGATGACCATGCGCTGTGGATTGGAAAACCGGAAGGCGTTGAACTCGACCGGCTGCGCCAGGTCGAGCACGAGGCGCGTCACGCCGGGCTGGGTTTCTACGAGGCGAATTTGCTTGAGCCGCGCGTCGCCAACCGGGATGAGCGCGTCTTTGGTCTCGATTTTCGGTAGCAGGCCCTTGATGTCGAACAGAATTCGGTCAGGGTTGCTCAGCCGGCTCGAGGTGTAGTGGACATCGGAGGGAATATCGATCGCGACGCGGGTGACTTCACCAAGTGACGAGAAGCGCACCGGAGTTCCTGTAACGACAGTGCTGGCCACCGGCGGAGTGCCGTTTTTCGACCGCAGATCGATACTCAAGCGATTCGGGTTCGAAAGCCGCGACGCGACAAACTCCACCGGCTGCGCCAGATCCAGCACGACGCGAGTCCTGCCGGAAGACTCCCACGGCGCCACGCGGATCTGCTTGAGCAGAGCGTCGCCGACCGGAATGGTCTTCAGTCCCTTTATCCCGGTCCCGGAAAGATCGCCCTCGATATCGAACACAATTCGGTCGGGATTGCTCAACCGGTTTGCGGTGTAGCGGACATCGGGAGCAACTTCGATCATGACCTCGGTCACCTCGCCCAGGGATGAAAAGTGTACAGCGGGCACGGGCGATTTCTGCGCCGCCAAGGGAGTGCAGCGCACAAACAGAACGGTAAGGATGGCTAGGATGATTCGGTACAAGGCGTGTCCTTCTTTCTCAACTTCGATTCCATATTTCGGCATCACGGTCTCGCTGTCGATACCGACTCGGTAAGGGGTGCGCGGGCATGGCCGTTTGAACGGCGCATATCGTTACTTCCATTCGCGGCAGCCGCAAGGGCGGACTGAAACTGCGGGAGCCGGGATGCCAGCGTGCGCTGCAGAATGTCCACCAACGCTGTCATCGCGACGGATTGCTTTACGGAAAAATTCCCGTGTTGCGCGAAGCTCACATAGTCGGTGCCAGAGAGAGGGATCCGGAAGGTGAGGCACTCGGGGGCGCCGCTGTCGTCGGGGTGGTCCTCAAAAGACGTTCCGCCCAAATGCATTCGCACTTGTCCGAAGCCGAAGTCCCGGCCCGCTTCGCGGATGAGCCGCCAGCAATCCTCTTTGGTCGTCGCGGCCGCCAGCTTTTTCTCGAAGCTCGCCGTATAGACCTGAGTGTGCACGATATGCCGGAAGGTTCCGCCTAATGCGAGGCGCAGCGCGGTGTCGAATTCCCCGTAGTTGAGTTCCTCAATTCCGATCCACATCGCCATGCAAAAAATCACGACGATGAGGCCGCCGAACTGATTGTGCAGCGCGTTCTGCAAAAGCGAAAGCGCCGCCGCCAGGCCGCACACGGCGTACAGAACCAGCGCGACGCGGCGTGGGCTGAAGCCGCGGTCGAGTAGGCGGTGGTGAATGTGGTTGCAGTCGGAGCCGAAGATCGGCTGATGCCGCAGGAAGCGGCGGCCGATCGAGAGAGCGGTATCGAGAAGGGGAATCGAGAGAGCCATCAGCGGTGCAGTCAAGCCCAGAATCGTCGCCGATTTCTCGCTCCAGATGACGCTGTAGCAGCCGAGCAGGAAGCCGATGGAGAGACTTCCGCAGTCACCGAGAAAGATGGAGGCGGGATTGAAATTGTAACGAAGAAACGCGAGCAACGCGCCCGCCAACGGAACCGTCGCCAGCGCCAGCGGCGTGTGGTGCTGAAGGAGGGCGGCGACAAAAATCGTGAGCGTTGCGCACAGACCAATGCCGGTCGCCAGGCCGTCCAGGCCGTCAATCAAATTGAAAGCGTTCGCGCAACCCACCAGCCACAAAATCGTAAGGGGCAGACTCCACCAACCGTGCGTGGAAAAACCGGCGACGCCAACCATGCGAATGCCGGCCCAATAAGCCAGGAGCGCGGCAACCGCCTGGCCGGCGAGTTTCCCCCAGGGGCGGAGTCCGATGAGGTCGTCGAGCAGACCCGTGGTGAACACGATCGCCGTGGCGGGCATGAGATACCAGGCCAGCGGAAGCTGTACCGAAGAGGCTCCGTTGAGCGGGGAAACCAGAAGAAGCGCCACCGATCCCAGATACGAGAGGGCGATCGCGATGCCGCCCACGCGTGGAACCGGAGATGAATGACGCCTGTGCCCTACGCCCGGCCGATCGAGCAGCCCCCGCCGTCCGAACCATGTCCGGATCAGTGGAGTCAGAGCCAGGCAAAGGACAAAAGAAGTAACTGCGAGAAATAGGATGGAGTACAAGCGAACCCTCCGTTTCGCTGGCGCCTATTGTGGCCGCGTTAGCTTTGTAATACTGCTATCTCCGCGGGTTTGTGGATCTGCTCCGCGATCCACCCGTATGTGCGGGCAAGCCCGTCTTCCAAACAGACGACAGGTTCCCACCCAAGCACTTCCCGCAGCCTTGTGTTATCGCTATTACGGCCCCTCACGCCCTGCGGCTTGCTGAGGTCGTAATTCTTTCGGATGTTCTTGCCGGCGACGACGGCCACCAAATCCACCAGTTCGTTGATCGATACCAGGCGGTCGGTTCCGAGATTTAACGGCTCGCTGTGACCGGACTGCATCAGGCGGTAAATCCCGTCAATACAGTCGTCGATATAACAATAGGACCGCGTTTGCTCACCATCTCCCCACACTTCGATCGCGTCGCCGTCATGGGCCAGCGCCACCTTGCGGCAAATCGCGGCTGGCGATTTTTCCCGCCCACCGTCGTAGGTACCCAGAGGTCCGTAAATGTTATGGAATCGCACTGTTCTCGTTTCCAGTCCGAAGTCCTCCGAGTAGTGCCGGCAGGTCCGCTCCATGTAGAGTTTTTCCCAGCCATATCCATCCTCGGCATCAGCCGGATACGCGTGCTCCTCTTTGAGGGGAGTCACGTCGGCGGTCTTTTGCAGATACCCGGGATAGACGCAGGCGCTGGAAGTGTAGAGGAATCGCTTCACGCCATTCGCGCGGGCCGCCTCGATGGAGTGCAGGTTGATGAGTGTGTTGTCTCGAACAATTACGGCTTTATTGGTCTCGATGAACCCGATGCCGCCCATATTCGCAGCGAGCGCGTAAACCTCGTCCACTCCGTGGGTCGCCTCCAGGCAGTTCTCCCAGTAGCGCAGGTCCAGGAGCTGGAATTGATGAGCCGCGCTCGGCTCATACTCCGGTTCCTTAATGTCCACGCCCCGGACCCAATAACCCCGCTCCACCAAAAAGTTGATCAAATGATGACCGATGAACCCACCGGCTCCAGTCACTAATATTCGCTTTCGGACTGCCACACTTTCCTCCTGATTTGTGTTTGTGGAACGCTCAGACCCTCGATTGCCTGCACCATCTGTCCGACCAGGTAGTCCTGACTGTGTTCTGTAACATCTCCAGGAATCACTGCCGCGAAACTCGATCTCGCCGCTTCTTGAATGTGCCGCACGACACGGTCAACATCTCCGTGCTGCGCCGTGAATGCCGGATTCATCTCGCCGATGTGGCTCTGAGACGGTCCGATGTACAAGTACGGAATCCCGAGGGTGCGGATGTTGTATACCTTGCAGGGATGAACGATGCCGACGTAGGCGTCGCCCATCACCACCAGATGAAGGTCCGCCGACGACAAAGACGCTGAGAGCTTGTCCAACGGCTGGTAAGGGATGGTAATGATGTTGCGGAGTTCGTGACGCTGCGCAAAATTCCGAACAGCGCCGAACTCGGCGCCACCTCCGACGAAGCAGAACACGATTTCATCGTGGCCGGTGAGCTTGCGTGCGGCCTCTAGCAAGGTCGTGAGCGGGTGGCAGGGGCTATGATTGCCCGAATACATCACGATGAATTTACCGTGAAGCTGATATTGGTCGCGAAAGCGGCTGCGGCCTTCGGGGTCGTACTGTACCATGTTGTCGTGCGACCAGGGAGGCAGGACGCGCATTTTATCGAGGGAAATGCCTTTCTTCTCGATGCGCTTCGCCATGAACCGGTCGAGAGCTACAATGCTCTCCGCTTGCCGCAGGCTGTAACCCAACATCGCCTCGAGGCATTTCGTTGTCCACGAGTCTTTTCGAAGCCACCCTGCGGCCAAAGCCTCATCGGGATTGAGATCCATCACCCAGAAGAGAAATCGTCCGCCCTTCAGTCGAACGAAGAGCGCGGCGAGCCAGGAGATTAGCGGCGGCGAGGTCATGGCCACGACCAGGTCGAAGCGCGGTAGCAGAGTCAGATGGACCAGACAATTCGCCAGATAACTTCCAAAATCGGCAGCGCGCCGCCACCGGGCCGCTTTCCCGAAACCGAACGATGAAATTCGGCGAATGCGCACGCTGCGCCAGGTCTCGCGTTTCAAAAGGCGCTCGTTCGGACTGTCATACAGCCGCCGGCTGCAGACCACCGTGACGTCGTGGCCGCGGTCGGCCAATGCGGCAGCCAAGTCGCTCGCATGCTGCGCGGTCGAGGCCACGTCCGGATAGAACGCCTGATTGAGCAGAAGGATCTTCACGCTTCCACCAGCATCCGGCGGCGGCCGCTGGATTCGAGGTTCGCCGACTTGAGCAACAGAAAGGAGCCCATCGCGAGGGCGTCCATATTGGTTCGCAAGAAACAGTCGAGCGCCTCAGCCGGGGTGTTCACAATCGGCTCATTTTCGTTAAACGAGGTGTTGAGCAAAATCGGAATTCCGCTCAGCTCTCCGAATCGTTTCAGGAGTTTCCAATATCGCAGGTTGACGTCCCGCTCCACGGTCTGAAGGCGTCCGGTTCCATCCTGGTGAGTAACGGCCGGTATTTGCGAGCGCTGCTCCGGCTTGATCTTATATGCCTGAACCATGAAGGGCGACGGATAATCCGTTTCGAAATAATCGCCGGTCGCCTCGGCCAAAACCGAGGGACAGAAGGGACGAAACGGCTCACGAAATTTTATGCGCGCGTTGAGGATGTCCTTCATGTCCTTCCGCCGAGGGTCCGCCAGAATGCTGCGGCTGCCCAGAGCGCGAGGACCAAACTCCATGCGGCCTTGAAACCAGCCGACGATTTTGCCTCTCTCGATTTCGCGCGCGGTGCGATCGATCAGATCGCCTTCATCCAGGCGCTGATAATTCAGAACGCCGGCCGACAACACCTTTTCGATTTCGCCGTCGCTGTATTCCGGACCGTAGTAAACGTGGCGCATGACAAACGTTCGCGGCCGATGCAACACCTGATGCCACACATGAAGGGCGGCTCCGATCGATGTTCCCGCATCGTGCGCGGCCGGCTGAATATAGACGTCCTCAAAGGGGGTTCGGTCGAAAATCATTCCATTCGCCACACAGTTCAGCGCGACGCCGCCCGCGAGGCAAACCTTCTTCAGACGGGTTCGTTCATAAACCGTATTGAGCAGTGCGAAATAGCATTCCTCTAGGACGACTTGCACGGACGCCGCCAGATCGGCATGGCGTTCTTCGAGCTCGGATCTCGGGACGCGGGCCGGGCCGAAGACGTCAGCCATCTTCTTGGAATAGACTGGCCCGAGCACGGGCTCGCCGCCATCCCACGTCATTTCGACGCCTTCGCTGTGATGAACGAAGTAGTCCAGGTTGAGCCGCACCTGGTCATCCACGACGCGCACGACCTCGCGGACCTGGGTGGCGAAGCGCGGCTCACCGTAGGCCGCGAGGCCCATCATCTTGTACTCGTCGCCATACTTGGGGAATCCGAGCAACTGCGTGAACGCCGTGTAAAATTGCCCGAGCGAATGGGGGAATTGCACAGATCCGCGAACGTCGATGTGATTTCCGCGGCCCACGCCCCACATTACGCTGCTGAAATCGCCGAAGCCATCGATGGAAACGACCGCAGCCTCATCGAATGGCGACGCAAAAAACGCACTGGCAAGATGAGCCCGATGATGTTCGACGAAATGCAGCGTGACGCGATCGGGATTCGCAATCCCGGCGGCGCTCAGCCTGCTAGCGAGCCGCGCGACCTGGACCGTATTCTTCGCTCGCGACGTTAAGCGTCCCCAGTCTCCGGGACGTCGCAAGACTCGAGATACCTTGGTCCAGAAATGGGCGCGCGGGTCGCGCGAGATCGCGATGTGCTGCAAATCAGAGGCGCCGGACTGGGCGAGGCAGGCTCGGGCCGCTAGCGCCGGGAATCCGGCCCAGTGTTTGATTCGGTTGAAACGCTCTTCCTCGATGGCAGCGACGAGCTGGCCATCCGCGAACAGGGCCGCTGAAGCGTCACCGTGAAAAGCATTGAGGCCGAGAATATTCACGACCGACTTCCCTCCCGCTGCATCTCGTCGAGCTTGATATCAACCAACAGCCGGAACCAAAAGGCCTGAAGAAAATGGAAGATCGCTCCTTGTTTGCCATCCAGAAATCCGAAGCGAATGAAGTATCTGTAGAAGAAATACAAGAATGGCCTTACGTACAAAGGCAGGCGCCGCCACAACAGTTTCATCGCGAGGGTCCTTTGGTCCGGAGTCCCCAGCAGCGACGGTTTAATGAATTCGTCCCGGGGAGCCTGGTTCCTCTGGAACTCCTCCAGGGCAAGCATAGTCGCGTACCGGTTGTGTTTCTCGATCCAGAACGAAATGTTGTCCTCCTTCTTGTTCGCTTCGATGAGGTCATGGATGAGTTTCCTGACGCCACCGGCGATATAGAAGTGGTGGTCCACCAGATCGCGATCATCGATC
>JBGPLI010000105.1:0-19475 GCA_041486445.1 Bryobacteraceae bacterium
CGCCTTCGCCGGCACCTCAGGATCAGCCGAACTGGCTAGAAAAGGAACTGCAATCTTGGTTTCGCTCACGATGATTCTCCCGGCCGCCCTGCTCTGTAATTATGGCCGCGAACTCTGTCTCATCGATGTTGGCACGGAGGGAAATGCGATTGAGAAAATTGATCCACATCAACTTCCGAAGGTCGTCCAAGAAATCGGAGGCGGACTTGCGGACTATACGGCGGGTGACTCTAGCCCCGGCGCTCCAATCCCACAGGCCTTTGGCCTTCGCCTCCAGATCGGTATCGTCCGATGGGTTCACGATTACAATGAGTGCGTTCTCGATGGAGGTGACTGATGATTCAAAGACGGAATTCAGGTAGGCCCAATCAGACCAGAATCCTAAAAACACAAGATCTCGACCGCGCAGACGAGCCTGGATCCACGCCCTCAGCTGAGTTATGCGTTCCAGGACGCGCCCCTTGGCCAACTGACTCCTGCACCAGATGGTATGCGCTTCATCTAGATGCAAACATCCGTGAAGTTTTATATGCGGGCTGTGCGCTCTGGCTAGGTTAGCTTCTGTTCCGTCCAGTGCAACGTAGGCTTGTGGCTCTCCCAAGTCCTCTGCGGCCACTTCAATCAGGCGATCAACGTTTGTAGAGAGGACAAAGTCAACGACTTGGCTCGAAAGAAAGTCAGCAATTGCAAAGTGGCCGGCATTTGGGTCGAGTCTGAAGGGCTCGCGGGGTATCAGTCGGCGGATAAAAGTCGGAACGAGCTGGTCGTTTGCTGCGAAGTGCTCTGCCTGAGCTTCAAGGTCGGTGGCCAAATTATCCGGCAACTTCGTGCCAATCTCACGCTCGTATTTCTCTTTGCAAAACCTCGCTAATGCCGCGGCGGAAGGCACCCTACTCGGGGCCGCCATCGATAGACCAGCCCCGCAGAACAGTACGAGGCGGTCGTTCTCGATCGAGTTGAGTAGACGGTCTCGAAGTTCTTGATCCATTCCCTATGCGCGTTGTGCGGATGGCTTATTCTACCTGCATTTTGAGGTAGTGAGGCAAATTAGCCTTTAGCACGTAAATGGCGAAGGGCTGTAGCGTGTCGTCGGCTTCACGTCGCGTTCTTGCACCAGGGTGGGTACACAAAGGTGGATCCAGCGCGGGCGCTTTGGGTCCCCTCTTTGTCGGGGGCCTTGACCGGCGGGGAGCGGGACGATGCATTAGCGCGATGGCCTCGTCCTGGCGCGGGAATCCCGGTCGATGGCGGATGGAAGATGGAAAGACAATTGTGTAGAATGTGGACGTGGCCTTGAATATTAAGGACGCTGAGGCGGATCGCTTGGCGCGCGAACTGGCTGCCGACACCGGTGAAACGTTGACGGACGCCGTGCTGAACGCT
Source organism: Bryobacteraceae bacterium (assembly GCA_041486445.1). Classification (GTDB taxonomy): domain Bacteria; phylum Acidobacteriota; class Terriglobia; order Bryobacterales; family Bryobacteraceae; genus Palsa-187. The sequence continues at coordinate 1,384 of JBGPLI010000105.1, forward strand.
CTTCGCGAGCGGATCGAGCGGCGGCGGCAACGGCGGCTGGCGCCACGCAACGCAAAAGACGTCCTGAAAGACGCCCGGTTGCGCCTATCCCGCCTGCCCGTGCGCGACAACCGTTCCGCCGACGAGATCCTCGGCTACGACAAGACGGGCCTGCCACACTAATGGTAATTGACACATTGGCTCTGGTGGCCATCCTCACGAATGAAGACGACGCTGAGCAACTTGAGAATGCAATCGACCGCGATGCTGTCCGAATGATATCGGTCGCGACGGTGCTGGAAACAACGATTGTTCTGGAGAACCGTTTTGGCGAGGCCGGCACGCGGGAGTTGGATCTGCTGATCCGGCGTCTACCGGTCGACATCCGGCCCGTGGACTGCGACCAATTAGAGTGGGCACGCTTCGCCTTCCAGACCTACGGCCGCGGGCGCCACCCGGCAAGGCTGAACTTTGGGGATTGCTTCCCTTACGCCCTGTCGAAGATCACTGGGGAGCCGCTGCTATACAAGGGAGCCGATTTTTCCCAGACTGACCTTGCGAGCGCGCTGGTATGAAACCAACCACCTATAAAGCCGCCGGCGTCAACATCGACGAGGCCGACCGCGCGGTCGCCTCCATCCGCACTCTGGCGCGGCGGACGTTTACCGGCGCCGTGCTCACCGACATCGGCGGCTTCAGTGGCGGCTATCGTCTCCAGGGCTTTCGGGACCCCGTGCTGGTCTCCTCCACCGACGGCGTGGGCACCAAGCTCAAGCTCGCCTTTCTCACCGGGCGCCACTCCACCATCGGCGAGGATCTGGTGAACCATTGCGTCAACGATATCGCGGTGCAGGGCGCGGTCCCGCTGTTTTTCCTGGATTATTTCGCCGTCGGCAAACTGGACGCCGCGGTCGCCGCCCAGGTCGTTTCTGGAATCGCGCGCGGGTGCGGGGCCAACGGTTGCGCCCTGATCGGCGGCGAGACGGCCGAGATGCCCGGCCTCTACGCGCCCGGAGAATACGATCTGGCCGGCTTCATCGTCGGCGCGGTCGAGCGCAGGCGCCTGCTGACCGGAGCTTCCATCCGGGCCGGCGACGTTCTCCTGGGCTTGCCGTCCACAGGCTTGCACACCAACGGCTATTCTCTGGCGCGCGCGCTGCTGTTCGACGTGGCCGGGCACACTCCCGAGACGCGGCTGGCCGAATTGCGCGGCTCCATCGTCGAGGAACTGCTGAAAGTCCACCGCAGCTATCTGGCCCCTCTGCGTGCGCTCCACGACGCGGGGCTGATCAAGGGAGCGGCTCACATCACCGGCGGCGGAATGACGGAGAACATCCCGCGCATCCTGCCCAAAGGGCTGGGCGTGCGCATCCATCCCGGCTCCTGGCCGATTCTGCCCATCTTTGAGGTGCTGCGCGCCATCGGCAACATTCCGGAGCAGGATTGGCGGCGCACCTTCAACCTCGGCATCGGCATGATCCTGGTCCTCTCGGAGCGCCATCTGTCCAAGGCCACTGCGATTCTCGAAAAGATCGGTGAACCCTGGTACCGCATCGGCGCCGTTGTCCGCGCCGGCCGAAGCCGCGTCGTTTACAAATGAGGCGGCGGATCGGAATTCTGCTCTCCGGCCGCGGCTCGAATTTCCTTGCGATTGCGGATTCGATCGCCGCCGGCCGTCTGGACGCCGAGATTGCTGTTGTCGTGTCGAACCGCGCCGACGCGGCCGGCATCACTCTGGCCCGCGAGCGCGGCCTGAACACGCGCGTATTCCCTTCGAGCGGTCTCGACCGCGAAGTCTACGATCGTCAGGTGGCCGCCGAACTTCACAACCACCACGTGGACCTGGTCTGCCTGGCCGGCTATATGCGCATCCTGAGCGGCTACTTCCTCCGCGAATTCCCGATGCGCATCCTGAATATTCACCCTTCCCTTCTGCCGGCCTTTCCGGGGCTGGACGCGCAGCACCAGGCCCTGGCGCACGGAGTCAAGTTTTCCGGCTGCACAGTTCATTTTGTGGACGACGGCCTGGATTCCGGCCCCATCATCAAGCAAGCTGTCGTGCCCGTGCTCGACGACGATACGGTCGAGTCGCTGTCGGCCCGCATTCTCCAAGAGGAGCACCGCATCTACAGCGAAGCGATCGGTTTGGTGCTCTCCGGCCGCTACCGCATCGAGGGACGCAGAGTGATCGCGATTTCCGGTCCAACATCCACATGAAACGTGTGTATACTGTTGGGTGCACACATGAACAAGCGCATCAACGTCATCCTTCCAACCACGACGGTGGCAGTGCTCGACCAGGTGGCTGCTAAGGGCAGCCGCAGCGCTCTGATCGACCGTGCCATCCGGCACTACGTCAAGACCCGGAGCCAGCGGAATTTGCGTGAACGGTTGAAGCAAGAGGCTCTCGCCAACGCCGAACGGGACCTCAAGATGGCCGCTGAGTGGTTTCCTTTGGGAGAAGAAGCATGGCAACTCGCTCAGCGCAAGAAAAAGTAGCGTTCCCTCGGCGAGGGGATATCTACCTGGTTCAATTTGACCCTACGATTGGGTACGAGATCCGGAAAACCCGGTCGGCAGTCATCATCCAAAACGACGTCTCCAATCAGTACAGTCCCCTCACTATCGTGGCGGCCATCAGCTCGCAGTTCTCGGACCCGCCATTTCCCCGCGAGGTCGTGATCGAGCCGGACGAGAGCGGTCTGCCCAAACGCTCGGCTGTCGTCGTCAACCAACTTCGCTCAGTGGATCGCCAACGACTCGCAAAGAAACTTGGCAAGCTGTCCGGACAAAGCATGCAGCGAGTGGACCACGCCATCAAGATCAGCCTGGGACTGGTTGATTTGTAGCTGCCGCAGAGTGATTGCGATTTCCAGGTAGAATGACGTTCATGACTCCTGCGCTCGCTCTTGTCTTCGCCACCTCTGCGGCGTTGCTGGCCGCGGACACTGCGCCATTAGTGATCTCCCGCCAAGGCTACCTGTTCGCGGGCGGTAAGTATTCGCCCGGCGGCAACGGGCAGGCGATGAGCGGCCAGCTCTATGCCGAATTTCAAATTCCAAGCAAGCAGACGCACCCCTGGCCGATCGTCATGATTCACGGCGGGAGCCAGTCGGGCAGCAACTTCACAGGGACCCCCGACGGCCGCGAAGGGTGGGCGCAGTTTTTCCTGCGCGAGGGATATGCCGTCTACGTGGTGGACCAACCGGGGCGGGGCCGAGCCGCTTATCAGGCCGAGCGCTACGGCCCGGCCAGCGAGGTCAATCTCGGCAACACCGAAAGGAGATTTGTCGCCCCCGAGCGCTACAATCTGTGGCCGCAGGCGCGCCTGCACACGCAATGGCCCGGTCGCGGCGAGCCTGGCGATCCGGTCTTTGACCAGTTCTACGCTTCCCAACTGCCCTCCATCCGCGATTTCACGCTTCAGCAATTCCTGAACCGGGATGCGATCCTCGCGCTGCTCGAAAAGATTGGCCCGGCGATTCTGCTGACGCACTCGCAGTCGGGAGCGTTCGGCTGGCCGGTCGCCGATGCGCGGCCGGACCTGGTGAAGGCTATCCTGGCGGCCGAGCCCAACGGGCCGCCTTTCTTCGATGTCGAAAACATCGCTTCGCCGGTTTGGTTTCGCGATTCTGCAAATCAGACGCGGCCCTGGGGAATCACGGCCGCTCCGCTCACCTATTCGCCACCCGCCGCAAACGCGTCCGAGCTCGCTATCGTGCGGCAGGAACAGGCCGACCGGCCGGACCTCAGCCCATGCTGGATGCAGAAATCGCCGCCGCGCCAGCTTCCGAATCTTCAGAAGGTTCCGACTTTGGTCGTGACGGGCGAGGCCTCCTATCATGCGCCGTACGACCATTGCACCGTCAAATATCTCGAGCAGGCGGGCGTCCATACCACATGGATCAAGCTGGCCGACGCCGGCATCCACGGCAACGGTCACATGATGATGCTCGAGAAAAACAACATGGAGATCGGCGCCGTCATGTCGCGCTGGCTTAAAAACGTTCAGCCACGAATGAACACGCATAGACACGAATGAAAGACCGATCGTTATTCGTGTACATTCGTGTGTATTCGTGGCTTATTTCACCAGCCGGATGGTCCAGAAATCGTCCGCCAGGCTGTTATCCGCCACGTAGGCGTAGGGAAGCGTGAAGTACCCGCCCATACCCCATGCGGTGCCCCACGAGTTGCGGGCCAGCAGACGGCTGGATGCGTCGTGATAACCCACCGCCATCACGGCGTGCCCGCCGAGCGCAGTCTCCGATGAATCCGGCATCGGGGCGATCCCCGAGCTGGCCACGCTGTCGCTTTCGAAGCTCTCATAAACGGTGAACCCGAATACGAACGGATAGCCTGCCGCCAGGCAGGCCTTCATCTGCCGCAATTCGTGCGGCAAGCGGCGGTACTGCGCCGCCGGATGCGTCTTCGCCACTTTGTAGCAGGGCGCGGGCGGACGCTCCGAGAAGTTGCTTTCCAGGTAGGGCCACATCGGCTCCGGACAGGTCCCCTGCGCCGCCACGGTCTTGATCCCGTCGCGCAGCATCGCCCCGCTGTCGGAGGCGATGGTGCCTTCGAGCGCCCGCTCATTGTAGTAGATGAACAGCCGCGAAGGCGTGAAGGGATTCGCGAGCTTTTGCTTGCGTTGATCGAACTCCACGGCCGCGCCGATGGCGTTCGCCGTGCAACTGCCGAGATAGCCTTGATCGTAAACCGGTGGACATCCGCTCCTCAGATCCACCGCCGGCGGCAACGTACGTGCCGTTCTGGGCGCTTGAAACAAGCGATCGCGACTGTCCGGAAGATCCGGAATCCATCCGTAACGGCAGAGCCGGTGTCTCATGGAACCTCCGGCCACACCTTACAGCCGGGTGAGTTGTAATACCGCCGTCCTGAGCCCCTATATCCTTGAGAACTCTGGCGCTACTCCAGCACTAGTTCTGTGAATAGTGCCTCATACGGAAAACCTGATCTGGGCTCCGCCGCGGAGTCCCCTGCGAATCGACTATTCCACCGAACTGCTGCACGAACTGCTGCGCGCCAGCGACTCGGGCGACGCCTGCGGCCCTCTGTTCGGCATGCGCAACGGGAACTTCGTCTGGATCCTGGCTGCGCACCGGCTCGCCGGCGCCGCCCCGGTCGGGATTTTCGTTGCGCGCGCGCGAGGCGAAGTTTTCCTCACCGAATCCGACCTGGCGTTCCTGGAGGCCCAAGGAGCCGATCTGGCGCTCGCGGTCGCGGGCGGGAAGGGGGGATTCTTCGTGCGCGAGCGGGACGGCTCGATCCAGACCATCCAGAGCTATGAGGAGTTCTGGCTGCCTTGTGCGCAGGCTACCAGCAGCGGAGCCGCGCGCAGGCTGCTCCAAAACGCCGGCCCGGCCATCGGCTCCACCAAAAACTGGCTACGGCGAGTCTGGTTGAAGACGCCACACCCGACACGGCTGTGGGCCACAGGCCGTCCGCAGCGGGCGGGTTAGCGCGGGGAACCGTTCTGTCGACGGATGAACTCGCCGATCGCGACAACCAACTTGTCGATTCGCTCGTCGGTTTGGCGGGAGCGCTCGTCGATTCGCTTGTCTGTTTCCACGAACTGCTTGGCGACGCGATCGAAGCCGCGCCGGGTTTCGGTGGCCAGTTGAGCGATCAGTTTCTGCAGAGACACCTGGTCCTCCGCGATGATCTGGACGACCTGCTCCAGCCGATCGACGCGCGATCCGAGCGTTTTCCCTTTCACAGTTGAATTATCGCACGCTGGCGGCGCGATACACCTCGCCCACCGCGTGCGCTCAATTACACCAACACGGTAAACGCGCTCTCGCTACGCTCCACCGCGCGGTACAACGTGTCGCGCTCCACCGGCTCCCGGCCCGCCTCGCGGATCAGCCGTAGCAGCTCGCCGCGCCGCAGGCTCTGGCTGGTGGTGGCGCCGGCGTCGTGGTAGATCTTCTCCTCGACCACGGTGCCGTCGAGGTCGTCGGCGCCGAACCGCAACGCGATCTGCGCGATCCTGGGCGTCATCATGATCCAATACGCCTTGATGTGCGGGATGTTGTCGAGCAGCAGCCGCGACACCGCGATCTCACGGATATCGTCGAAGCCGGTCGTCTTGGGGATGTGATGGAGCGGAGTGTTCTCCGGATGGAACGCCAGAGGGATGAACGTCTGGAACCCCTGCGTCTCCTCCTGCAAGCCGCGCAGCTTCAGCAGGTGATCCACGCGATCCTCTTCGGTCTCGATGTGGCCGTAAAGCATGGTGCAGTTGGAGTGCAGGCCCAGCTTGTGCGCGGTGCGCGCCACCTCCAGCCACTGCTCGCCCGTGATCTTGTGGTCGCAGATGATCCGCCGCACGCGATCGGTGAAAATCTCCGCCCCGCCGCCCGGCAGCGAATCCATGCCGGCGTCCTTCAGGCGCTCCAGCGTTTCGCGCACGCTCAGCTTCGCCCGCTGCGCGAGGTATCCGACCTCGACCATCGTGAACGCCTTCAGATGCACCTGCGGGAAGCGCTGCTTCAGCCCGCGCAGCATCGCGCAGTACCACTCGAGCGTGAGCTCCGGATGCAGCCCGCCGACGATGTGGAACTCGGTGACGGCTTCCGTCCAGCCGTGGCCCGCCTTCTCCCACACCTCTTCGAGCGACATCGTGTATGCCTTGGGATCCTTGGCGCGCTTGCCGAATGCGCACAGGCGGCAACTGGCGACGCACACGTCGGTGGGATTGATGTGGCGGTTGACGTTGAAATACGTGGTGTTGCCGTGCAGCCGCTCCCGCACCAGGTTCGCCATCCAGCCCACGCCGAGCAGGTCCGGCGAGCGGTAGAGCGCGACGCCGTCCTCGAAGCTCAGCCGCTGGCCGGCCTCGACCTTGCCGCGGATCGCCTCCAGGCGGGCGTCTTCAAACACGGGTGTCATGGGAGAAAAATATCGGTTGCCCAAAACAGAAAGAATATCACGCTGACGTAGCCGTTCATGGTGAAAAACGCCGCGTCGATGCGGGAGAGGTCGCCGGCTCTCACCAGCCTGTGCTCCCAGGCGAGCAATCCGGCCACCGCGGCCACTCCGGCGAGCGCGACGTTTCCCAGCGCGAACGCGCGAACCAGCATCAGCAGGCACGCGAGCATCCCCACGTGAAACAGCCGCGAGATCCACAGCGAGCCCGCGATTCCGAGCTGGCGAGGCACGCTGTAGAGCCCGGTCTCGACGTCGAAGGCGTAATCCTGGCAGGCGTAGATAATGTCGAACCCGGCGGTCCACAGCGTCACCGCCGCGGTGAGCCACAGGATGCGCGGATCGAGCGCGCCACGCATCGCGATCCACGCTCCGGCCGGGGCGATTCCCAGCGAGAAGCCGAGCACCAGGTGCGAGAGCGACGTGAACCGCTTGGTGTAGGAATAAATCATCAGGACGCCGAGCGCCGCCGGCGCCAGCCGCAGGCACAGCGGATTCAGCCTCCAAGAAGCGAAGAAGAACACCAGCGTCCAGAAGGAAATGAATCCCCAGGCGAAGCGCGGCGACAGCAGCCCGGCCGGCAGATGACGCATCCTGGTGCGCGGATTCCGCGCGTCGAGATCGGCGTCGAGCACACGGTTGAACGCCATGGCCACCGATCGCGCCGCCACCATCGCGACCACGATCCACCAGAGCGTCGCCGCGAGGCCCTCCCGCGGGAAATTCTGGTCGCGCCAGGCCAGCAGCGCTCCGGTGAGCGCGAACGGCAGCGCGAAGACGGAGTGCTCGAACTTGATCATCTCGAGCGTCAGGCGGACGCGTTGGAGGAAGGCGCGCAAGCAGCTTCCATTGTAAGCTCCGCGGGCGAGCCGCATGAAAAACTCGGGCCGATTTCCAGCCCCGCCTGTGAGGGCGGGGGCACCTTACGGACGCCGGCCGTGTTACATTCGAAGCAAATGGGTAACACACTCACGGTTCGGCTCTCCAACGACCTTGCGGAATGGCTCCACGAGACTTCCCGTAGGTCGGGTGTGCCGCGCGGCCGCATCGTGCGGATGGAACTGGAGAGAGCCCGGAACTCCTCAGCGAGTCCATTCCTGCACCTGGCCGGCAGAATCGCCGGATCGGCGAACTTGTCCACGCGCAAGGGGTTCTCTCGTCGGTGAAAGCGATCGCGGACACGGGCTTCCTGGTTGCGTTCGGCAACCGGAAAGATCGCCATCATACATGGGCGCTGGAGATCGCGCAACGGGTCACCGAGCCCTCCTCTGACACCCTCCCCTGTCACCCTCCCCTGTCCCCCGGTCCCGGCGAAAGAAACCGTTGAGCTCGGCAAAGGGAGCCGCTCCGTCGAGACCGGCGAAGCCGCCCTCCTCGGCGATGGCCCTGGCCGCGCGGATGAAAGCGCCCCAGGCGGCGCGGGCGAGCGAGGAGCCGACACTGATCCGCCGCACGCCCAGCTCGGCGAGGTCGGAAACCCGGAGCCCCGTGTTCGCGCTCATCAGAACGTTCACCGGCTTGGGTGCGACCGCGGTCACGATGGCCCGGATGTCCTCTCGCGAGCGAGGCCCCGGCGCATAGAGCACGTCGGCGCCGGCTTCCGCGTAGGCCTCCAGGCGCCGGATGGATTCCTTCAAAGGCTCCACGTGGCCGACCAGGAAGCACTCGGCGCGCGCGGTGAGCAGAACGCCCGAGCCCGACGCATCGATGGCGGAGCGCGCCGCGCGGATGCGCTCGACAGCGAGCGGCAGATCGTAGAGCGGGGCCGTGCGATCTCCCGTCGCGTCCTCGATCGAAAGGCCCGCGACTCCCGTTTCAACGCACAGCCGCACGTTTTCGGCGACGCCCTCCGGATCGTGCGCGTAGCCGGATTCGAAGTCGGCGTTCACCGGCAAATCCACCGCCGCGACGATCTCGGCCACGTGCGCGAGCACAGTGTCGCGAGGCACAGCCGTGTCCGGAAGCCCGCGCGAGAACGCGAGTCCGGCGCTGGTGGTGGCCAGCGCCTTGAAGCCGAGATGGCGCAGATACCGAGCTGTGCCGATGTCCCAGGGATTGGGAATGACGAAGCAGCCGCTCTCGTGGAGTTTTCGGAACGCGACCGTGTGCACGCGCTCCATTACTGTCGCGCCTCCGTTCCAATTGTATAGTAGGAGAATCATGCCGCAAGATGCCCGATTCCCCCAAATCCCCAGTTGGAAAACCGAGCTGCGGCAACTGGCTCCGAGCGTCTACGCCTACACTCAGGCCACGGGTCCGGGCGTGGACAACGCCAGCTTGAGCAACGCGGGTGTGATCGTGGGCGAAGACAGCATGATGGCGATCGACGCGCTGGGGCCGCCGATCCACGCCAAGACCTTCATCGCCGCGGCTAAGAAGGCGACGGGCAAGTCCTTCGGCCGCGTTGTAAACACGCACCACCATCGCGATCACAGCAACGGCAACTGCTTCTTCCTGCCCGCCGAGATCGTGGCGCATGAGTTCTGCCGCCAGGCGGTGATCGATCAGGGCATCCCGGCGCACCCCTACGACAATCGTCCGGACTGGCAGGAGGGAATGAACGAGCTGAAGCTGGCTCCTCCGACCACGACGTTCCGGGACCGGTTGACCTACCACTACGCGGACCAGGACGTGGAGCTGATTTTCAACGGCCCGGCCCACACCTTCGGCGACGTGATGGTCTACCTGCCGCGGCGCAAGATTCTGTTCGCCGCCGACATCGCGTTTTTCTACGTCACGCCCGCCGGCCACAACGGACACATCACCAAGTGGATCGGGGCCATCGACAAAGTCATGGCGATGGATGTCGAGACCATCGTCCCCGGCCACGGCCCGATCGGCGGAAAGAAGGAGTTGGCCGAAACGCGAGCCTACCTCGACCTACTGGCACGCGAGGTGAAGAAGCGTCACGACGCGGGCATGCGCCCCGGCCAGGCCGCCGCCGATATCGACATGGGCCGGTTCGCGAACTGGACCAACCCGGAGCGCAACGTATGGAACACCGTCCGCCTCTACGCCGAGCTCAACGGCACGCTGACTCCGGAGATGGACGTCGCGGCCACGGATCGCGCCATGGAGGACTACAACAGGTTGAAGGCTGGGCGCGCCTCCTCCATTCATGGGAAACTGATGGTTTGAGCCCATTTTTCAAGAAAATTGCCGGGATCTTTCTGGCCGCGTCCGTAGCCTCCGCGCAGATGAATACGGCGGAGATCACGGGCGTGGTGAAGGATCCCTCCGGCGAGGTCATCGCGGGCGCTGCTGTGGTGGCGCAGAACACGGCGACGCGTCTCAAGCTGACCGCCATGACCAACAGCAGTGGAGAGTACCTGCTCGCGCAGCTCCCGGTGGGCGAATATTCGCTCACCGTGGAAGCCCAGGGATTCAAGCAGGCGGTGACGCCGGCGGTCCTCCACCTGGGCGACCGTATCCGGAGAGACTTTGAGCTGGCGGTGGGCGAACACACCGAGTTGCTGATCGTCGAGGGCGCGGGGGGGCCGTTGCAGACCGAATCCGCGGAAATCAAGGACGTGATCGAGAACCGGCAGGTGGTGGATCTTCCCATGAAGGGCCGCGAATTTCTGCAATTAGCCCTGCTGAGCTCGGGAGTCGTGAGTCCGCCCGGAGGCACGCGCGGGGATTCCCTCCAGCAGACCGGCAAGCTGATCAACATTCTGGGCCAGCGCACCGGCCACAACCTGTTTCTGGTGGACGGCGTCAGCGTCACGGACCAGTATTACAACAACGTCGTGTTAAGCCCGCCGCCGGAAAACATCAAGGAGTTTAATATCGCCAAGACAAATTACGCTGCCGAATTCGGCGGGAAATCGGGCGGCGTGATTAACGTGATCACGCAATCGGGAACCAATCAGCTCCACGGCACGGTTTACGATTTCCTGCGCAACAACATATTCGACGCCAGGAATTTTTTTGACCTCGCCGGCCAGCCGGCTCCTCCGTTTCGCGAGAATCAGTTTGGCGGAGCGTTCGGAGGCCCCCTCGTAAAGGAGAAAACGTTTTTCTTCTTCAACTACGACGGCCTGAGGATCCGCGACTCGCTGGCTCACGTCTTCAGCGTTCCGACGGCCGCCGAGCGGGCGGGCCGTCTGGGCGCCACGATCCTGAATCCCCTGGCGTTCGATCAGACGGCTGTGGACTTGCTGGCCAAGGCGCCGTATCCGAACCTCCCGGGCGCCGCCAACAACCTGCTCGCCGTCAGCCGGCAGACCAATGACAGCAATCAATACGATGCGCGCCTGGATCATCAGCTTTCCGCCAAGGACAACACCTACATCCGGGCTTCCGTGTTCGATGCAAATGAGCTGGACCCGTTTGGCTCCAGCGCGTTGAATGAGGCGCTCCTGCCCGGCTTTGGCCGGACTCTCAAGACGCGTTCCGTGAATCTGTCCGCGGGCGACGCTCACACTTTTTCGCCCAACGCCCTGAATGAGTTTCGATTCGGCTGGCTCCACGTTTCGGGCGGTCAGGGCAATCCCAACGCCGGGAATGATTTTGCTGCGCGCCACGAGCTCCTGGGCACAACCACGATTCCGAGGGATATGGGGTACCCGCAGGTTTCCTTAAGCAACTCGTTTTCGACCCTGGGCGACGCGGCCGGATTTACCACCAGGACGGATCGCGATTTCGAATTTTATGACAACGTCACGGCACAGCGGGGCACGCACACGATCCAATTCGGCGGCTACCTGTTTCATCTGGACTTCAACCCCTCCTTCCCGAACGCCGCGCGCGGAATTTATACCTACAGCGGCGCATATAGCGGCACCGCTCTGGGCGACTTTCTGCTGGGATATCCATCGCAGGCGCAGGTTGGCATTGGAGAGGGCGCGGAGAACGCCCGCACCAATTGGGCCCATTTCTATATCCAGGACGGTTGGAGACCGAGGCCCGGCCTCAAGCTCGACGTGGGCCTGCGATATGAATTCAATCAGAATCTGGTGGCGGAGCCGAATCAAACCTCCAACATCGACCTTTTCGCGCCCGGAGGGCCGGTGTTTGTCGTGGCGGGCACGCCGGAGAATCTGCCCCCCGCGGCCAAGGCGCTTGCGTCGTTGAGTCCGATTCCTGTGGTTTCCGCGGCGAACGCCGGTTGGAACAATAGCCTGCTGACGCCCAAGAATCTGCGGCTGTCTCCCCGCGCCGGGCTGACCTGGAACGTCCCGCACACCCGCCAGACCGTGCTTCGGGCGGGGTTCGGGATCTACACCAACCAGGCCGCCTACAGCGTATTGCAGAACCTGGCGGAAAACGTGCCATTCTACCTGCTCAAGACCGTCGCTAACACGAATCCAAATCCCGCCTATACCACGGAGAACATCCTTGCGTTCAACCCCACAGGTGCGATCGGCGCCAACAGCGTCGATCATAATTTCGAGATCGAGTACAACGAAGTGTGGAACTTCACCGTCCAGCGGGAGCTCACCGCCGGCACGACCGTCGAAGCCGAATACGTCGGATCGAAAACCGTGCATGCCGATAGCGCGAACGCTTTGAACGTTCCGCGGACGTTTGGCGGGCCTCGCCCCTACCCCAGCCTGAACTCATTCACCACCATCCGCTGGGATGGCTGGGCAACCTTCCACGGTCTGACCCTGCGGGCGACGCGCCGATTTGCGCGCGGCCTTTCGTTCGATTCCTCCTACACCTGGTCCAAGTCGATGGATGACGCCTCCGACGCCGGCGCCACCAACGCCGAATACAATCTTCCGCAGAACGTCTATGATTTGCGGCTGGAGAAGGCGAATTCCAGTTTCGATCACCGCCATCGATTCGCCGCCCGGGTTCTTTTCGCGCTCCCGTTCGCCAAAACGTCCAAAGGATGGCTGCATCGGGTTGTGGGAGGCTGGCAGGCGAGTGGAATCGCGATCGTACAGAGCGGCGCTCCGTTCACGGTCAACTTGTCGTCGGCCGCCGGCCAGGATGCGGCGCACATCAGCCTGGTCAACGGCAATAACTTGCAACGGCCAAACCTGATCGGCGACCCCAACCGCGGCCCGAGGACGCCGCGGCAGTGGTTCGATACGGCGGCCTTCGCGTTTCCCTCCCAGAACACGTTCGGAACAGCCGGCCGGAACGTTGTGGTCGGGCCCGGGTTTTCAAACCTCGACGTGTCGCTTCAGAAAGAGGGCGCTCTTCATGAGCGGTTGAAGCTGCAATTCCGGTTCGACGTGTATAACGTTTTCAATCGCGCGAACTTCGATCTTCCGGGCCGCATCTTTGGAGCCTCGAATTTTGGAGTCATTTCAAGTGCGCAGAGTCCCCGGGAGTGCCAGCTTGCTTTGAAGCTGGTGTTCTAATGCAAAAAGAACTTATCAAATAAATTTTCGTTTCACACCGATCCCATCATGTGATACGATCTAGCTTATGCCCAATGAACACATTGTTGCGCTTTTAGTAGCCGAGCGGGATAAGTTAAACCGCGCCATCGAAGCTCTTCAGGGGGCTGCGAAACGCCGCGGGCGCCCGCCGAAGAACCCGTCTGCCGCTATGGCAGCCGCGGCTCCGGCTGCCGGAAAGAAACGGAAAGGCCGCACCCTCGCCCAGAGGAAAGCGCAAGCCAAGAGGATGAAAGCCTACTGGGCCAAGCGAAAGGCGGCGCAGAAGAGCTAGTCTACGTCGTCGCGCCGGCGGCTTCGAGACTGGCGCCCTTCTTTTTCTGGATCACCTGATCCAGACTCCACGGGCCGCCGCCGGCGAGCGCCAGATAGACGAACACCAGGAAGTAAAGCACCACTTCCTCGCCCCCGTTGCGGATAGGCCAAGGCGAGCGCGGAGCGGCCGCGTAAAAATACGCGACCACCAATTGCACGCACAGCACAACCACCACCGGCCGCGTAAACAGTCCCAAAAACAGCAGGAGCCCGCCGGCAATCAAAACAAAGCCTGCCTGTGAAGGCAGGGAATCCAGAGCCATGCCCCCGACGCCTCTTCTGCCTCCCAGGACGGGGAACCAGCCGAACACTTCCCGGTATCCGTGAAGCGAGATCGTGAAGGCGAGGATGATGCGCAGCACGGAGCGCGCCTGGCCCTCGCAGGACGCAATGGCATTCCCCATGTCTTTACATCCTGACCGGCTCGCCGGCTACCCCGAAATCCGCGCCGGCCTTCTTTTCCTTCCGCCCGAGCAAGGCATCCAAGCTCCACGGACCGGCTCCGGCCGCAACCAGCCACAGAAAGGTGTAGCAGTAGACCACGGCTCCCTCCCCGCCGTTGCTGATGGGCCACAATCCGCGAGGCGCCCAGGAGTGGAAATAGGCCACGGCCATCTCTCCGCACAAAATGAACGCCAGGGGCCGGGTGAACAACCCCAGGATCAGCATCAACCCGCCGGGAAGCTCGATCAGCCCGGCGAGTCCGTGCATGGACGTGAAAAAGTTGTGGTCGATCCGGCCATGCGGGAATCCCCACAGCTTCTCAGTCCCGTGCTGTATGAACAGGAGCCCAAGCGCGATGCGCAGAATACTCAGCAGGTAGGGTGTCCATTTGGCGGACGCCATGTTTGCCTCCTACTTGTGGACCACGCCGCCCGCGGGATCCCGGACTCTCTTGTTAAACTGATCGACTTCATCCGCGGGCGCGCAGACGTCCTCCATGACTCCCGCCCATCCGTCGATGGTCTTGATCGCGTCCTTCGGCAGCAGGCGGAATTTCTTGATCTGGCTGACCCACGGCCGGGTATAAACCTTCGGGTCCGTGATCGTCATGGAGAGTTCTATCACGTCGTAGGCCACCCGCCGGTAGCGCTCCTGCAAATGCATCTGGTCGCTATGGGGATAACCGAAATGATCGATCCAGGTTCTTTCGTCGAAACCGTTGGAGTCGATCACGAACGTGTTCCCATCCCATTTGCCCACCGAGTATCCCCACCACCTCGGCTGATCGGGATCGTCGGGAAGCTTGCGGCCGTCGGTCCAGATAGTGCGGGTGCCGTAGCCCCACTCGAACTGCTGGAAAATCTTATCGGGGAGCACGTTCATCTCCATCGGGTCGGGATAGATCAGCGCGCGCGTCACGCCCATGGGATTGCAGGTCTGATACGGATCGGTTCCGTTAGCGGGCGGGACGGCCCTGCGCCGCCCGATGTGCTCTTCCGGATGCGCGTTTGCCTCAGCGCTGCCCAGGTTGCGTCCGTAGGAAGGCTTGTTGGCGTCGAACATCTTCTGTCCCAGGGGCGTGAACGGAGGAACGTCGTTGCCGAAGCCGCGGTCCCCGCAGTCGCGGCACGTCGAGCCGCCGCCATAGCCGCCCGGAGAGCCATTGCGGGTCCAGATGCCGGACAGATCGTGCGGATCAAAGGTACGCTTGGCGTTGGCGGGGTTGGCCGCCATGATTCCTCCACCCGGTCCCTGGGCAAGCGCGAGCGATGAGAACGCCAGCGCGCCCACCAGGAGGAATATCAAAGTCATGGATTGATTTCTCACGCTTGAGACTCCTTCCGTTACTGCTTGCCTTCCGCAGGCGGAGGGCCCAAAGCGATCGTTCCCAGCACCTGCTCGCCCTTGGAATTGACGATCTTCTGGATCAATCCGACCGGGCCGCCCGCTCTGGCCGGAGCGATGGTGACCATGACTTCCGTTCCGGGCGTCAGGGCGGCTTCGGAGCGCTTCTTGCCCCAGCCGGCCTGAATCAGTTGCGCCGGATTCGGAGCCAGTTCGCCGCTCCAGTGCTCGACGTTGCCCTTGTCGTCCTTAACGTCGAAATAGAGCTGGGGATGGGGATTGGCGTAACGGAACTCGGTGACAGTCGCCGTGGCGACAAAGGCTTTCGCATTGTCGTAGGAAACCCCGGTTCCATGGTGCGCGAACAGCACGGTGCAAAGCAGGAGAAGGCCCGCACTAAATAGAAAATATGTGGTTAGTTTATGCTTCATGATGTACTCCCGGAGCGGCATTCCGCTCATTTGAAACCGACCGAATCTTAGCATCGCCATCGAGCGGAAGTCAAGAGAGTGGGACCTATTTGAGACGCCCTAAGGGACGGGTTCAAACGCCAGAACCAAAGGTTTCACCCGGCCCTCGAGGAACAACGAGAGAAGCGAAACACTGGCGTTCCCGCCCAGAGGAACCGACTCCGGCAGCAGCACGCAGTCGCAGCCCCAGTACCTGTAGCCCGGCTCGATCGACTTCACCACCGCCGGGATGGCCGTCGCATCGTCCGGCAGATGTTCCGTCGACAGCGACATGCGCGGCCGGAAGCGCCGAATCGTATTCCGCCCGCCCGTAAGGGCCGGCTTCTCGGCGCCTTCGATGTCCATTTTGATGAAGTCGACGTGGGGTAACTTGAGCTCCGCGACGATCTGGTCGATGGTTGTGAGCGGGACACGAACCTTCGACGTGGCTTGCTTCCGCGCGATCACCACGCTGTTGGCTGCGGCCCGGTCGTCGGTGACCATCAGATCCATTTCGGAATCGCGATCCCACACCCCCTTCGGATAGACGATCACCCGGCCCGCCCGGATCTCTGCGTCGAAATTCCGGCGCAGGGCGGCGAGCGTTTGCGGCGCAGGCTCGATCGAAATCACGAGAGCCGCCCCGCGGGACAGCGCCTTTCGCGTGAAGATCCCGATATTGGCTCCGCAATCGAGGACGATGTCCCCTGGCCGGACCCGGTGTCCTTCCGGCTCGTAGATGTCATGCTGCTGCTCGGCGAGAAGCACCGGGAGCGAGGTGTCTCCATGAGCGGTCCAGATGGTCCCCTCCGGTGTGTTCCACAAGTCCAGCCCGGCTTCCGTCGTCTGCACGTGAACCTTCGAGGCAAATTCCTGCTCGTGGGCGCCGCTGTTTCTCAACACGGTGAGCGTTTCGGAAAAAGGACATTCACTGCGACTGAAGCTGCGAGCGAGGACCGCACCGCCGCCGATCAGCAGCAGGACATCGACGGCCAGCACGGCCAACACCAGCGTGAGCGCGATTTTCTTTGCGCGATGAGGCTCACCGGACATATTCGAATACAGACCCGATTATAAACATCCGGGGTGGTGGTTTATCCTGGTACGACAAACCGGAGTTTCGTTTCGGAGAGGAGCGCGGATGTCGTCATCGCTAGCGCAATTCATGCGACGGGCAGTTCTTACCGTGTGCGTGCTGGCCGCAGTGCTCGACTCGCTCTATCTAGCCGCGGCATTCGGCCGCATCTATGAATTCCAGCGCCTGGTCTACGAACTGCCAGCGGGCGCAAACGTTATCGCCGCGCTTCGAAGGACGCTGAACCTTCAGCCCGGCTACGGTCAGTTTCAACAGGATTTGTGGATTGTGCTCGCCGAAGCGCGCGGTAAGAAAAACGGATATTACGTGGACGTCGGTTCCGCCGACGGCGAACAGAACTCCAATACTTACCTACTGGACCGGATCGGCTGGAAGGGTGTTTGCATCGATCCATTCCCGAGGAACATGCAGCGGCGCACCTGCCAGGTTTTCTCCCAACCCGTGTTCCGCGAGAGCGGGAAGAAACTGCAGTTCCGCGCGGCAGGCGACTACGGCGGCATCGAATCGGATCTGGGGAAGTACAAGAACCAGATTTCCCGCGCACCCCGGGTGGAGCTCGTCACCGCCACGCTGGACGAAATTCTGGAGAAGGCCAAGGCGCCAAATTGGATCGACTACATGAATATCGATGTCGAGGGCGCCGAATTCGACGTCCTTCGCGGTCTTTCCCTCGACCGTTACCAGGTCGGCGCATTTACCATCGAACACAACTTTGAGAACGAGAAACGGGAGCGCATTCGACAACTGCTCGGCGCAAAGGGCTACGTCCGCGTGCGTTCCTGGGAGGTCGACGACTGGTACGTCCACCGCGATCTGGCCGGTAGATACAAAACGTATGTGAATTATTCGCCGTTCGCGTTAAGCCGCTAAGCCACTTGCGCCTGGCGCATCACGGCTTCGGTTTTCTCGCGAATCCGGCGGGGTTCTGGTGGACGACAAGGTCGTGTGCAAGAACGTGCGATGGCGGAAACGTTTTGACGTTTCAGGCCTCAAGACGATGCCCTTTATTTGACCCGTCCTTCCTCATCACCGACAAATACACGACCCCCGAAACCAGAAACCCCACGAACCACGCATAATCGTACAGCCACCGCAGCGCCCCGACGAACAGCCCCACCAGCGCCACTGCGATGCCCGCTGCCAGCGCCGCCAGCGCGACCC
>JBGPLI010000106.1:0-19452 GCA_041486445.1 Bryobacteraceae bacterium
GCCACCGGCCACTCTCTTCCCTGGCCCCGTGTCTTACTGGCCACCGGCCACTGACCACCGGCCACTCTCTTCCCTGGCCCCGTGTCTTACTGGCCACCGGCCACTGACCACCGGCCACTCTCTTCCCTGGCCCCGTGTCTTACTGGCCACCGGCCACTGACCACCGGCCACTCTCTTACTGGCCCCTGCCTGAGCTTTCAGCCCTCAGCTTTCAGTAATACCGCAGGCTGACCGCTGACCGCTGATCGCTTTGGGGGCTGACCACTCACTGCTGATAGCTTGTGCGCCCTCGGCCCTGGCGTCTTTTAGGTTGCGGCCGGGTTGAGAACGTATTGCACCTCGCCTGGCTGAATTACTGGGACGGCGGCAAGGAGTTCGGGCAGGATGCGCTCGTAGGATGGCATCTGGTTCGTGTCTGTCTCCACAACCACGATTCCGAGAGATATCTTCCCTAAATTGTGTTCGAAGGCGAAGCCCTTGTCGATGGCGATGAAGATGTCAAAGCCGCTTTGCGCCTCTTGGACCAGCCAGGGGTCTTTCCGTCCCGCCCAGCCCCGTTCGCGCACCGTGGCGATGAGGTGGCCGGGGAGTGCAGAGCGCAGGCGAACCGCACGACGCGGGTTGATGCACTCGTCGATCAGGATGCGCATTCAGCGACTAACTCTTGCGCGAGTTCCAGGTAACGGTCTACCTGTTCGCGCGAGACGCTAGGGCAGCCCTCCAGGAAATCGTTGACAGTGTAGCCGCTCTTGAGGTCGTTCACCAGCAACCGCACAGGGACGCGCGTACCGGCAAAGCAGGGCGCCCCGTGCATGACATCGGGATCGATGGAAATAACCTCGCTCAGGCTCGCTTTGCGATCTACCACGCTCACGATATAACAATAACACCAGCCACCGCCCACTGGCCAGTCTCTTACTGGCCCCTGGCGTCTGGCCCCCGGCCCCTGGTTTTCCGCGTCAGACAAACGTCTTCCATCTTGTTGAATACTATACCACTTAGTCTTGCAGAATTCCCCCGTCTGTGGTATATATGTTTCGGTACGCCGGGGAGCGGCAGGTTTCGTGGACTGGTGCCGTCGGAGGGCACAATCGCATGAGCTATTTTATCGATGAAGTTGCCAAGACCTTGGCGGCCCCGGCGTCGCGGCGGAAGGCGTTTCGGAGGATCGTAGGGATGAAGGTCGGCGGCGTCTTCCTGGCCTCGTGCTAAACTATGCTTGAAAGGCGTATGAGCGATGCCGGCTGAATACATCGAGCAACGCGAGGAGAGCTACTTCGTGCGAGGGTCGCGAGTGTCGCTGGACTCGGTGGTCTACGGATTCCTCGAAGGCGCTTCTCCCGAAACCATACGCGACGATTTCCCTTCGCTGAGCCTTGAGCAGGTCTACGGAGCGATCACCTTCTATCTGGCGCATCGGCCGCGAATCGATGCCTATCTCCAAGCCGGCAAGTCGCAATTCGAGCGGGCGCGGCGTTCGCAAGCGCATGTCTCGGAGGAGCTGCGAGCACGTATCGGGCAGGCGCGGGAACAGCTCGATCCGCGCAGGTGAGGCTGCGGTTCCTCGCCGACCTGGATCTGAGACGCTCGATTGTGGCCGGACTCAAGCGCCGCGAGCCGAGCGTCGATTTTCAGAGCGGCCAAACCGCGGGCCTCGAGGGTCTGGAGGACCCCGATGTTTTGGTGCTGGCCGCCAGAGAAGCGCGCATCCTGGTTTCCCATGATTTTAGGACCATGCCGCGCCACTTTTGCTATTTTGTCGCGCGTCATCATAGCCCGGGTGTGTTTTTGATCTCGCAGGCGCTCCCCGCAGGCGTGGCGGTAGAAGCGCTCTTGCTGATTTGGGCGGCGTCCGATTCGGTCGAATGGGAGAACCAGTTGACGTATCTTCCGCTCTAACCACCGGCCCCTGGCGGCTGACCGCTGACCGCTGCCGTCTGGCCCCTGCCAGAGCTTTCGGCCCTCAGCGTTCAGCTTTCAGCAACCTGCTAAAGCTTTCAGCCTTCAGCTTTCAGCAATACCTCAGGCTGACCGCTGACCGCTGATCGCTGATCGCTTTGGCGGCTGACTGCTGAGTGCTGATAGCTTGCTTTGTCAGACAAACGTCTTCCATCTTGTTGAGTACTATACCACTTAGTCTTGCAGAATTCTCCCGTCTGTGCTATAAATGTTTCGGTACGCCGGGGAGCGGCATGTTCCGCGAGCGGATGCCATCGGAGGAGGCGATACAACCACATGAGTTATCGAATCGATGAAATCGCTCGTGCTCTCGCAAGGCCGATGCCGCGGCGGCAGCTCTTCCGTATCCTTTTCGGCATTCTGGCGGCTGTCTTTCTGGCGACAATTGGAGCACAGAGCGCTAGTGCCGCTACTTGCAACGATTGTAGAAGTACCGGCTGCTTTGACAACCAAGGACACGCGTGCTCGAATTGTTGCGGTGCGAATAGCTGCTGCTGTAGCTCGGGACAATGCGTAGGGTCAAACGGAGCCAACGGCGGTACCTGCGCCTCGGGTCATCCATCCGGCTGCTGAGCATGTGCCCCGCCGCTGGGTGGGCGCCCCGGCAAATATTTTCTGAGGGCCGTATCGCAGCAGGCCGTACCGGCTGGAGAGGACATCGAGGAAGACTACGTTCCGACTTTTTACCCGGGCGCCTTCGACATCGGCACCGCTTTCGAGCTGGCCGTCACCGCCGGCGCGCAGCTTCGCAACATCGATCTCACGCTGTCGAAGACCCGCACCGTGCGTGTGAGCGGCCGCGTGGTCAACACGGTGGGCGTGCCGGTTTCGCTAATCGCGCTGACGCCGCGCAACGGCGGGATGGGACCGCTGGTCAACCGCGCCAATCCGCTCGACGCCACGGGGCGCTTCGAGATCGAGGGCGTGGCGCCCGGATCGTATTCCCTGCTGGCCGTGGCAAACCGGGGCGGCAAATCGTATTCGGCGAGCCAGCCGCTCGAAATCGGCAACCAGAATATCGAGAATGTGAGCCTGACCATCGGTCCGGGACTCGAAATCGACGGACGCGTGCGCGTCGAGGGCAATTCCCAGAGCAGCCTGACCCGCGTTCGCGCCGCGCTGCAATCCCGGGAATCGAGCGGGGTTATTTTTGGTTCCATTCCCAATTCTGACGTAAATGAAGATGGAACCTTCCAATTGGAGCAGGTCAACCCCGGCCGTTACACTGTGGTCTTCACGGGCCTGCCGGAGGGTTATTACGTCAAGAGCATCCGCTGGGGTGACGCGGACGTCCTGGGCTCGGGGCTCGACGTCACGAGCGGAGCGCCCGGGGTCCTGGGGGTGGTTCTCAGCCCGAATGCCGGCCAGATCGCCGGCGTCGTGCGGAACCCCCAGACCGGGCAGCCGGCGCCCGGCGCGAGCGTGGCGCTGATCCCGCAGGAACAGGAGCGCCGCGGCCAGCCGTCCTACTACAAGACCGCGACCGCGGACCAGTCGGGCTGCTTCACCCTCAAGAACCTGGCGCCTGGGCAATACAAGGCGTATGCGTGGGAGGACCTGGAGGCCGGCGCCCAGATGGATCCCGATTTCCTCAAGCCGTTCGAGAGCAAGGGGCAATCGGTGGCGGTTGCCGAGAGCAGCCAGGCCGCCGTGCAGCTCGCGCTGATCCGGCATTAAGGCATTTGTGGCGCACGCACTTTTGCGTGCCGTCTCGACACTGGTGTCGAGATCACTCCTGTGCGAAGATGTATACAAGCGAGCACAGTCATGACTGAGACTCTTTCTATTCGGATCGATGCAGAAACCAAGATGCGATTGGACGCACTGTCCAGACGTTCCAAACGCTCGAAGTCCTTTCTCGCCGCGGAAGCCATCGCCGCATACGTGGAGTCCGAGGAATGGCAGCTTGGGGAGATCCAGGCTGCGATGGCGGAACTGGATGAGGGGCAGGAGATCAGGCATGAAGAGGTCTCGAAATGGCTGAGCTCGTGGGGGAAGCCACGTGAGACAAAAGCCCCGCGATGAAGGTGATCTGGTCGCGCCGGGCCATACGCCATCTGGCGGCCCTCAGGGAGCGCATCGCGGAGCATTCCGGGCATAATGCGGCCCTCGTCGCTCAGCGTATTCTCAAGGCGGTCGATCTTCTCCAGACTCAATCCGGGATGGGGCGGCCCGGCCGAGTGGCTGGAACACGTGAGCTGGTGGTGCCCGGCACGCCCTACATTATTCCGTATCGGGTGCGGCGTGAACGGCTGGAATTGATCGCCGTGTTCCATGGCCGTCAGCGATGGCCGGAAAAACTGTGAGCGATGGCTAGGATAGTTTGAAAATGCCAGTAGTGTTGTTAGGCGCGCTTACCTTCGCCACCGGCTACGCGGTCTTAAATGGCGGCGGCGGCGATCCGGAAAAGTGGAATCTGTCGCTGCTCATTCTCGGGCTTGCAGGAATCGTCTGTGCGTCGCGGGCTGATGCAAGGGGAGTGACCGACCGGCTGGCGCTGTGGGCGGCGGTGCTGCTTCCCGCCTTCGTCGCCTTTCAGCTCGTGCCGCTTCCGCCGGGGGTGCTCCAGATCCTGTCGCCGGCGCGCGGCGAGTTGGCCGATGCTCTGGGAGCGGTGCTGCCCCCGGTGCATTTCGCGCCTCTCACCATCGGGCCGCCTAAGACATGGCACCACCTTTCCCGGATCGTCGGGTACGCGCTCATTTTCCTGATGGTCAGGCGGCTTGCGCGGCAAAGGCCATGGACAGCGGCGATTCCACTCATTCTCATCGGCGGGGCGGAAGCGGCGTGGGGGCTGATGCGCGCGTCCGCGGCTGAGGCCGTCTCCGGCACGTTCTTCAACCACGCGCAGTTCTCCGGGCTGCTGGAGATGATTTTGCCGTTTGCGCTGGTGGGGGGAGTGGGGTTGCTGGGATCACGATTTGCAGCAGCGCTCGGGTTGATGGGGCTGGCGGCGGTCATCTTCATCGCCATCGTGTCTTCGCTGTCGAAGATGGGATTTATTTCGACGCTGGGGTCGCTGCTGGTGATGGGCGTGCTGCTGGTGGCATCCCGCGTCCCGGGGTGGAAGAAGTGGCCCGCTCTGGCCGGGCTCGCGGTCCTGCTGCTGGGAGTGTTCCTGGCGGTCGCGCCCAACGAGCTGGTCGACGCGTTCGGAACCACCACTTCCGACCCGAGCGGCGAGGGGCGCATGCCGATCTGGGGAGACACGCTGAAAATCATCGCGGCCTATCCCCTGTTCGGATCCGGCCTGGCCACTTACTTTCCGGCGCTGCTGCGATTCCAGACCAGCGGGCTGCACTTCGCATGGGTGAACGCGCACAACGATTATCTGGAATTACTCGCCGAGCTGGGCGTGCTTGGATTTGGGATCGCGGCGGCGCTGATGGGCCTCGTGTTCTACCGGGCAGCGCGGGCGGCGGTTTCGAGATCGGGGTGGGAGACGCGGCTGCTGGGGCTGGCGTGCGTGGGCGGAATTGCGGCGGCGCTGATCCACAGCCTGGCGGATTTCAATACGTATGTGCCGGCGGATGCGATGGTGCTGGCGTGGGTGGCGGGGATGGCGGCGGGGTTGGAACCGCTCCCTCACGGTCGCGGTTCAGAACGGAAGGTTCTGATGGCTGGGTCGGGGCTGGCCGTGGTGTATTCGGCGGCTTGGCTGATTTTTCTCGGGTTCGGATTCAACGTGGACGCGAAGGCCGAGCCTGTGTTCTGCCGGTTCGGCATCTGCGATACGTACGGCCTGGAAAGCACGCGCCTGTTGCTCCACAAAGCGAAAGCGATCGACAAGCTGCCGCCGTCCGACGTCGAGGAGTTTCTGCGCCGCGATCCGGCGGGACCTTACCGCTGGGAGGACCTCGGCGACTCGTTTCAAAATGCCGGGCGCACGGGCTACGCCCGCTACTGCTATCGGAAGGCGGACGCGCTCGGCCCGAACATCCCTTACATGCTGTCCAGGGCTGCGAATTTTCATTTCGATCTGGGCGAGAACCGGGAGGCGCTGGCCCTGCTGTCCCGAGCCATGCAGGCCGATCCTCAGTACCAGGGAACGGCGTTCAGCGCCTATGCGCAGCGGAAGATCGGGCTGGAGGAAGTGTTCCACCATGGTTTGCCGGATGCTTCGGCCGCGCAGGCCTTCCTCCACGATCTGCTCGGCGACAAGAAAGTGGCGGAGGCGGGCCGCACCTGGGCCTGGATCCTCTCTAAGAACCACGCCGACGACAAGATCGCCATCGAATACGTGAATTCGCTTCTCGAAACCAGGAGCTATGACGCCGCGGCACACGCATGGGCGGATTATCAAGGCGCCCACGCGGACGGCTATGTGTTCAACGGCGATTTCGAGGCCGATCCGGGGCGCGGTCCGTTCGACTGGAGATTGGACAAACGCCCCGGCTTCAAGATCTCCATCGACCCCGGCGTTGCCTATTCCGGCCACCGCTCCGCGCGCATTCAGTTCGACGGAACCGAAAACGTCGAAACCATCGATCTCTCGCAGACGATTTTCCTGCCTCCGGGCCGCTACAAGTTTCAGGCTTACGTGAAGATGGACGGAATCACCACGGACCAAGGCGTCTCTTTTCAGGTCTTGAATGTCACAACCGATAACATGATGGGAACCACCGATTGGCGGCTGGTGGAGAAAGAGTTTCAAGTGCCCGCCAATGCGGGGCTTGTGCAGGTCCGCCTGTTCCGGCGGAGGTCGTGGAAGGCGGACGATCTGATCAAAGGCACGGTGTGGATCGACCAGGTGAGGATTGTGAGGGAGGAGCGGAAGTAGTGAGTCTATCGGCGTGAATCGGCGTTCATCGGCGGCTCATGATTTCTTTCATGCCCACGGTTCACTGCGATTCCCTCACCTATTTCCTCTTTCGCCCCTACCACTTCGCGCTTTTTCTCGCCCGCGATGTTTTCCCCATCCCTTACCGTGAAAGCAGGAAGGAGTTGACGCGCTCTCTCATCGGAGAGCCCAACCGACCTAGAACAGTTTTCTAGATAAACTGTTACGGTTCTCGTGCGATGGGTGTCGCCGGCACATTGCCGGTCCCTCTCCGTTGCGGGATACGAAACGGAACCTCGGCCGCGAGGTGCTAAAGCGGCTCAGGGAGCTCCCTCGAATTACTTCGGGTGGCACAGGTTTTCGGGCCTGTGTTGCCTGATTGAGTGACTGTGAATGGATGGATGACCACGATTTCTTAGCTTCTTAACGGCCGCCTGGCCCTATCATGAGAGGGTTGACCCGGGAACCCTCCTTCCTGCTGGACTGCGTGCGCCGGTTTCTCCAGCCGGACACGCCACTTGCGCTTCCTCCCGATCTCGATTGGGCCCGGCTCGGGGCCCTCGCCCGCGAGCATGCGGTCGCGCCTCTGGTCTATTGGACCTTGCACGGCTGCGCCGACGCACTTCCTCCCGCCGTTGTTGAGCAATTTCACCAGAGCTTTCGCGAAACCGCGCGAGTCAACCTCGCACTGAGCGCGGAGCTGGCGAAACTGCTGACCCTGTTCGCGCACGCGGGCATCGAGGTCCTTCCGCTGAAGGGCCCCACGCTCGCCCAGACGCTCTACGGGAACCTTGCGCTACGCGCCTTCGCGGATCTGGATCTGCTGATCCGCCCGCGGGATGTGCTCCCGGCGAAGAAGCTGCTCGAGTCCAACGGCTACGCCCTCACTTCGCGCCTGCACTGGCCCGCGGAGTCGGCCTGCTTCCGCGCCCGGGAATCCCAGCTCTCCTTCGCGGATGCGAGCGGGGTGAGTGTGGACGTGCACTGGCGGCTCCTGCCGGATTACGTTCCGGAGGCGTTTGATGAAGAGCAAGTCTGGTCCGGGCGCCGCGCGGTTCCCTTGGCGGGCGTGACGGCCCGGACTCTTTCCCGCGAGCGCCTGCTTCTGTTTCTGTGCGCTCACGGCGCGAAACATCTGTGGGAGCGGCTGGGCTGGATCTGCGACTTCGCGCGGCTGCTCCAGGTGGAGACGGAAATCGACTGGCCGTGGGTGTTTGCCGAGGCGTCGCGAACCGGCACGTCGCGGATGCTTGCCGTGGGTCTGCTGCTGGCCACCGGCCTGCTTGGAGCGGCACCGCCGCCGGGCGCGTCTGCCGATCCCGAAGCGCGGGCGCTGGCGAAGGCGATTCGTGAGCGCTATCTTGACGGCGCGCCGATTCCCGTGCCCGCGCTCGAAGCGGCCCGGCTCAGCCTGCGTATGTTTGAGCGCACCAGTCACCGGCTGCGTTACGTTTTGGGTTCGTTCTTCGGACCGTCGGAGGCCGAGTATCGGGCTCTGCGCTTGCCCCCGCCGCTGTACGGTTTCTATTACGTGTTCCGCCCGCTGCGGCTGGCCGCCAGGTACGCCCGCCACGTGACAGGCTTGTGACACGGCCCCGCCCCTACTGTCCCGCCCCTCGAATCTTCACCAGCGGCTGGCTCGGCTGCGGCGGCATTCCGGATTCGAGCGTCTGGGGGCCGCGGAAAAAATCGAAGTACGAGACATAATGAACGCAGCTCACCGTGCAGTAGGGCGCGCACGGTTTCTCGGTGAGGTACTCGCGGCGGATATCCTCCACCGTGTACTGATCCAGCGGCTTGGCCGGGTAGCCGCGCTGCTGCGAGCAGTAGTGCACCAGCCCGTCCTCGCAGATGTACATGTAACGCGCGCCGGCGCGGCAGCGCCACCGGTTCGGTTTGCCCTGCGCGATCGCGTCCTGGAAAAAGTTCAGCCGCGCGAAGTGGCGATTCTCCATCGCCTTCATCTCGTGATAGACGGCGCGCTCGCGCTCGCCCAGCGGCCGGAGCTGCCCGTCGCCGTCGTGAATGATCCCGACCGTCGCCGAAAAGCCCAGATCCAGCGCCCGCCGCCCGACTACGAGCGCATCGTCCGGATTGTGGATGCCGCCGCCGACCACCGAATTGATGTTGACGTGAAACTCGGCGTGCTCCGCGAGGTTCTGGAGCTTCTTGTCCAACACTTTAAGACTCTTCTTCGACACCTCGTCCGGATTCACGTTGTCGATCGAAATCTGAAGATGATCGAGTCCGGCGCGGTTTAGCCGCCGGATGCGCTCCGGCACCAGCAGATACCCGTTGGTGATCATGCAGGCCAGCACGCCACGCCGGCGCATGGCGCGGATGATCTCGTCGAGGTCGGGATGCAGCAGCGGCTCGCCGCCGGATAACGTCAGGATGCTGGTCCCCAGATCGGCCAGACGGTTGACGCGCGCCACCATCACCTCGGTGGGCACAGGCGCGGAGTAGTCGTCGTATTCGTTGCAATACGCGCAGGCGAGATTGCAGCGCCGGATCGGAATGATGTGCGCCATGATCGGGTGGCGCGTCGAGAGCGCCCCGCGGGCGATCATACGCAGCTCCCGCATCCGGCGCGAGAAGGATCTCCAGGCCCTGTTTGCCATTGCGTCGGAAACTCTTCTTATTAAAACATAAGAGGGGATGCCCGGCGCGCTACAATCGCTCCCAGATGCCGCTCACTCCCGGCGAAAAACTCGGACGTTACGAAATCCTCGCCCCGATCGGCAAGGGCGGCATGGGCGAGGTGTACAAAGCTCACGATCCCTCGGCGGGCCGCGATGTCGCCCTCAAAGTCTCGCACGCGCAATACAGCGATCGCTTCGAACGCGAAGCCCGCGCGGTGGCCGCACTGAATCACCCCAATATTTGCGCTCTTTACGACGTCGGACCCGACTACCTGGTGATGGAATACATCGAGGGGCCGACCCTGGCCGAGCGCATGCAAAGGGGTCCGATCCCTCTGGCCGAGGCGCTGGAGATCGCGCGGCAGATGGCGGCCGCGCTCGAGGAAGCGCACCAGAACCTGGTAGTGCACCGGGACTTCAAGCCGGCCAACGTGAAGATCAAGCCCAACGGCGCAGTGAAGGTATTGGATTTCGGCCTGGCCAAGGTCACTGAAGCTCGTGCCACTGAAGACTCCCCTACGCTCACCATGTCGGGCGCGATTATGGGAACGGCGGCGTACATGTCTCCCGAGCAGGCGCGCGGCGAGCCGGTGGACAAGCGCGCCGACGTGTGGGCCTTCGGCGTGGTGCTGTGGGAAATGCTCGCGGGCCGGCGGCTGTTTGAGGGCAAGACCATTTCGGACGTGCTGGCGGCGGTGATTCGCGACCAGCCGGACCTGGGTCGAGTGCCCGCGAATGTGCGGCCGCTGCTGAAGCGGTGTCTCGAGAAAGACCCGCAGCGGCGGTTGCGCGACATCGGCGATGCGATGGGGATCGTCGAGAACGTGGTAGCAACCGCTCCTTCACAGTCGCGGCTCGGTTGGATTGCTGCAGCCGCGGCCATGCTCGCGTTCGCCGTGATGGCGTTTGTGCATTTCCGCCAAGCCCTACCCGAGGCGCGCGTGATGACCACGACCATTCTGCCGCCGGAGAACACGTCGCTCGATCTTAATCCGCCCGCGCTGTCACCCGACGGCCGCCGCATCGTTTTCCGCGCGCGAGGGGCCGACGGCAAGACGCAGCTTTGGGTCCGGCCTCTCGACTCGCCCACCGCGCAATCCCTGGCAGGAACGGAGAACGCTCTGTATCCCTTCTGGTCCCCGGATAGCCGCTCGGTGGCGTTCTTCGCGGATGGAAAGCTGAAGCGGATCGAGGCTGCGGGCGGGCCTGCCCAGGCCCTGGCCGACGCGTCCCTTGGATCGGGCGGGTCCTGGAGCCCGGAAGGGCCCATCGTCTTCGCACCCAACAACAGCGGCCCGCTCCAGCAAGTGGCGGCGGCCGGCGGCGCCTCCAGCCCCGCCACCGTCTTGACCGGATCGAGTTCCCATCGGTTCCCATGGGTTCTCCCGGATGGACGCCACTTCCTGTTTGAAGATCAATCCCAATTGGGAGCCAGCGAGGTGACGGTGCGGATCGGCGCGCTCGATTCGCAAGAGGTGAAGACAGTGGGGCCAGCCAACTCCAACGCGGTATACGCCGGCGGCTATCTACTGTACCAGCGCCAGAACACGCTGATCGCCCAGCCCTTCGACGCGCAGCGCCTGGCTACCACCGGGGAGGCCACTTCGGTCGCCGAGCAGGTGCGAAGCGCGATGATCAATGGCGCGCAGTTGGGCGTCTGGTCCGTATCGCGCGATGAGCTGCTGGCGTTCCAGGCGGGCGCTGTTGCGGCTACCCAGCAACTGACGTGGTTCGACCGGGCCGGCAAGCGCGTGGGGACCCTCGGGGATCCCGGCAACTTTTACTCGCTGGAGTTTTCGCCGGACCGCAGGCGCGTGGCGGCTTCGCGGATCGGCCAGAGCACCGATTTGTGGATTTACGACGTGGCGCGGGGTATCCCTCAGCGCTTCACCTTCGGCCCTGCCGCACACACGTCCGCCGTGTGGTCTCCGGACGGGCGAAGCGTCGTCTACCGATCGAACCCGACAGGGTCGTTTGAGCTGTACCGCAAAGCGGCCGACGGGACGGGGAGCGAAGACTTACTGTACGCCGACTCGGCGTTGAAGGTGCCCACGAGCTGGTCGCCGGATGGCAGGTTCCTGCTGTTTCAACGGAGTGATCCCAAGACTGGATTTGACATCTGGGTTCTGCCGCTGGAGCCCGCTGGCGGCCCCAAGGGCGCCCCTGCGAAACCGTTCCTGTGGCTGGCCACGCAGTTCAATGAGAACTTTGCGCAATTCTCGCCGGACGGGCGCTGGGTGGTGTATAACTCCGACGAGTCCGGACAGTTTGAGACCTACGTGGCGCCGTTTCCGGGCCCGGGCGGCAAGCGCCAGATCTCGGCGGGCGGAGGCTTCGAGTCCCGCTGGCGGGCGGACGGCACGGAGATTTTTTACGCAGCGCCAAACGGAACGCTGATGGCGGCCGAGGTTTCGACGAAAGGCCCGAGCATAAAAGTAGGCGCCATCCGCTCGTTGAACATCCCGGTGATCACCACGCTGCTCTACCTCTACGATGTCTCCTCCGACGGCCAGCGTTTCCTGGTGGCCGCGCCGCGCGAGCAGACCTCCTCGGCCCCGCTCACGCTGGTGCAGAACTGGAGCGCGTTGCTCAAGAAGAAATAGGGGGCGCGTCTACTTGCCTGGGACGGGACGCAAGTGTGAACGACCGCGCTTGCGTCCCCAAAGGCCGGCATCCGAGCCCTCCCGCGCGGCATTCATGGCCTGCTGCAAGACCACTCTTGGCACCCTGGGCGACCGAACGTTTCGCCCTATGGCCCAAAACCTGGCCGGATCAAAACGCTTCGCGGGCAGCTTCATCAAACCGGCGGCGACCAGAGATTGATCGTCGAGGTCGCTCTCCCGCTTGGCGACTGGCACAGGACACATATGTAGGTATTATGCCCACTCTCCGCTCCCTCACGGTCGCGGCTCAGCCAGCCGCGATTCCGCGACGGTCACGGAGCGGTCGAGCGCGCTACAATCGCTCCCAGATGCCCCTCGCCCTCGGTGACAAACTCGGGCGTTACGAAGTCCTCGCCCCGATCGGCAAGGGCGGCATGGGCGAGGTGTACAGGGCCCACGATCCCTCGGCGGGCCGCGACGTCGCTCTCAAGGTCTCGCACGCGCAATACAGCGATCGCTTCGAGCGTGAAGCCCGCGTGGTAGCCGCGCTGAATCATCCCAACATTTGCGCGCTCTACGACGTCGGCCCCAACTACCTGGTGATGGAGTACATCGAGGGGCCGACTCTGGCCGAGCGCATGCACAAGGGTCCGATCCCACTGGCCGAGGCGCTGGAGATCGCGCGGCAGATGGCTGCCGCGCTCGAGGAAGCGCACCAGAACCTGGTAGTGCACCGGGACTTCAAGCCGGCCAACGTGAAGATCAAGCCCAACGGCGCGGTGAAGGTGCTGGATTTCGACCTGGCGAAGATGCCTGGATCATTGCAGCGGTGGCAATCGCCTGCGCCGCTGCGCTCGCGTTCGTCACTTTCCGCAAAGCGCCCGCGCCGCAGCCGCTGACCCGGTTCAGCGTGGATCTGGGGCCCGAGGCGCTCGCCGGACCTCGCATCACCGCCGCCATTTCGCCCGACGGAAGGCGGTTGGCCTTCGTATCGCGCGGCCAAAGCGGAAAGGAGCAGCTCGCCACGCGCCTGCTGGACCAAGCCAATCCCACGCTTCTCGCCGGTACCGAAGGCGCGAGCGATCCGTTCTTTTCGCCCGATGGCCAATGGATCGGATTCTTCGCCGGGGGCAAAATGAAAAAACTTTCGGTCCAGGGCGGCGCTGCGGTCACGCTGTGCGACGCTCCCAATGGGCGCGGCGCTAGTTGGGGAGAGGACGGCAATATTGTTGTGACGCTCAACTCCGGCTCGAGCATCGGCCTTTCCCGCGTACCGGATTCAGGCGGAAGTCCACAAACACTCACCAAGCCACGCGATGCCGGCGAAGTCAGCCATCGCTGGCCGCAGGTTCTGCCGGGAGGTCAAGCGGTGCTGTTTACCACCACCACAGTCGCGGGAGACTACGACAACGGCAGCATCCAGGTCCTGTCGCTGAAGACAGGCTAGGTGAAGGTGGTCGAGCGGGGCGGCTACTTCGGACGCTACCTGGCAACCTCAAACCGGGCCGGTGAGCTGGTCTACGTGCATCAGGGAACTTTGTTTGGTTTGCCATTCGATCCGGACCGGTTGGAGGTGCGGGGCACACCCGCGCCGCTGCTGGCCACGGCAGGTTCCTATTTTTACCCGAGGCTGTCGCCCGATGGCAAACGCCTGGCGTTCTCTCTGAGCAACAAGGATATCGAGATCTACGACTGGCAGCGTAACAGTGCGACAAAGCTCACCTTCAACGAGCAGGCCAACCTCTATCCAGTCTGGACCCCGGATGGAATACACATTGTGTTCACTGTGCAGTCTCCCTCCGGGTACTCCCTTCAATGGATCCGCTCGGATGGAGCAGGGGGAGCACAGCGGTTGATGGAAAGTAAGACTGAAGTGAGGCCGTCTGCGTTTTCTACCGACGGCAAGCGCCTGGCTTTCGCTCAGGCCGCACCGCAGACCGGTCTCGATCTCTGGACGTTGCCGCTGGACATGAGTGACCCGGAGCATCCCAAGGCAGGGAAGCCGGAATTGTTTCTCAGCACGCCGGGCGACGAGTACGAAGCCACCTTCTCTCCGGATGGCCGATGGATCGCTTATAGCTCCAATACATCGGGAAACGAAGTGTTTGTTCAGCCATTTCCAGGTCCGGGAGGCAAAAGGGGTGATCGGCACGGGCCGGCACGCTGTCTGGTCGCGGAATGGCCGGGACCTCTTTTACTTTGGTGCAGACAACCTTCGCATCATGGCGACCGCCTACAGCACAAAAGGGGATTCGTTCGCAGCCGATACGCCGCGCGTCTGGTCCCCAGAGCAGATTCTGGAACCTGGTGTTGCGTTCTGGAACCTGGACCTGGCGCCGGACGGCAAGCGGTTCGTGGTGTCTCCGAGGCCGGACGCGGCGGGCGGGCAGAAAGGCTCGGTACACGTCACGGTGCTGCTCAACTTCTTCGACGAGCTGCGGCGGCGCGCGGCTGTGGGAAAATGAGAATCGGATGACGATGCAAGCGGCCTTGGAAATCGAGAAGCTCCTGCCGGCCACCTTCACGGCTCCGGGACTGTCCGAAGCCGAGTTCCTGAAGCTGTGCGCAAGGTTCCCGGACGCGATGGTCGAGTACACCTCCGATGGCAGGGTGATCGTTATGCCTCCTACCGATCCTGAAAGCGGTGAACGCGTGGGTGAAGCCTTCGGGCAACTGAGGGAGTGGACCCTCAAACAGGGCAACGGGCACGCGTGCGGACCCGACGCAGGCTTCCGGTTCCGCGACGGTTCCCGCCGCTCGCCCGACGCCGCCTGGTTTGACGACGCCCGCTGGCGCGCCGCCAAGAAGCCTCGGGTACGGTTCCCCGTCTTCGCGCCCGACTTCGTGATTGAGGTTCGCTCGCCGGACGACCGGATCGGCCCGCTGCGGAAGAAGATGCAGGAGTACATCGCCAACGGTGTTCAGCTCGGCTGGCTGATCGATCCGATGGAACGTACGGTTACGGTCTACAGCGGAGGGCAGCCGCCGCGAGTTCTGAAGAATCCCGCCACCGTGACGGGACAGGGACCGGTGGCCGGATTCATCCTGAAGCTCGATCGTATTCTTCAGTAGCCTGCCCCTGAGAGTATTTCCCTCCTCCACACACTTATTCGTGTGGTACGACCCTGGCCTATTCTCCTGTGCCTCCCCCTCGCCGCTCAAGACCCGGCGATCCTCCAAATCCGCGTCGTCGAGGGCGAGGGCGCCATCTATCCCCTCGGCGGCCGCGCCACCCGTGGCATCACCGTCCAGGTGACCGACGAAACCGGACGGCCGGTTGAGGCCGCCTCCGTCAGCTTCCTGCTTCCCGACGACGGGCCGGGCGGCGTTTTCTCCACCGGGTCGAAAACCGAAATCGTCACCGCCGGCGCCGACGGACGCGCCGCCATCTGGGGCATGCAATGGAACCGGACCGCCGGACGCTTCGACATCCGCATCACGGCCGTGAAGGGGCAGGCCCGCGCGGGCACTGTGTGCGCGCAGTTTCTGACCGAGGCGCTGGCCGGGCGCGACACCTCTTCGCGCGCGAGCCGCGCGGGTCCGGGACATAAATGGTTGTGGATCTCGCTGGCCGCCGTGGGTGCGGCAGTGGGCGGGGCGGCGAGCACGGCTCTGGCGGGCAAAGGACCGGCCGCGCCGCCTGCGTTGTCGAGTCCGGTGCGCATCGGCACGCCGGCCATCACCCTGGGGCCGCATCCATGAAGACGTTTGCTTTTTTCATCGCCATCGCATCCGCCTGCGCGCAAATCGAGCGCCCGGGTCTGGGCCTGATGGTGGATCGCGACGGCGCGGCCCGACCCGTCTACGGGATCGCCGGAAACGCGACGCTGGGCGACGCCGTGGCGACGGGCGCGCTGGCATCGGCCTGCACGCGGCGCCTGTGCCTGATCAAGACCGAATCCTCGGTGATCGGCTCCAGCGGTCAAATAGCGGACGCGCCGCCCGGTCCCGCTTTGATCGCACCGCCGTTCATCTATTTCGCGAGCTCGCGCCAGCTCGCGCGCTGGCATGACGGGCAGCTCGACCCGGTCGATTTCGCCGTCGATGGACAGGTTCTTTCCCTGAGGGTGGCCGATGACGGCGGCGTCGAGCTAGCTGTCGCCCGGGGCGACGGTGTGTGGCTCGTGCATGGTGATGGCACGGTCATTGATTCTCTCCCCGCCGGACCGCTCATGCTTGTAAAGCGAGGCGTGATCTTCGCCAACTCAGACGGTATAGTTCTGCGCCGGGCCGATGGAACCGAAATCCCGTTCGACATCGCGGGCGTGGAAAGCTTTTTCGGGCTCGGCGACGGCTACATCGGCGTGCGCACAGCGGACTCGACCTGGGCCGTGCGGATCGAGACGGGCCGCGCGTTCCTGTTGCCGGAGGCCGCGCCATGAGAGCGGCTCTCGCGCTGATCCCTCTGCTGCCGCTCACCGCGTGGGCGCAACTGGCGCTGGTCGTCTATGACGGCGCGGTAGAGGTCCCTGTCGGCTCCATCTTCGACTACGGAAAGATCGCCGCCGGCGACGCGAAAGACGTCCGCTTCCGCGCGCGCAACACGGGCGCCTCCGCGGTCATGCT
This sequence comes from Bryobacteraceae bacterium, assembly GCA_041486445.1. Taxonomy (GTDB): domain Bacteria; phylum Acidobacteriota; class Terriglobia; order Bryobacterales; family Bryobacteraceae; genus Palsa-187. Next base: position 16,551 of record JBGPLI010000106.1, read on the forward strand.
CACCACGCTCAGTGTTTCGGGCGCCGGCTTCAGCCTCCTCAATCCGCCGCCGACGCCGTACACGATCGCGCCCGACAATTTCGTCGAATTTCCGGTGCGATTCTCCTCGAATGCCCCCGCCAGCTACAGCGCGAATTTGCAAGTCAACGGCATCAGCGTGCTGTTGCTGGCGGCGGCGGGCTCTGTCCCCACCCTCGCGACGGTTTCCGGTTGCACCGGACCGGACCAGAGTACCCGCACGATCGATTTCGGCCGCGTCGCCAAGGGCTCCGCGAGCACGTGCACGCTCTCGCTCCAGAATTCTTCGACGCAGTCGCAGACAGTCTCGGCGCTGGTGGTAAGTGGCGCAGGATTCGGTCCCTTGCAGGGTGTGCGCGCGCCTCTCACGCTGCTGCCCGGCGAGCGCGTCACGTTCACCATCGCTTTCGCGCCGCCCAACGCCGCGATCTATTCGGGCACGCTCAACGTCGATGCGCGCGCGTTTCCGCTCACCGCCGCGGCCTTCAATCCGCTGCTGCCCAAGCCGGCTCTGACGTTCGAATCGGCGTCCATCGGCAGCGCGCAGCAGCACACGTTGAAGATCAGCCTTCCCGCGCCGGCCCCTTTCGCCGGCTCCGGTTACGTGAATCTCGGTTTTTCGCCCGCCACCAGGTTGATCGCTAACGATCCGGGCGTGATTTTCCTGGTCAACGGATCGCGCATCCTGCCGTTCTCCTTCAAACAAGGCGATACGCAGATCTCCCTCAACGGCCTGCCGGGCGCCGTTTTCCAGACCGGCACCAGCGCCGGCGCCATCACCTTCGGGCTCACGCCGCAGGGTTTTCAGTTCGACGCCGACCCGTCTCTGATGGTGAACATTGCTCCTGCCACCATCGGGATCGACTCGGCCACCGCAGCCCGCGGCCCGGATTTGGTTGACATCCAGATCACCGGCTACGATAATACGTACTCGGCTGGCGCGATGTCGTTCGTCTTTTACGGCACCAGCGGCAACACCATCGCTCCGGGCGCGATTCCGGCCGACTTCAGCTCGGCCTTCAAGCAGTACTTCACCCGGCAGGGCGGAGGCAGCGCCTTCCTGATGCACGTGACGTTTCTGGTGGCCGGCACGTCGGCGCAGATCGCGCAGGTGTCGGGCGTGGATGTCACCCTGACTAATTCGGCCGGCATCGCGCAGACCCAGCGGCTGAGGTTCCCTTAAACTCGGATTGATGATTCCCGTGGCGCTCACCATCGCCGGGTCGGACCCGAGCGGCGGCGCGGGTCTTCAGGCCGACCTGAAAACCTTCCATCAGTTCGGCGTCTACGGCGAGGCGGTGGTGACGCTGATCACGGTCCAGAACACGCGGGGCGTCACGCGCGTCGAAACGCTCGATCCGGCGCTGGTGCTGGAGCAGATCCGCGCCGTGTGCCTGGACATTCCGCCGCGCGCGGCGAAAACCGGCGCGCTGGGAAACCGGGCGATGGTGGAGGCGATCGCCGCCGAGGCCGAAGGCTTCCGGTTCCCTCTGGTGGTCGATCCGGTGATGATCAGCAAGCACGGCGCGCCGCTGCTCGGCGACGACGCGCGCCTCGCTCTGGCCGAGCGGCTGCTTCCGCGCGCCTTCCTGCTCACGCCGAACCTGTACGAGGCGGCCGCGCTGGCCGGCTTCCCGGTAGAGGATCGCGACGCGATGTTTCGCGCCGCCGAAAAGCTGGTCTCGCTCGGAGCCGCCAACGTGCTCGTCAAGGGAGGCCACCTCCGCGGCGAAGCCCGGGACGTGCTGTGCATGCGCGATGCGGGCTTTCTCGACTTCGCGGCCGATCGCATCGACACGCGGCACACGCACGGCACCGGATGCACCTACTCGGCCGCGATTACGGCCGAGCTCGCCAAGGGGACGCCTCTCGCCGATGCGGTCGCGCGCGCCAAGCGGTTTGTTACGGAAGCGATCCGGACCAATCCCGGCCTCGGCGCCGGTTCAGGGCCGCTGAACCACCATGCGCGATAGGAACTCGAAGACCCGCTTGCTCCGCGCGCGGTTCCGTGTCGGCGCTCCCTGGCTACAGCCACTCACAGAACCGCGACCGTAGGGAGCGGATTTCTCAGGGTCGCTGAATCACCACGCGCGACAGCAGGAACACCCGGCCACCGCCCAATTGCCGTGCCTCGTGCACGCCTCCGTCGCCCGAAGCCCATCCCGCGGGCACATAGAAGTCGCTTTCGGGATGCGAGGCGATCAGCGCCGCGACCTCCTCATCGCTGCGCGCCAGAATCACCGTCGCGACGGGATCGGGCGAGTCCAGATTCCATTCCCGCAATCGCTGCTCGAACACGGGTAGCCATTCGTTCATGCGCGCGAACTGTTCCACGGTCACCGTCACGCGCAGGTACTCGAAATCGAGCGGAAATTTCCGCCGCTCCGTGCGGGGATCGATAAACACGTAGCGCACATGCGGCAAATCGAGATCGGCCGAGTAGAACTGGTCGTCGGGATCGACCAGGATCAGCGTGTTGCCGCGGCTGAGCGCGGCGTAGGCATCGAGCGGCGCATACGAAGGATTCGTTGATTCGGGCGCGAACGGGATGCCCCACGTCTGGCGGGCGGCGACGGCCTTGCCCGCGAAAAACACCAGCGCCAGCGCCAGCATCGCGCGCGCCCTCTGCCTCGGTATCGCTCCCGCGACCAGCAGCGCCAGCGCCGGGAACACAGGCGCCAGATACGACGCATTGCGATATTGAAACGCCAGCACGGCGGCGAAGATTACCGCGATCCAGCAGATCGGCAGTCGCGGCCGCGCGCGCACGGCCGCCACCAGCGCTCCGGCCGCCAGCACAGGATCGACGGCCACCAGCCGCTTCAAGTAATAGAGAGCCTGCGTCTCCTCGGTCTGCTGCAGAGGCGATCCCAGGCCGTAGCCC
>JBGPLI010000107.1:0-19384 GCA_041486445.1 Bryobacteraceae bacterium
AGACTCGATCCTCGCCAAGCTCGCCAGATGCCGTCAAACTCTTGAACAGATCCAACCTGGCTGCACCGTTCCCAAGACCCGAAAACGAAAGTCCAGCTAATTCCTGGACACTACACTAGGGCAGTAGACAGTGGGGCGGGTCCCTGACCCGCGCGCGACCCCTGGTCGCGCCAAACACCCCCTCAACCTTGTGGTTCATCACGGCCGCACGAGCGCTGTAACTCCCCTTTCCTCCGCACTTGGCGCCCCGAGACGCTCTCCGGTGAGTCGTTCATGTTATGAGGAGAGTGAGGACCGGCTCCCCCGCCCCACCTCGATGGGTTCGTTTTGAAAGGGGTTAAGACTTGTTTTTACTTGAGGTTACCCAACATCCATGGGTTCGTTTCGTATTTTTTGTTCGCCGCGCTCCGTTTTGCCCCGGCGAGTACGGCGTACGCTCAGACGACTCCCTACTTTCAAGAACTTCTGTGACCCAGCCGCTTTCATGCCGCGCACCGTCAGTCATGGGGCGCTTGCGTCCTTATGGGAGACGGTTATACGGTTAATACATGCGAACTTGGTTCCGCGTCCTGATTGTGGCCGCGCTCGCAGCCATCCCGGCCGCCGCGCAGGCGTATCGCGCGCCGCGATTGACGGGGACGCCCAACCCCAATCTGAACGGCCTGTGGCAGAGCCTCAACGAGGCCAACTGGGACATCCAGGCGCATGCGGCGCAGCCGGGGCCGCCTCAGTTCGGCGCGCTCTTTGCCGAACCCGCGGGGCCGGGCATCGTCGAAGGCGGCGAGATTCCCTACAAGCCGGAGGCGCTCGCGAAAAAGAAGGACAACTTCGAGAAGCGCCTGATTCGCGTCAACACCGACGGAGTGCGGCTGGAGCCGCTCGATCCGGAGTCCAAGTGTTACATGCCGGGCGTGCCGCGCGCGGCCTACATGCCCTTCCCGTTCCAGATCGTCCAGGGCACCAGCAAGATCATTATCGCCTACGAATATGCCAGCGCCAGCCGCATCATTCATCTCGACAAGGTGGACCCGGCTCCGACCGATAGTTTCATGGGGTGGTCGGTCGGCCGCTGGGAGGGCGATACACTGGTGGTGGATGTGACCGCGCTGAACGACAAGACGTGGTTTGATCGCGCCGGGAATTTCCATAGCGATGCGTTGCACGTGGTGGAGCGCTACACGCCCGCCAGCGCCGACGTCCTCCGCTACGAAGCCACCATCGAGGACCCGAAGGTATTCACGCGGCCGTGGAAGATGAGTTTCCCGCTCTATCGCCGTCTGGACCGGAACGCGCAGTTCCTTGAGTTCAAGTGCGTGCCGTTCGCGGAAGAGCTGGTCTACGGGCATCTTCGCAAGCAGGAGAGCAAATGAACATGAAAATCGCAGCCGTCTTGTGCGTGGCGCTCGCTCCCGCCTTCGCCCAGTGGGAGAACGTTAAGAGCAGCAAGCCGAACCTGTCCGCCCCCGCGCCGCGAGCGCCGGACGGCAAGCCCGATCTCTCCGGAATGTGGTGGATACCTCCCGGCCCCGGCCCTGCCAATACCGGAGTCCCGCCGAAGTATCTGAACAACATCGCCGCGGACCTGAAACCGGAGGATGTCCCCATGCAGCCCTGGGCGGCGGCGCTCTACAAGCAGCGTGGCGCGGATCTTTCGAAGGACTTCCCCTACACGCGCTGCCTGCCGACCGGGCCGATGATCGGCTCGTTTCCCACTCCCTGGAAGGTCATCCAAAACCCCGGTCTGACGGCGATCCTCTATGAGAACTCGATGACCTACCGGCAGATTTTTACGGATGGCCGCACCCCTTCCAAGGACGCGAATCCGGCCTTCATGGGATATTCGGTCGGACATTGGGACGGCGACACTCTGGTGGTGGACACGACGGGATATAACGACAAATCCTGGCTCGATTTTTCCGGCCATCCCCATACGGACGCCCTGCATGTAACCGAGCGCTTCCATCGCCGCGACATCGGACACATGGATGTGCAAATCACGTTCGACGATCCCAAGGCGTATACCAAGCCGTGGACGGTTACCGTGAGGCCGGTCTTGTATCAGGATGGCGATCTGCTGGAGTCCGTCTGCACCGAGAACGAAAAGGACCTCCATCATCTGGTGGGTAAGTAGCAAGGAGGAGATGCGAATGCGAACCGTTGCCATTCTAGCGCTCTTATCCGTACCCCTGGCCGCCCAGACGAAGAAGCAGTGGCGGACCCCTTGGGGCGATCCGGATCTCCAGGGATCGTGGTCGAACGCGACGACGACGCCGCTTCAGCGTCCCGCCAAATACGCCGGGCGTGAGTTCCTCACGGCCGCGGAGCGCGCCGAGCAGGACAAGGCAACCGCCGTCGCCACCGACCGGCGCAGCACGCCGGGCTCGGCTGAAGACGTCAACGGCGCCTATAACGGGTTCTGGTGGGAGCGCGGATGGTCCGATGGCCGCACGTCGCTGATCTACGATCCGCCCGACGGGCGCATTCCCGCCTTGACGCCGGCGGCCAAGGACAGGCTGGCCACCGAGGCTCGGCTCAATCCGCTGAATCCGGCCTTCCGGGGTTCCAACGGCCCGGAGGACCACGAATTGTACACGCGGTGCATTATCCGCGCCCAACCGCCGCGCGTGCCGACCGGCTACGACAACAACTATCAGCTCGTGCAGGCGCCCGGGCTGGTGGCGATTACGCAGGAGCAGATCCACGAGACGCGCGTGATCCCGCTCGACGGGCGTCCGCATCTGGATGCGAGCGTGCGCCAATGGCTGGGGGATTCGCGCGGCCACTGGGAGGGCGACACGCTGGTGGTCGAGACGACGAATTTCAGCGACCAGGCAACCTTTGAGGGCTCCTCGAAGGACATGCGCCTGGTGGAGCGGTGGACGCGCGTCGCCGACGACCGGATCGACTACAGCTTCACAGTGGAAGATCCGTCGGCGTGGGCGCGGCCGTGGTCGGCCAGGATTGCGTGGAACAAGACCGGGTTGCTCTACGAGTACGCCTGCCACGAGGACAACTATAGTCTCTATGGGATCCTCTCAGGCGCGCGGGCGCAGGAGAAGAGAGAAGCCGGCGCTGCGGCAAAGGGAACGAAGTAAGTAGAGATATCGCCTGAGCTGGGCCTGGCCGTGCCTTTGCGTTTCCCGCCCCCCTGTGATTACAATGGAATTACATGGTCACGATGGCTCGAATTGTCCGCATTGGTAACTCCCGGGGTATACGGGTTCCCAAACTGCTCTTAGAGCGGGCGCAACTGCCGGAAGAAGTTGAGCTGCACGCGGAGCCTGGACAGCTTGTCGTCCGGGCAGCCCGCCGCCCCCGTAGCGGCTGGGCCGACGCCGCCCTCAAAATGCGCCGGCACAACGATGACCAGCTTCTTGACGAGCCGACGGCCACGCGGTTCGACGAAGAGGAGTGGAAGTGGCGGTAACCCGGGCCGTTCCCGCGCGTGGCGAGGTACACCTGGTTCGCCTGGATCCCACCCTGGGCAGCGAAATCCGTAAGTCACGTCCGTGCCTGATCGTCGCTCCGGACGAGCTCAATCGGCACCTGCGCACGACCGTCGTGGCCCCAATGACGACGGGTGGGCGGTCTTACCCGTGGCGCATCCCGTGCCGGTTCCACAACCGGGACGGATTCGTGGCGCTCGATCAGCTCCGCACAGTCGACACCGAACGCCTGGTGAAGCGGCTGGGACGCCTCGCGCCGACAGCCGTTGGCGCGGTCCTGCTCGCATTGCAGGAAATGTTCGCGGAATAGCGCGGCGCCGGCTATCGCTGCACTGTGAGCAAATCGCCAGAGGGCGTTGCGGCCCCGCGATACGTACAACGGATCGGGTTGTCGCCGTCGGGGACTCCGGCAGGCACCGTCAGGTTCAACTGGTACAGCCCCGGATTGATCAGTCCCGCGAAACTCAATTCCGCCGGGATGCCCCCGATCTGGCATACCGGAAACACCGGCAGCAGGCCCGATTGACTGGAAGAGCCGCTTGTCAAAGGCGCCGCCGGCAAGCCGAAGCCAACGGCGTAGAGAACCACCGGCTCACCGGGCGCCGCAGGCGTGGAAAACCCCGGATACAGGCTCGCGGGACCCAGCAAGCTATTATCTGCGTGCGTCGCGACCACGTATCCTGCCGGGCTAAACAGCAGCAAGGAGGGCGCGACGGTCTTCAGGCTGGCCCAGATTGGCGGGGTCGAGGACGTTCCGTTGGTCACCACGATTTGGACCGGGCCCAACGTGTCATCGAGCGGCGTCAGCACGTTGATCTGGTCGCTGGTGCAAGCCGGGCTGGTTACCAGGCTGCAATAGAAATAGACGTAAGCCGGTTTTCCATTAGCGCTCACGCTCACGCCGCCGAGTTGCGCCGGCAACTGCCCCGATGCGAACTCGGGAGCATCGTTCCAAATCACACCCGCCGGCGGAGTACTGCCAGACACAAGATTGGTGCCCTTGATCTCGATCCACGTGTTCTGGGCGATATCGGAGCCGGCGCCGGCTGTGTTGACCGAGGTGATGGTCGGGGCATTCGGCAAGATCGCCCGCCCGATCTTGTTGGCGTTGTACTCGGTGAACCATAACGTGCCTTCCGGCCCCGCACTGACAGCGAACATCTGGCTGGCGGCCGTGGGCACCGGGAAGTCGTCGATCAGACCGGCCGTCGAAATCCGCCCGAGCCTGTCGCCACCGTATTCGGTAAACCAGAGCGCGCCATCCGGCCCGCTCACGATGGCGTAGGGCTGGCTGCGCGGAGCCGGTACCGGATATTCAGTGATGGCCCCGGCGGTGGTGATCCGCCCGATCTTGTTGCCGGAGATCTCGGCAAACCACAGCGCGCCGTCCCGCCCTCGGGTGATGCCGTAGGGCTGGCTGTTCGGAGTCGGTATCGGATACTCGGTGATGGTCCCGGTAGTGGTGATCCGCCCGATCTTGTTGCCGCCGTACTCGGTGAACCAAAGCGCGCCATCCGGCCCGGTAAGAATGTAGGCGGGCCGGCTATTGGTCGTAGGGACCAGAAACTCCCTGACCTCGCCGAGGGTCGTCATCCGCCCGATCCTGCCGCCGGCATCCTCGGTAAACCAGAGCGCGCCATCCGGCCCGTTCGTGATGAAGTCGGGTTGGCTATTTGGTACTGGATACTCGGCGAGGGTCCCGTTGGAGGTGATGCGCCCGATCTCGTTGGCAGCGTATTCGGTAAACCACAGCGCTCCGTCCGGGCCGGTGACGATGCCCAGGGGCTTACTGTTTGGCGCCGGCGTCAAGGATTCCGAGATCGCCGGCCCGGGAACCAGGCGCCCGATCCTACCGGGGTTGCGGGTAAACCAGAGAGCGCCATCCGAGCCAACGGCAATGCCGTACGACGGGTTACTCACGGTATTCGGTGAGAGCCCCGGCGGTGGTGATCCGCCCGATCTTTTTGCCGCGGGCCTCAGGAAACCAGAGCGCTCCGTCCGGCCCACTCGTAATCTTGTAGGGCCCGCCACCTGCAGTAGGGATCGGAAACTCGGTGATGGTCCCGGCGGTGGTGATCCGCCCGATTTTGTTTCCAAGGTCTTCGGTAAACCACAGCGCTCCGTCCGGCCCGCTGATGATGCTCGCCGGGCGGCTACTTGCAGTAGGGATCGGAAACTCAGTGACGGTCCCGGCTGTGGTGATCCGCCCGATTTTGTTTCCAAGGCCTTCGGTAAACCACAGCGCGCCATCGCGCCCTCTGGTGATGCCGTAGGGCTGGCTATTCGGAGTGGGTACCGGATATTCGGTGATCTCCCCGGCAGTGGTGATTCGCCCAATTTTGTTGCCATTCAGCTCGGTAAACCAGAGCGCGCCATCCGACCCAGGGGTGATGTCGATTGCCAAGCTGTTTGCGGTAGGAACCGGAAACTCGGTGATGAACCCTGCGGTGGTGATTCGCCCGATCTTGTTGCCGTCGTACTCGGTAAACCAGAGCGCGCCATCTGGACCACTGGTGATGTCGATTGCCAAGCTGTTTGCGGTCGGGATCGGAAACTCGGTGATCGCCCCGGCAGTGGTGATTCGCCCGATCTTGTTCGAACTCTCGGTAAACCACAGCGCGCCATCCGGCCCCGAGGTGATCAAGGCAGGAATTACGTTTAGCTCCGGCAGGGCGATCTCCTTGATCGAAGGTGGGAGCTGCGCCAGCGCGATCGTCGAATAGCTCGCGAGCGCGAGCGAGACTACTCTGGTCTTTGTCACTTCGCCGGCGCGGAAATCCGGATGTGCTTCTCCAGCATCTGCCGGCGGACGACGCCTCCGTAGACGTTGCCCTCGGCGTCCACCCCGATGCCTTCGGCGCCGCTGTGATCGACGGTGGTCGATTCCATGTCCTCGATCCAGGATTTCACCGACCCGTCCTTGGCGCTGCCGATGCGGATGCCCTTCTTCCAGCCGGGCTCGTCCGGGCCCCACGATTCCGAGTCGGCCACATACATGGTGTCGTCCCTGGCGATGAAGATGCCGCTGGGGCGCCCCCATTGCATCCACGTGTCGATGTACTTTCCGTCCTGATCGAAAATCTGGATGCGATTGTTAGACCGGTCGCCGACGAACAGGCGTCCTTTGGAATCCATGGCGATGGTGTGAGGAGAGTTGAACTCGCCCGGACCCGTTCCGTGCTTGCCCCAGGACTTGATGAATTTGCCGTCTTTGGAGAACTTCGACACGCGATCATTCCCCACGGTGCCGCCGCTGTGCCCTTCGGTGACGAAAATATCGCCGTTGGGCGCGACCAGCACGTCGGTCGGCTCATCGAACAGGCCGGGCTCGGGGCTCGCGACGCCGGCCTTGCCGAGGGTCATCAGCACCTTCCCGTCGGGTGAGAACTTGAACACCTGGTAACCCTTGCCGTCCTTGATCTGCGCGTCGGTCACCCACAGGTTTCCCTGCCGGTCGACGGTGGCTCCGTGAGGGAAAATGAACATCCCCTCGCCCCAACTCTTCAGAAGCTTTCCGGATTTATCGAACTTGAGGATGGGCGGCTCGGGCCGCCCGGCGCAGGAGTTGTCGCGGCACCGGTGGATGACGTAGATGCTGCCGTCGGGCGCGACCTCGACCGCGGTCACCGCCGCCCACGGGGCGCCATTCGGCGGATGCGCCCAATCGCGGACGGTGCGATAGGGGTTGGGCAGGTCGTTGAGAGGTTTTACTTCCGCTCCAAACAGCGCCGTCGCCCAAAGCGCGGCGACGAACAGCAATGAGCCGGCCATATCAAAAGATGAACTTCATCGCGAGCTGGACCACGCGATAGTCGCCCGGAAGCAACCCGCCGTTTCCGCTGATGTCGTTGGTGATCTGCCCGAAGTTCGGCGAGTTGATCGTCGCCACGCCGCCATAACCTGGATTCGAACCACCGATCGGTGGCGCGCCCGGCGTGAAGGGATTCAAAGTGTTGGGAAGATTGAAGGCCTCTGCCCGCACCTGAAACAGCTGCTTTTCGCGGATTCGGAAGTTCCGCGACAGAGCCACGTTCAACTGAAATACGCCCGGGCCCTTCAGATTGCTATAGCCCAGATTACCGTAAGTTCCCGTAGGCGAGTTTTTGAAAGCTGACCGGCTGATCCAGTTGTCCACACTCTGGTTGCTGGGATACGGGTTTAGGTTCACCAGGTCCGGGGTTTGGAATCCGTATGGGTTCAGCGGCGACGGGGCTCCCACTGTCGTGAGTGCCACGTCCTGGCCGGCGGTCACGGTGAAGAGCTGGGCGGACCTGATCTCCAGGTTCGGCGCCAACTGCCAGTCGCTTGCCAGGATCCGCATTAACCGGCCGGAGAACTTAGGGGAGGTGGCCACAAAGTTGAGCCGGAACAGTTGCCGCACATCGATCCCCGGGCAGCTGCTGCGCCATTGCCTGCGGGCGCCCGGAATGGCAACGCCGTCCGCTGTCGGGTTTTGGCCCCAGGGGTCGCTGATGCAATGGGACCAGGTGTAGTTGGCCTGCATGGTCACGCCGTTGCTCAGCCGCTTCTGAACGGAAAAATATACGCCCTGAAAGCTGGCTGTTCCGCCGTCATCGACTGTCCCGACCGCCGCGTAGTACTGGCCCAGCGTTGGGTTTTGCAGATACAGGACCCGGCGGAAATTCGCATTGCCGGGCGTCGAACACGGGCCGGGGGAAGCGAGGCCATACTGTCCCGTCGGGCAATTTCCCGGAATATAAACGGCCGGATTCACCATTGCGCCGCTCACGAAGTGGACGGTGCTGGTGCCCAGATAATTCGCCGTCAGGAGCCAGTCTTTTCCCACCTGTCTTTGGATGCTCAAATTCCACTGGTTGACGTACGTCGGGTGGAAGTCGTTCAGTGGCGAGCTCACGTACCGCCCAAATGTCGGGAAGGGAATATTCGGGCTCACATTACCGAACCCGGTCAGGGAGTTCAGAATGGCCATCGGATTTTGTCCGGGTTGTGACGCTCCTCCCGCCAAGCCGCCGTAGTTCACCCACGGGTCTGTAAGAGTCGCGAACTTTCCGCCCGACGAAATTGTGGGGGCGATGGTGTTGCCGAACGGAGCGGCGAATTGCTCCTGGCTTAGCGAGAGCATGCTCATCCGGTCTCCGAACATGCCGTAGGCGGCGCGGATGGTCATGCGTCCGTCGCCTTTGGGGTCCCAGGCCAGTCCGACGCGCGGGAAGAACTTGTTCCACTTCGGGCAGTTGAAGCTGTTGCCGCAGGTATACTGCGGATCGCCCGAAAACACCAGCCCGGCAGGAGCGCTCTTATAGAAGGTGCTGCGCACGTTCTGGGTGAAGAGTGCCGGGTCAAAATGGAGATCCTGGTGGGAGAACTTTTGGAAAACCGCCGTGTAAGGTTCCCATCGGACGCCGTAATTCGCCGTCAGGCGGCGGTTGATCTTCCAGGAGTCCTGAATATACAGCGAACCGTAGTACTGCCGGCTGTAGAATCCGTAATTGGTGCCCTGGCTGAATGCGGCCGGACGACCTAACATGAAGTCGACCAGAGGCACTCCTCCACTGACGGATCCATCGAAGGTCGCGCTGCCAATACCATTCACCCCGGACCAGTAATTCAGGTTCTGGTGATAAATGCTGCCGCCGAAGCCGATTTGGTGCGCGCCCTTGACCCAATTCAGATCCTCGAAGATCGACCACAGGGGTCCGTTGTGAGATTCGCCCGGAGATGCGTTGCCCCCGCCAATGATGAAGGCGCCGGTCACATTAGCGGTGATTACGTCGCCGCTGATCGGTGTAATGTTGGCCCCGAGGGCGGACCAAGACTTGTAATTGTCGGGGATTTTTACGATGTTGGTGCGATTGGCTCCCACCCGAAAGGCGCTTACGAGGTTCGGGTTGATCACCCACGTATCGCCCAGGGCCAGCCCATAGTCGAAATCGTGGAGAGCATAGGTGTTGATCGAAAGCGGGTTCTTTCCGTCGAACGAGGAGCTCACATTCAGGTTGGCCGAAGTGAAACGTCCGAAGACGGAATGCTGGCTATTAACCTGATAATCTACCTTTGCGTTTACCAGGTCCTCGTCCTGCCCCGCGACCAGCCCGTAGAGAGTTCGCCCGGAGGGATCCGAAACCGGCGGAATCGTCTTCAAGAGGTTCAACGCTACAGGGCTGAGCAAGTTGGGATTGATCTGGTTGCCGGGCGTGAAGCCCAGCGATGCCGGCAGCACGTTCTTGATGGCACTGAAATCGCCTCGTGCCATGGCCTCCGTGGGGACGAAGGCTGTGTTCTGGGCGCTGTCTGAGCGTAACGTCGTTCTCTGATAACCGCCGAAGAAGAACAGCTTGTCTTTCCGGACCGGTCCGCCGATCACGCCTCCGAACTGGTTGCGTTTCAAGGTGTCTCGCACTTTCGCAAAGAAGTCGCGGGCGTTCAGGTCTCCGTTGCGCAGGAATTCGAATAGATCGCCGTGAAACTGATTGGTGCCGGACTTGGTGACGGCGTTGACCGTCGCCGTGGAATGGTAGCCGTACTGCGCCGGGATCGCGCTGGTCTCCACCTTGAACTCTTGCACGGCGTCGGGGAATGGCAAAGGCAGGCTGAGGTTGTTATAGGGATCCTGATGGATGACGCCGTCCAAATTGTAGGACACCGAATCCGGAGCGCCGCCGGCCACCGCAACCACTACCGTCGGGTAGTTCCTCACACTTTGCAGCGAGGCGGTCCCGGGAAACTTGGCCATGCCCGCCAGGAAGATGAGCTCATGGACGTCGCGGCCGTTCAAAGGCATCTCCATGATGCGCTGGTTGTCCACCACCTGGCCGATGCTGGTGGTGCGAGTCTCCACCTGCGCCACAGCGGCCTCGACCGTGACCTGTTCGCTTATCGAGCCCACCTGTAAGGCGACATCGACGGTAGGTTGCGTGTCGACCTGGAGCACGATGCCGGATTGCACGTACTTCGTGAATCCCTCCTTGGTGACTTCCAGCAGATAGGGCCCGATCGGAAGATTCGGGAGCACGTAGCCGCCGTCCGCTCCGCTGTTCGTGGTACGAACCACGCCGGTGGCCGTTTGCGTCGCTTTGATGGCCGCCCCCGGAATGGAAGACCCGCTCGAATCCTTCACGATGCCGGCAATCTGCGCCGTCTGTGCCCACGCCGCCGCGCACATGAGCAAACAACCAAACACAAACCTAGTGATGGTACTCATTTCACTCTCCCCCGTTTGTTCGTTAGCGGACCCTGAAAACCCTCTTATTATGACAGACTGGCCTATGCTGTCAAGGGACTGGGGCCCTGTTATTTCAGAACGTTGCTTGCATCCGCCTCGGCGATGAGGCGGTCGGCATCTTCGGGCACCAGGAACCGGTCGCGGACCAGCCTCGCCGCCGCCGCGCGCACGGTGGCGACGTATTTCTCATGCGTGCCATAGCGCTCTTCGAGAGACGGCCGCGGATCGCCGGACGCCATCCGCTCGGCTTTGGTCTTGGCGAACGCGATGTAGCCTCCCAAGTTGCCGCAGCTTGTTCCCTTGAAAAATCCCTCGGCCACGACGTTCCACCCCAAATATGTTCCGAGCGGCGCCTGGTGCATAACGCTCGCCACGCCCGCAGTTTCGTTGCCGTCCGCGTCCACGCGCCCAACCAGGCTCGGAAGGATTGCGCGGACCACCGGCGGCTGCATCGAAATAAACCCGGATTGATCGTTGTAGTTGAAGTGCGGACCGAAGTCATAGTCGTAAAGCGGATTGAGAATGCCGTCCGGCAAGGGCATGCCGGGGATGGCCGGGAATCCCGTGGCGGTGTGCGTTGGCGCGACCAGGTCGCCGCGATCCAGGCGGGGATACTGGCTGGGCGGAGGAGCGGCGCCCTTCACCACCCAGTCCACCAGCGCCCCCAGCAGCGCACGCATGGTTTCGCTCGACGGATTCGGATTGGCGGGCAGCTCGCAGCCCATGGGAGGACGCGGAGCGTTAGCGTCGAAGCCGCCGCGCCCGCCGCCGTGCGTCACGCCGGGGAAGTAATAGCGGCGGACGGTCGGAGGCAGCGGAATGTCGCGGTCGGCCTTGGTTCCGACGAAATCCGGCGACTCGCGGAGCGCGTAGAATTCCGACGCGCCCAAGGTCTCGATAATCTTCGGACACGTTTCCGAGGCTCGGCAACGGTCCAGCAGTCCGCCAGAGGGCCTGTGGCGGACTTCGTCGGTATAATCGCTCCACCAGACCACGCCGTCGCTGCCCGGCTCATACATTCCGGCCGCGCCGCCGGGCGCCGCGAATCTGAAATTCATCGCCAGTTGCCGCGCCGCGATGTTGGGATTGGCGCCGTCGAGCACCCTGCGTCCCGATTCGTCCTGCGTGAAGCCGAGATTGATCAAGGTCCGGAGAAAATTCCCGGATTGCGAGTTGCCCTGGCCTACGGTGTAGGAAATCCTGCGCGCCAGAAGATTGGGCGCGCCGGTGTCGTCCTCAACGGAGTAATGAAAGAACGAGATCAGATCGCGCGTCGCGGCGAAGCCGATTCCGAGCACCTGCGGATCCTTGGCCGTGTAGCTCAGCTCGTAGAGGTACGCGGGCTCGAAACCGTTCTTGAGGCACACGCGATTCGGATCGGGCGTGCCGGGGAAAGCGGTCTTGGTGCAATCGGCGAAGGCCCAGTCGCTCGCGCGGATGGGGATCACCTTACTGTCTGCCGAGGCCCGCCGCGTCAGCAACGCTTTCGAAGTATCCAGGCTGGCGGGCTGTCCCCCGCCGCCCTGGGCCAGGCGGCCGCGCACGATGGGCAGCGTGTTGGTGTTGGGCGGCATGTCGGCGAACCGCGCCAGCGCCGGCCCCGTGATGGGCGAACCGTCCGGGTTCTTGGCGATCGGCACGGAGATGGTTTCGAGTCCTTCCCTCGGCTGAAGATCGCCCTGCCATCCGCTGGCCAGCACCACGTGTCCGTGATTCAGGAAGTCCCGGACCAGCACGTTGGTCGCTTCAAGCGAAATGTTGCCGCGGTTGGGTACCAGGTACACCAGAACGCCGCTGGCCTTGGCGAGATCCGCGGGCTTGGCCATGGAGAACGTTGCGACGTACTCGACCATGCCGCGCGCGTTCCGTGGCGCGTATTGCAGGTCGGTGATGATGGCGTTCAGCGGGTCCTTCGGATCGAGCTCGCCGTAAGCGTGGCCGCCGAGCCGCTCATAGGCGCCGGCGTCTTTGAAGGACTGGCCCTTGTACGCGGCAGCGTCGCGGTGCTCGACGACGATGCGCGTGATGCGCGCCTGGACCGGCAGCGCCACGGCAATCATGGCCGCAAGGCCGGCCGGAAGGATCATCCGCTTCAGGTGGGTGTGCATTTTCGCCTCCAGGGACTTTCCAATTATACGCGTCAGTTGGCGGCGATGTAATCCACGCTCTGGACCTTGGCGCCGTTGAACACGACAATGCACTGCCCGTCGTCGCCGTTGTAGCGCCAGGCTTCGAGCGGATCGCCGAGATTCTGGACGCGGTCGGCCTGGCCGATCCGGCTCACTATTTCACCGGGAGTCTTGGCGCCCTTGGCCTTGTTGCAAGTCTCGCGGGCGGAGGCTTTCGAGCATCCGCCGCCGAGCACGGCCAGACACAGCGGAAGCATGAGCAATGCGCGCCTCATGCGGTCATTATAATGTCCCTGATGCGTTGTCTCGCGGCGGCGGTGTGGTTGCTGGCGTTCTCTGCCGGACGCTCGCCGGCAGCCGGACCGGAGTTGGGCGCGGCGGTCAAGTCGGCGGAAGGTTTACCGCGCCTGCGCAGCCTGCTGGTGAGCTGGCGGGGGGACCTGATCCTGGAGCGCTACTTCAACGGCGCACGCGCGACGACCTTCGCCGACGTGAAGTCGGCGTCGAAGAGTGTGATCTCGGCGCTGACAGGGATCGCCATAGAACGCGGTCATTTGTCCGGCATCGGCGCGCCCATCGGTCCATATTTTCCGGAGATTGCCGATGCACGCAAGCGGCAAATCACCATCGAGAATCTTCTCTCCATGCGATCGGGGCTGGCTTCGACCAACGGCTGGAATTACGGCGCGTGGGTGCAGAGTCCGAACTGGGTTCGCTGGGTCCTCTCACGTCCGCTTCGGAGCCAGCCGGGAGAGAGCATGGATTACAACACCGGCAACATGCACCTGCTATCGGCCATCCTGACCAAGGTGAGCGGAACCGATACGTGGAAGTTCGCGCAGGAGGCGCTGGCCGGGCCGCTCGGTTTCACGCTGGCGCGATGGCCGCAGGATCCCCAAGGCATCTACTTCGGCGGCAATTCGATGCTGCTGACGCCGCGTCACATGGTGAAGTTCGGCGAGCTTTACCTGCATCGCGGCCGCCTGGACGGCCGGCAGGTGGTTCCTTCGGCGTGGGTGGAGGCGTCCTTTGTACCGCGCGCCCGGTCTCCGGTGAGCGGAAGGCTCTACGGCTATGGGTGGTGGATCGACCAGATGGCAGGCCACACGGCCGACTACGCCTGGGGATTCGGCGGCCAGTACATCTTCATCGTTCCCGATCTCGATCTGGTGGTGGTGACGACCTCCTCCCCGAACCCGGGTGAGAACCGCCGCGAGCACCGCATCGCCGTCTACGATCTGGTCGAGAATCTCGTGATTGGCCGGATCGCCGCCCTCTACTAGGAATACTCGAGCAGCTGCATAAAGCCGAAATCCATGTGCAGTTGCATGTGACAGTGGAACAGCGTCAGGCCGGGATTGTCCGCCACGAAATCGATCGCCGCCGTGCTGCGGCGCGGCACGCTGACCACGTCCTTCATCACTCCGGAGGTCGGCTTGCCCCCGATCTGCGTGATCTCAAACGTGTGACGGTGCAGGTGCAGAGGATGAATGTCGCCGCTGTCGTTGCCAAACAGCATTCTGTACCGCTTGCCCTTCTCCAACTGAAGCTTTTCGATCTCGGGGAAGGACCTCCCATTGATGGTCCAATGATTGAAATCCTTCTTGTTCCCTGGAATCTTCTTGATGTCCATGCTGAAGACGTGGTCCGGTTCAGGGACGGGTTGGTTGCTTCCGAACAGCGAGTAGTCCCAGGGGCCGCGCTCGACGTTCGCGGGCTGCTGCCATTGCGGTTCGCCCGACTTGTTCGCGTATTCGACCACCACGCCCATTCCCATCTTCCGATCTTCCTCCTTGGCGGAACCGAACACCCACACGCCGGGATTATTCATCTCGACAATCGCGTCGACGCGCTCGGCGATATCCAGGTATACGATGTCCACCGCCTGCGGACGCGGCACCGGATTGCCATCCATCGCGATTACGTTGAACTTGTGGCCGGGCAGCGCGACCCGGACCTCATCCGTCGCACTGGCATTCAGCAGCCGGAACAGAACGCGCTGGCCCTGACGCACGCGAATCGGCTCGCCCGCGCCCAGCATTTTGCCGTTGAATGTCGCCGACTTATACATGATCTCCCACCCGTTATCGGGCGGACCCTGCGTGCCCAGCGCCGGCTCCCAATGATGCGCGGCGATGCAGACTTCCTGGTCGTAGTTCCCCGGATGACGCGCGGGTTCGACGATCGCAAACCCGAACTGCCCCGAGAAGCCCGCGCGGCTGAGATCGGCATGGGCCATGTTGTGCGTGTGATACCAGCGCGTCCCGGCGGGCTTGGGCGTGAAGCGATAGCGGCGATTCCCGCGCGGCGGAACCGGCGGCGTCCCTTCCTCCACCGATCCGTCCACCTGAGACGGAATCAGTTGCCCGTGCCAGTGAACCGTCTCCGGAACGTCGGTTTCGTTGTACACATCCACGGTGACGGGCTTTCCTTCCGTGAATCGGAGGATCGGACCCGGCACCGATCCGTTGTAGCCCACGGTCTTGATCACTTTTCCGGGGCCGATCTCGAGCGACACCGGAGTGATGCGCAGCTTGACGTTGTCGTCTTTGCGCGAATCTCCATCGGCCGGCGGCGCGGAGCGCGACGGGAATGAGCAAAGGCCGGCCGAGGCCAGCCCGGAGACTTGCAGGAAGCGGCGGCGGTTCATAGTTTTCTATTGTAATCGAGTCAGAGTGTCTATGACTCCGGCCGGCGGAGCCGGAAACGAATGAAAATATTACCGCCGGCCGGGTGATCGCCGTAGTATGGCCTGATCACGCTCGGAAGCGAGTACGCACTGAAGTTCGCGCCGATGCCAGTTTCAACATAGCGGAACAGATCTACATCGCGCGTATATCCGATCGTGTAGGAGCCGACGCGAAAGGCACCGCCGGGGATGCGGCCGACTTGGTCCGCGAACAGTTCATCCTTCTCAACGAGCTCCATGCGTCCCGTGAGAGAGTTCTTGCGATGAATTGGCAGCACCGATTCCACCAAGTATGAATTGAGATCGCGTTTGGTCCCTGTATTGTGGTTCCGCCCCCAGATGAAGCTCGAAGACCAGCTCCCGCCCCGCACCGGTTTGCTGTATTCGACCGACGCAGTTGTTCGCACCAAATCTCCGGGTTCAAGCGCTTCGGGATGAGTGAGTCTTCCCGTAGACACTTGCATCGCCCAATTCTTGTTGAGGAAGAACCACAGGCGGGCAGACCAGGAGTTTATGGGGCCTGCGTCGATATTCCAACGGTTCTCATTTGGTTCGGAGCCATAGAAGCCGCTCGCCTCGACTTTGACCTTTTTGTGTGTGATGCCAATGGTCACCACTTCGTTGGCGATGTGCGTGGAGTCCTGCCAGTGATGAGATAGCGGTGCCTGGGGCAGCTCCATTGCTGACGCACGATGAGGGAAGGCTACCGGTCCGAGCGCCACGTCGCCTACGGGCGCGAAGTAGGCTTCAAAGCTGGTATTGCCGCCAAGCTGCCGCACATAGTGAAACCCAAGACTCATGATGAAGTCGTGAGGATGCTGCGCGTCCACGAGCGGTTTGCCGTACGCTGTCTCGCCGGTCTGAAACAGCAACGGGTAACGACGATCCGTAACGGTAGCGGGATCGAGACTAAGCATAAGGTCGGCTTGAAATGCGCCTTTTTCGCCGGCGCGATGTTCCGCAGATGCCATAAACCAGTTCGCAAAATAGAACTTGTCGCCTCCGCGTGGCCCCGATTGCTGCGTGTCAATCAGGAATCCTGCTCCCATGAACATGGTGTTCCAATGACCGGCGTGCGTCATCAGCATCGGCATCGGCCAGGATGCCGGGTTGACCGACGTCCCCGACGCCACGTTCATCAAAGACATGCCGGCGGCATTCATGTCCACCATGTTCATTCCCGGCGCTGCCGCGGTTGTATGGTCGTGGGTCTCCTGCCCGAAGGCTCGATCCGGGGCGCCAAGAGCCGCGACAAATAGGCACACGCACACCAACTGCCAGTCCATAAGAATTCCTTCAGCCCCACGCAAAGAGCAAAAGGGGGACGGCGAGGAGTTCAGACTCTCAGGACTGGAGGAGCAAGCAGAGTGAAACCCAGCGGTATCGCGACAGGCAATGGCGAAACATTCGCAACGAACCGTGTTTTGAGAGCGCTGATTGCGGGAGCAGGCACTGCGGCAGCGTCAATGCTTGTAAGCTCGACTCGTGGCTGGTCAATTCCCGTAAGCGACGAATCATGGCAGCACGGCGCCGGGGTCTGTTGAGTCGGACTGTCGTGACGCTGATGGCATGGCGGAGAATTTTCATCTGAGCGTGAGAGGGCACCGCACGAGGCGACGCACTGCGCGCCCAGCAACGCGCTAAACATTAAAACCGCTACGAGCTTGAGCGGCCCCACAGCCATGCTGAGCAAATCATAGCACCCGGCGTGGCCGGAAATCTTCTAGCGCATTAGAGCGGCTTGAAGTTCAGAATCTTCACTTCCATCGGAGTGACGCCGTCGTTGAGAATCGCCTCGATCGAGACGAGAGGGCCCACGGGAGGAGGATTCGGCGCCGCCGCCATCGCGAACCTGTTCTTGCCCGCCACGAAGAACCGCTTGCCGCCCTGCTCCTCGACGCGGCCTCGCGCATTGATCTGGAACTCCACCACTCCGACTTCCATCGATTTCAGAATCCTGCGAATCGCCGCCGGGTCGAAAGCCGCGCCGGGTTTGTAGGTAAGCGTGATCGCTTCCTGAGAGAGGCTGATGGTGACCTTGTCGACTCCGTCCAGGCGCTTGAAATAGTATTCGGAAAGCCCGGCGCAGACGCCGCAGGAAATTCCCGTGGTGCGCATCGCGACCTTCTCAACCTGAGCCGGGGCCGCGGCGGCCAGCGCAAGAACCAGCAAGAACAGTTTCATTTATCGATACCGAATCGACAACGCAATCCAGCCGCCGATCAGCAGCACGTTCAGCCCCAGGCTGGCCGCCAGAATCGTCTTGATTCCCCAGGTGCGGCGCTCCGGCGGACGGCGCTTCACCATCCATGCCTGATACCCGAGCGCCCCGATCGCCACCGTGAAGAAGAGCGGCTCCAACCGCTGGAGCCAAAGCAGGCATCCGACGCTCACCAACGAAACTAATCCAAGTCCTGCCAGGACTTGCGGCAGCACTCATCAGCTCGGCGTGAGCACGGCCGCGACAATCGACAGAATGCCCGCCCGTTTGGGGTCTGCTCCCATGGAAATTGTCTCCCTCGTGCACGATACCACAGCGGGCGGCAAAGATTATGCGTGGAACGGATTCACCACTCGGACACCGCCGTAGTCCTGTCCGTGGCTGAGATCCTCGCTGAGAACCGTCTTACACCCCAGGATGCGCGCCGCCTCGATCACGGCTGCGTCCCAATACGCGATCCCGAACCTGTGCTTGGTTTGCAAAGCCGCCTGAAACAACTCCAGCGTGATGTCCTGTATGGGAAACTCACAAAGCGTTTGGACGAATCGTACCGCCGCTTCGTGGGGAATCCTATCTTTGCGGGCCGGATGGGTTGCCTGCGCGTAGAACTCCTGGAGCACCTGGACCGACGTGCATATGTCGTCGGATTCCAGGATGCCGCGCGCGATGTGGGCCTTGGCCCGATCCTCGGAGCGGCCGCTGATGGCGTACAAGGGGACGTTCGTATCAACGAAACGCCTTGCGGTCATGGACTTCTTCCCTGCTCAGACGTTGGGAGGCGCTAAAGTACTTGCCGCGCGCCTGCTGGTCTTTGTGGATCTCATCCAGGATCTCGTTCATTCTCCGCTTCCGTTGCAACGCGGCTGCTTCCAGCTCTTCCGCTTGGGTAGCCTTCGTGAGCAAGTCCCGAACCAACCCGCTAATGGAGGTCTCCCGTTCGGCCGCCTGGATCCGAGCCTTCCTGTAAACGTCATCAGGCAGTGATATCGTGACATTTTTCACAGTTTCACTATATCACGGGCCGCGGTTGCTACGTCCAAGTGAATCGTTAAACGTCCTGCAACGCGCGTTCTCGCCAACTTGGCGGTAAACTGGGCACTGGTGGATTAGGGCCCTGTCTGCTGGTGCTTCTAGGCTTTCACGATGCCGACCAGCGGCCGGAACCGGTCGACACTTACGGGCCTCGGCTCGGAGGTTTCTTTGAACGCGGTGCAGCAACAGCTCGGTCATGCCGAGCCATTGACCAGCCCGATTGATGCCGATGCCGTCCGCGCGGAAGTTATGCAAATCGCGCAAAGGATGTGGGGATCGTGGCCTACCTTAAACGCATCGTTTGCTTGGCGAATTCGTTCAAGAAAGGCGGTAGTTGTATCGCGGGTCGCGAAGTGGTTGGCCAAGGCTTCGGCGGCTGGATTCGACCCGTGAGTGACCGGCCTACCGCCGAAGTGTGGGCGTCAGAATCACGATATGAAATTGGAAGCCCAAAACTTCTCGACATTATGGATGTGCCATTGTTGAAGCCAGATCCACGCCACCATCAGACGGAAAATCACGTCATTGACACTTCGCGTCACTGGGCGAAGGTCGGCGAGCTTCCTTGGGCCGCGCTGGCCCAAATAGTGGACCGGCCACCATCCCTCTGGATTAACAGCGACCATACCAAAGGCCCCGGGTACTACGACTGCATCAGCGAAG
>JBGPLI010000108.1:0-19218 GCA_041486445.1 Bryobacteraceae bacterium
GAACAGGCCTCGGATTTAACATTGCCCGGCAGGAGCCAGCTGTAACTTCTTGACGGGCGGTGACGTTACTTAATCAACTCTTGCGCGTTTGCAACAGGCCTCGTTCCGAAAAACTCACTTTTTACCACGGGCTGCTAGGAGAGTGCGGGCTTTCTCAGTCTGAGACGCTTTGAACCGGACATCATTCTGACTCCTGACTCCGCGTTGTAAGCGTCCGTTCCGGACTGACTCCTGACTTCTTCTTCTTGGGCGCCCAGCCCGGCTTCACCACCTGCCTTCCGCGGCCGAGCGCCAGCGCCCTGGGAGGAACCGCATCCGTGATCACGCTGCCGGCCCCGACATAGCTTCCCTCGCCGATCTCGACCGGAGCCACCAGCGTCGCATTGCTGCCGATGAACGCCCCCTCGCCGATCCGGGTCTCGTGTTTCTGCTTGCCGTCGAAGTTGCAGGTAATCGTGCCGGCGCCGACGTTGACCCTGTCCCCGATCGTCGAGTCGCCCAGGTACGCCAGATGCTGGCTCTTGGAGCCCGCGCCGAAGCGGGTTTTCTTCACTTCGACGAAATTTCCGATGCGGGCGTTCCGGCCGATCTCGGCGTTCATCCGCAAGCGCGCGAATGGTCCGATCTTCGCGCCGGACTCGATGCGCGAGTTGGCGATCAGCGTGTAGGGCGCCACCGTCACGCGGTTGGCCAGAACGGCCGAGTCGAGAATCGCCCCGGCGCCGATGCGGCAATCCTCCCCGATTTCCGTGGTCCCCAGCAGACGCGCGAACGGTTCGATCACGGTGTCGCAGCCGACGCGCACCAGGGCGTCGATGGTCACGGTTTCCGGCCGCTCGATGGTCACGCCGGAGAGCATCAGCGCCTCGGCTTTTCGCGCGCGCAGCAGGCGGTCGGCGGCGGCCAGCTCCACCCGAGTATTGATGCCGAGCAGTTCGGAGGAATCCTCGACGTGCATCGCCCGCACGCGGCAGCCGTGACGCGTCAGGATCTCGGCCATGTCGGTGAGGTAGTATTCGCGCGCCGGGTTGTCGGGTTTGATCTCTTCAATGTGTTGCCACAGCAGATCGGCGCGGAAACAGTAGATCCCCGGGTTGATCACGCGGTTGGCGAGCTGGTCCGGCGTGGCGGAGGTCTGCTCCACGATCGCGAGCACGTTCCCGCCGCCATCGGCAACCACGCGGCCGTAACCCCGCGGATCGTCAACCGTGGTGGTAATGAGCGTGGCCGCCGCATCCGAGACAGCCTGGGCATCGCGAAGGCGCACCAAAGTTGCACCGCTGAGCAGAGGAGTGTCGCCGTAGAGCACCATCACCAGCCCGTCGCGATCCTGGAGTTTCTTGCGGCAGGCGGCGACGGCGTGACCGGTCCCGCGCTGCTTGGCCTGCTTCACGAAGGCGATACCGCGCGGCGCCAGCAGCGCCTCCACCTCCTCGGCCTGGTGGCCCACAACGGCGACGATGTTCTCGGGAGCCGTGACGGCGGTCGCGGCGGCCACCACGTGCTCGGCCAGCGCCAGCCCGCCCGCGCGATGCAGCACCTTGGCGCGCTTGGAGTGCATACGCGTTCCCAGGCCGGCGGCCAGAATGACGACAGTGGTGTTCATGATGTGAGTGTACCCGCCTTGGCCCGCCGGCCTTGCTGCGCCTGCTCGATCGCCACGGCTCCCAGCATGGCCGGGTCATGCCGGACTTTTTCGGGGGCGCTCCGGCCGGATGTCCGCAGCAAGTCTGTTTGCAAAACGGCAATTCCCATGCGCTCCAGGTTTTCGATGTCGTTTTCGACCGGCCGCGCGGCGCGCGCCTGGTAGCGGTGGAGTAGCTTGCCGCGAATTTTCCGGCTGTTGACCACGCACACGTCGATCAGCGGGCCACCGCAATGCCGGTGAATGGCCTCGACATGGTCGGAGGCGCGGAAATTGGTGGTCTCGCCGGGCTGCGACATCAGGTTCACGAAGTACACCTTGCGCGCGCCCGAGGCCGCGATCGCGTACGGGATTCCGTCCACCAGCAGATTCGGAATCACGCTGGTGAACAGCGAACCCGGACCCAGGGTGATCAGGTCCGCCTGTGCAATCGCCTCCAGCGTTTCCGGGAGCGGCTTGGCGCGGCGGGGCCGCAGCGCGATCCGGTCGATGCGCGATGTGCTCCGGCTGATGCGCGTTTCCCCGCTCACCTTGCGGCCATCGGCGAGCGTCGCTTCGAGCACGACGTTGGCGGCCGTGGATGGGTAGATGCGTCCCCGCACGGCCAGAACTTCGGAGGAGAGCCGGACCGCCTGGCCGAAATCGCCGGTCAGCCGCGTCATCGCCGTGAGAAAGAGGTTGCCGAAGCTGTGACCCTTGAGTCCGCGGCCGTTGGAGAAGCGATATTGAAACAGGCGCGCCAGCAGCGCTTCGTCCTCGGAAAGCGCCACCATGCAGTTGCGGATATCGCCGGGCGGCAGCACGTCGAAGTCGCGGCGCAGCCGGCCGGAGCTGCCGCCGTCGTCGGTCACCGTCACCACCGCGGTGATGTCGACCGATCCGTGCGACGCCTGGGCATAACGCTTGAGACCGCGCAGCAGGGTGGACAACCCGTTGCCTCCGCCGATGGAAACGATCCGCAGCGGGGCCGATAACGACGACTCAGGCATTCCTCTCCTTTGAGGATCTCATGGCGAGGGCGCCCCAGCCAAAACTCGGCGATCAGGATGCTTTCTTGCGGCGCGGTTCTGCTTCTTCGTCGTAGACGGGCACTTGCTCCAGGTCCTCGGCTTCAAAGACCTGGTCGCAGTCCAGGCACCTTACGTAATCGACTCCATCCCGACGCATCAGCAATTCCGTGCGCGTATGCTCGCAACTTGGCATAGCAGGCAGATTATCCCTATTCTAGTCAAGGCTGTAACCTTGTCAAGCCCCTTTCTGTACTAGGGTGCCCCTATTAAACATGAGCCAACCTGCCGAAAGACTTCAGATGAGCAAGCCCGTTTCTCTACTTCCTTTTCTTTCCCTAGCGGTTGTCGCCGCGCTGAGTCCGGCCCAAGCGGCTCCCAACCTTACCGGCGAGTGGAAACTCAACGTGAGCAAGAGCAATTACGGCCCCATCCCGGCGCCGCAGCTCATGGTCCGCAAGGTCAGGCACGACGATCCGGCCCTCCGCATCACGACCACCCAAAAAGGGGCGCAGGGCGAGATTACAACCGAGCTCACCTACACCACCGACGGTAAGCCCGCCGTAAACAAAGTCGGGGGGAGCGAGGCCAAGGGCGCGGCCCATTGGCAGGGCGACAAGCTGGTGATCGACAGCACGCGCGAGGTTCAGGGCAACCCCATGCGGTCGCGCGAGACCTGGTCGCTCTCGGCCGACGGCAAGGTACTGACCATCGCGACCCACCTCGGCCTTCCGCAGGGCGAGTTCGATCTGACGCTGGTGTTCGATAAGCAGTGATTGTCTTCTGGTATGATACTGGCGAACGTAGAACCTAGGAGGCCTTCATGCGTACACGGATGCCGCTCGGCGTTATCCCGCTTCTCGCCCTCTGGACCGTTGGCGCTGCCGACGCGCAGATCACCAGCAACCCGATTCCGGAACCCATCGTAAAGCGCGGGCTCGCCGTCGAAGTCAAGGATCTTGTGCGCCTGCCCGATACGCGCGGGATTCGTCCCGCCGATCAGGACGTCATGCCGGCAGGCTGGGCGCGTGTGAGTTACGTACGCGATCTCCCCGACGGCCGCCGCTTCGCCAACGACTCGCGAGGGTTGCTGTATCTGATCGACGCGAGCAATCAGCCGCATGTGTATGCGGACGTGGCCGCGGCCTTTCCCCTCGGGGTCTACAATCGCCTGGAGAGCGGATTCATCGGTTTCGTCTTTCACCCTGAATTCGCGACCAACGGCCTGTTTTACACGGTGCATAGCGAGACCGGGCCAGGGAATCCGAAAACACCCGATTTCATTCCGATCGGATATGGCCTGAAAGACGTGACCTACCATAACGTCATCACGGAGTGGCATGCGACCAACCCGTCGGCCGGCACTTTCGCGGGCACGCGGCGTGAAATCCTTCGCGAGGCCCACGTCGTCGCCAACCTTACCCATCCGATGGGCGCGGTCGAATTCAACCCCACGGCGAAACCCGGCGATGCGGATTATGGCTTGCTCTACACCAGCGGCAGCGATCATGGGTTCAGCAATGGCGGCGGACCGAACGCGAGCAATCCCGCCCAGACGCAGCGGCTGGATTCGATCATGACAGCCATTCTCCGCATCGATCCGCGCAGCCCATCCGTCACGCACGGCCGGAAGGGGTTAGGCGACTACACCATTCCGATGGCGAACAAATTCGCTAGCGACCCTAGGGCGCTTGGCGAAATCTACGCCTACGGGTTCCGCAACGCCCACCGGCTTTCCTGGGACACCGACGGAACCATGTTCGCCTCCGATATCGGAATGAGTCAGGTCGAAGAGATCAACATCGTCCGCAATGGCGAGAACTACGGCTGGATGAGGCGCGAAGGCTACTTCGAGAACGCCAGGGTCCGCGGGGGCCCGCTCGATCAGTTGTATCCTCTTCCGCCGGAGATTTTGGACGGGCGAGTGAAGGACGGATTCACGTACCCCGTGTTGGTCTACGATCACGACGAGGGCCGCTCGGTGACCGATGGTTTCGCTTATCACGGGCGCATTGCCGCGCTGAACGGCAAGTTCATATTCGGCGACATTTACAGTGGACGCGTGTTCGCCTCCGACCTTGCTGCGATGAAGAAAGCCGACGACGGCATTCCCCGGACCGTCGCGCCGGTCGAAGAGGTCCAGCTGTATGTGCGCGACGCCAGCGGCAAGCGCGTCGACGTGTCGTTTAAGAGTCTGGCCGAGAAGACCATGGGCAAGGATCTGCCGCGAGCCGATCTGCATATCAGCCGCAGCCGCGACGGCGAGTTGTTCCTCCACTCCAGGCAGGACGGCATGATCCGCATGCTCGTTCCGGACAGTAGCGGCGCCGGAACCGGCGCGCGCCAGTAGACGCGTCACTACCGCTGGGGCTAATTCGAATGACGGCTGAACACACCGCGAAGTTTGGTGCTCAAGCCAGCGTCCTTAACAGGGGAGGAGCCGATGAGCTGACCGGCGAATTCCTGGAAAGCTTTCCCGAGCCGCGTGCCGGCCGGGATCAGACGCCCCTCGACCGTGGCCGCGCGCACCGTTTTGTAGTCATTCGGAAACACGTGCATGATGGGCCGGTGCAGGAACTGCTCGATGTCCCCCGGCTTGAGCTCGTCCGCGTGCCAGCGGTTGAGTAGAATGTGGACCCGGTCTTCGGGGATCCCGGCCTGGGACAACTCCTCGCAACGGCGTTCGGCGAGCGTCAGCGAAACCACCTCCGGAGTACAAATGGTGAACACCCGGCGGGATCGCCGGAGAAGCTCGCGAGTGGCCGGGTTTACGAGTTCCGGCAAATCCACAAGAACAACATCGTAGAGGGACCGGACCAAATCGAGCAATCGGAAGTAGTGCTGCCAGGTGGGAGTCACGGCGGTGCGGTTGGAGAGAAGCAGGTCGAAGCCGTGCGCGTGGGTAATACACTGATCCAGCCGAAACCGGTCGAGCTCCGCCGCGGAGCGAAGGACATCTTGCACGGAACGAAATTCTTCCCTGCCGAGCATGATCGAGAGCGCGCTGGAGCGCAGGTCTCCGTCGATGACCAAGACTCGCTTGCTGAAGTGACCGGCGAGGGTGGCAGCGGTGTACAATACGATCGTGCTGGCGCCGCTGCCCCCTTTGGAGGGCACAAACGCGAGCATATTGGGCTCGACGCGGCTGCGGACACGAAGGATCGATTCATCCAGAGCCTTGATCAGATCGGCAACATCCGGCGGGTAGGGCAGAATCGTCGACAGGGCCTGGCCAAATAACGAGGGGTCGGGCCGAACCACGCCTTCAATGCCAAGGATCGGCGAGTACGGCACGTGCAGGTAAACTTGGGCAGCGCAATCGGCCGCGGCATCAGGATCAGCCAGGTCTAACAGAACGAGTTCCGGCTCCGCTGAATCGAGCTGGTGGAGGAGGTCCCGGCTATTCGGATACCCCGAGAAAACGCGTGTGGGGAGCAGCTTCTGCGTATCGATTGCAACCGCCTGGAGAATCGATGCGCGGTCGGGCGTCGAGGCGATCACCAGGAGATTGAATGAAACTCCAACCAGGCTCGACTCGGAACAGTTCCGCTGCTCGGGGATAGAGTTGCCATTCGAGAGTGCCATGGGGGTGTTGCCTCGTAGCTCGACTTACTATTGATCGGCACTAAAGACTGGATTCATAAGCCGAAGTCTAGGCTCTTTTTGACCAAACGAGGCAGGATTGCCCGGCTGAACCTCTTCGGCGAGCTGCTAAACCTTCTTCTCGCTCTGCTCCACCATCCGCCGCACCCGGTCCAGCTCGCGGCGCAGCTTACGATCGCGCAGGCTCAGCAGCACCACATAGCCGAGCATGATCACCCAGGCCGCCGTGAATCCCAGGAACAGGAACTGAGCGTTTCTTGGATCCATGTCAGTAGGAGTGCGCCAGCCGCCGCAGCGAATCGATCTCGCGCGAGATGCCCGCCTGCCGCATCCGCACGATCACCAATACGGTGGCCAGGCAAAACAGCGCCAGCAGGTTCCAATACATCACGGATTCCATCCCCGGAGCCATCCCGCCGCCCTCGCGGATGCTCAGCACGGGCTGCGGGTGCTGCGTGCGCCACCACTCGATCGACTTCCAGACGATCACCGTGTCGACGGCGCCGAACACGCTGACCACGGCCGACAGGCGCGCGCGCTGCGTCGGCTCCTCGATGGCCCGGCGCAGCATCAGGTAGCCGGCGAAAATCAGCCAGCATACCAGCATGGAGGTCAGCCGCGCGTCCCAGGTCCACCAGATGCCCCAGATGATGCGCGCCCAGATGCTGCCGGTGACCAGATTGATGGTGGCAAACACCAGCGCGACCTCGATCACGCCCTCGGCCAGCGCGTCGTAGCGGAAGTTGCCGCTGGCGAGATACATCAGGCTGACAATCATGCCGATGCCGAAGCCGCTCAGCGCCAGCAGCGCCGCGGGCACGTGAAAATAGAAGATTCGCCAGATGGCGCCCTGGTTCACTTCATCCGGCAGCACCATGAAGATTCTGTACAGATCCCACGAAAGCAGCACGGCCGCCAAGGCCGCGAGTCCATAAACCAGTTTGTCGCGCATGATCGTCCTCTTACCCTACTAAAACAGTATCTATGAAAACGGTGGCCAGCGCTGTGAAGATGAAGTCGAAGGCCACCAGCACGCGCACCCAGATCAGATTTTCGGAGTTGAGGGGCGTGCCGGAGAGCAGGTCCGTCGTCAGCGTGATCGCCGACATCAGGGCCGGGATCAGCAGCGGATAAACCAGCGTCGGCAGCATCAGCTCGCGCAGCCGCAGATTCACGGTGAGGGCGCTGAAGAGCGTGCCGATCACGGTCAGCGCCCAGGTGCCGAGCAGCATCACCAGCAGCAGCGCGCCGAACCGCGCGGTCCAGGTGACGTTGTAGAAGATGCCGAACACCGGCAGCGAGATCAGCTCCACCGCCATCAGCAGCGCGTAGTTCGCCAGAGCCTTTCCGACGAACAGAGCCGAGGCCGGCGCGGGCGATGCGATCAGCGCGTCCAGACAGTCGTTCTGTGTTTCCCGCGCGAAGCTGCGATTCAGCACCAGTGCGCTCGCGAAGGTGAACACCAGCCACAGCAGGCCGCCGGAGAATTCCTGCACCTGTTCCGACGATGGATCGAAGGCGAAGCTGAACAGCACCAGGATCACCAGCGAAAACGCGACCGAGGCGTTGATCGCCTCCTTGGTGCGCAGCTCCGAGCGCAAATCCTTGGCCGCGATGGTCAGCGATTGGCGCGCGAACA
Source organism: Bryobacteraceae bacterium (assembly GCA_041486445.1). Taxonomy (GTDB): domain Bacteria; phylum Acidobacteriota; class Terriglobia; order Bryobacterales; family Bryobacteraceae; genus Palsa-187. The sequence continues at coordinate 7,895 of JBGPLI010000108.1, forward strand.
GGAGCACTAGTTCTCCCCGTACGTGCGGTACAGCCACCCGGTGTCGTCGAGCATTTCCTGCCTCCGCTCGCCCGCGTAGGCGATCTGGCCTCGCTGCAGCAGAGCCACGTGTGTGGCAAGTTCCAGCGCCTCCCGGAGCTGATGCGTCGACATGACGATGGTGCGGCCGGCCGCGTGCGCCTCCGCGAGCAGTGATTGCAGTACCGCGATGGCGCGGTCGTCGAGCGCCGTGAAAGGCTCGTCGAACAGCAGCAGATCCGGCTCGTGTAGAAACGCGCGCGCCACCGCGAGCCTCTGCCGCATCCCGCGCGAGAACTCCCGAACCAGGCCATCGCGGACGCGCTCGAGCCCTGTGCGCTCCAGCCAGGCGAGCGCCCGCCGCCGCGGATCGTCGAGACCATAGAGGCGGGCGAACAGCATCAGGTTCTCGACCGCCGACAGCTCGTCGTAGAGTGAAATGCCGTGGCCGAGAATGCCGATGCGGCGGCGCGTGGTCTCCTGGCGCGCGTCGGCGCCCTGGATCTTCACCCCGCCCTGGGAAGGCCGCGACAGGCCCGCGATGATCCGCAGCAGCGTCGTCTTCCCCGCGCCGTTGCGCCCGAGCAAAGCTACCGTCGAGCCGGCTGAAACGCGGAAGGCGATGTCGCGCAGGGCGGGGAAGTCCCCGTAATATTTCCAGACCCCATCGATTTCGAGCGCATTCACGCGGCGCCCCGCCGGTACAGCAGCGTTCCACCCACGCCGAGGAGCCCAAGCGTCAGCCCCAGGACCCACCCCATGCGGCTGTACAGGCGTGCCGGCACGGCCTCGATCTTGGGCGCACCGTCGTCCTCCTCCTGGCCTCCGCCCGCGCCGCCGCCTCCGCGCAGCGATCCCGTGCCCGCGATCTTCACTTCGTACTTCGGACCGGTGACCGAGTAGATATGGACCTGCGACTGCGGCTCGGTCCCCAGAGACTGGAGGCCCTCGCCGGAAAGCGTCACCGCGGGCGGCGTCACCAGGCGTGTGAATTCCCCGGCGTGCACAACCTGGCTCGAGAATGTTTCAGAAGCCGGCAGCGTGTAGGCGATGTCGAAACGCGTCTCGCCGGGCCGCAGCGGGAAGTTGACTTTGTAAATCCCGGGCTTGGTGGTCTTCTCCGGCGGGCGCTGGATCGGCATTCCGCCGGGCGCGTTGATAGTCACTTGCGCTTTCCCTTCCGCCGCCTCGGGAAGATAGAACTGCATCGAGCCAACTGCCGGGTCCTCGAAGGTGGTCTGCGTGTCGTTCTGCACCATCACCGCTTCGTTGATTTGCAGAGCCGAAGCCGCCGGCTCGATCAGCACCAGGTGCTGGGTGGTCTTCGCCGCCGCGGGGTTCTTGGTCGAGTCGTAAATCACCACGCGGACGCCGCTGGTGGGCCCGCCGGGCGGCAGCATCAAAGTGTAGGTGGCGCCCTGGTACAGGCCTTGCAGCAGCGCCGGACCCGGAGGAATATCTTTGTCGATGCGAAATTTTCCTTCCGCGTCGGACTTGACGCTGCCCAGCGCATTCATGCCGCCCCGTCCGGGCTGCACCAGGTTGACGATCACCGAAGCCTGCGGCTTGCCGGTCGTGCCGTTCATCACCACGCCGTCCACGGCTGCAAGGAGACAGGAGACAGGAGTCAGGAGACAGAATAAGAGCTTCATGACATCGCCTTTCCACACTCCCCGCAGAATTTCATTGGCGTCGCGAATCGTTTTCCGCAGTGCGGGCAAACATTGGCCGGCTTCTTCTCTACTACGGGCCGAGCCGCAGACTGCGCCGGCTGGGCCTGCGTCACGCGGTCGATCTCCGCCATCACGCCGGCGAGCTCCTTTTGCAGCGCGAGCTTGGTCAACTGGTAATCGGCGTCGGAAAGCTTGCCCACGCGATATTCGAACTGGAGGTCGCGCAGGTTTTCATAGATGGCGGACTTGCGCTCGTCCAGGTGCGCGGTCGGCGAGACCGGCTCCGGCGGCGGAACGTCCTTGGCTCGAACAAACAGGGTGAACAGGACTGTAACAGAGATGACCGCGACAACGGCGATGATCAGATTCATCAGTCCAGATTGGCCGTGTCCTTGTCGATCCGGTCCTGATACCGATCGAGCACCGCCGAGTCGATTTCCGCGGCTGCGGTCGTAACGGGACGCCGGCGAAGGCTCCGCACAAACATCCAGATCACGATCAGTCCGAATCCGATGGCGATGTACGGCATGGTCCAGGCGAGCAGCGTAAAGCCCTCTGTCGGCGGAACCGCGAGCGCCTCGCGGCCCTCCTCGGCCACCACCGCGTCGATGATGGATTGATCGGATTTTCCGGCGGCCTGCAGCGCGGCGATCTTTTCGCGCTTGGGCCGGCAGTAGGAGCATTCGAGCATCGCGCAATCGCCCACCGTGTTCTTGCAGGCTTTGCACAGGCAGGCGAGGTTACCGGCCACCCGGCGCGTATCCGCCGACATGATCCCCGAGGATTCCTGCGCGATCGAAGCCGCGGCCAGCAGCACCGCGATGACGCTAGTCTTCCACTTTGGCATGTTTCCCCGCGATCCCCACGACTTCCGTCCGTGGATACAGCAGCCGCGATTTGCTCGGGACCAGGCAGATCAGCGTCCCCAGCAGCACCACCCAGTAGCCGATCCAGATCCAGCTCACCAGGGGAAAGACGTAGGCCTGAAGCACAAATTTCCCGCCCTGGCCGCCGCCGCCCGCGAAGTTCATGTACAGATCCTCGTTCACGCCGCGGCGGATCGCCACGTTGGAGGCTCCCTGGCGCGATGCGATGTAGAAGCGCTGCTCCGGCTCGAAGGTGCCCAGATCGCGGCCGTTCCTGGACACGTTGATGTACAACCTGCCCCAGCGGTAATTTTCGTTCTGCCCCGAATCGGTGTGCGTCAACTGGAGGTGATAGCTGCCCAGCTCGATGGTCTGGCCGGGAGTCATCTCGACGGTCGCGTCCTTGTCGAACGCCTTCCCGGTGAAGCCGATGAACAGCAGCACGATGCCCATGTGCACCATGTAGCCGCCGTAGCGGCGCGTGTTGCGGTGCGTCAGCTCGACCATCGCGATCACCAGATTAGTTCGGCTCTTGGAGCGGATCGCGCTCGCGCCCTTGAAGAACTCCAGCATGACCGAGGTCGCGACAAACGTGCATAGCGCGAGCGACACCAGCGCGTAGAAGTGCCGAACGCCCGCGCCGAGCAGGATTGCGGTCAGCGCCAGGCCGGCCACCGTCGGCCAGAAGAACGATTTCTTCAGGCTCTCGACCGAGCTGCGCCGCCACGCGATCAGCGGCCCCACGCCGGTGAGCAGCAACAGGAACAGCCCGATGGGAATGTTCACGCGATTGAAGAACGGCGCGTCCACGCTGATCTTTTCTCCCGTCACGGCTTCCGAAATCACCGGAAACAGAGTGCCCCACAGCACGGCGAAACAGCTCGCCAGCAGGATCAGGTTGTTGAACAGGAAACTCGACTCGCGCGACAGCACGCTCTCAAGCTGCGCTTCGCTCTTCAGGTAATCCAGCCGGCTCAGAATCAGGTACAGCGTCGCGGCGATGCCGATCGCCATGAACGTCACGAAAAACGGTCCCAGCGGCGATTGCGCGAACGCGTGTACGGAGCTGACCACGCCGCTCCGGGTGAGGAACGTGCCGAAGATGCACAGGAAGAACGTGCAGGACACCAGCACGATGTTCCACACCTTCATCATGCCCTTCTTCTCCTGCATCATCACCGAATGCAGAAACGCCGTGGCGGTGATCCACGGCAGCAGGGATGCGTTCTCCACGGGATCCCAGCCCCAGTAGCCGCCCCATCCGAGCACCGCGTAGGCCCAGCCCGCGCCGAGCAGAATGCCGGTCGATTGGAACATCCAGGTGACCAGCGTCCAGCGGCGCGTCGTGTGGATCCAGGAATCGCCCGGCTGCTTGGTGGCGAGCGACGCGATCGCGAAAGCGAACGGCACCGCGAAGCCCACGTAGCCCAGGTACAGCATGGGCGGGTGAATCACCATCGTCCAGTACTGGAGCAGGGGATTGAGGCCCTGCCCGACGCCCTCGACGACGTTGCCGCGTCCGGCTTCGAGCACTTTGAACGGGCTTTCGACGAAGGCAATCAGGATCAGGAAAAACGTTTCGGTCGTCATCAGCGCGGCGGTGACGTAGGGCATCATCGCGCGGAATTTGCGGCGGTTCTGAAACACCACCACGCTCGAATAGGTGGCCAGCAGCCACGACCACAGCAGCAGCGAGCCTTCCTGCCCGCCCCACCACGCCGTGAATTTATAGATGGGGGCCATGGCGTGATCGCTGTGCTCGGCCACGTACGCCAGGCGGAAATCGCCGTGGATCAGCGCGTAGACCAGGATGCTCGACGCCACTGTCAGCAGTGCCCACACCGAATACACGCTGCGCTCCGCGCTGAGCACCAGGAAGGGACGCCGCCCCAGCTTGCCGGCGACCGAGGCAACCACCGAATAGACGGCGAAGCAGAACGCGAGCAGGATCGTGAGCGCGCCTACGTTTTCCATGATGTCTCTTATGTTAGCTGGTTCGGACCGCGGGTTGTCCGGGCTTGGCCACGGGCTTGGCTTCGTACTTGGATGCGCACTTGGCCTGGATCTTGGTGGCGTGGAACACGCCGTCGGCGCCGAGCTTGCCGTCGGCCAGCGCCTGCGCGCCGTCTTTGAACGTGTCCGGAAGCGGCTCGATGCCGCTGTAGACTACGTTCAACCGGAGGGCATCCTGCGCCAGGGTGAAGTGAACCGTCTGCCCTTCGCGGACGATCGACTCGGGAGCGATGTCGCCGGCCACGCGCAGACGTTTGTCCTTGGCCTGATCGCCGAGCTGGGTCACCTCGGAGATGGTCTTGTAGTAGGTCTTGGTGTCGCTGATGCCGCCCACCGCCAGCCAGGCCAGGACGCCGAGGATCGCCACGATCAGGATTCCAAACTTGACATAGTTTTTCATAGTGCGCGCTCCATCCCTTAGTATAGCTCCTAGCGACCTGTGTCAAGCGAAGATTGCGTCAACGGCCAATTGGCCGTTGAAAAACAACTGAATTTCCTGCCCTGCCCTGTACGTGACGGTGCGGCCGTCCGGCGTGGAGATCTCAACCTGGCGATGCCTGCTGTCAACCACCCAGAACTCACGCGATCCGTTCTCCAGGCATAGGTTACGTTTCTCTATCAACTCGTCGGCGGTGTTAGAAGGGGAGAGAACTTCGATTACCAAGTCGGGTGCGCCGAAGAAGTACTTGTCCGTTGGGTTCCATCGGGTGTTGGCGACGTATGCCACGTCCGCACGCCAAGCTTCATGCTCAGGCAATGGGCGGTAGGGCAATTCGATTCGGACGACGCCCGAGCCGGCCGCGACAGTTCCGAGTAGGAGAAAGAGCCGATGTTGTATCTCGCCATGAGGCAATTCTGGAAAAGCCATCTTGACCGGCTCTCCTTGGTGAAGCTCGTAGTAGAAGCCGGACTCGTCCGGAATGGCCTCGAATTCCGCGAAGGTCGTCAGCCGAGTTGTGCTGGTCGCCACAAGAACTCTGGATTCAATTCTACCTCGGTGCCCCGGCTGCCGGCATCGACCTCTTGACTCGGTGTCCCGGAGCTTACCTTTGGGTTAGAGAGATTTCGCACCGCGACGAAGGACCTCGTTCATGCGGGCCTGGTAACCCTTTCCCGTGGCCGCGTAGGCGTCCAGAACGTCCTGGTCAACGCGCAGTGAGATGGGCACTTTCTTCGGATCTTTCTGCGGGCCGCGCTGGCCCCGGCGACGGGCGGCTGCGTAGACATTGGCCGGCAGCACATCCTTCGGGGGCTTCGCTCGGGCGAAATCCTCCGCGGTCGCTTCGAACGTATCGGGATCGCGTGCGATCCCCCGGTTGATCCTCTTGTCTTCCGCTTTGGTGGGCGGGATGAGTTTGTTAGCCATATCTCTCCACCACTCTGCTGTTAGCGTTACGAAGGCTGATGATTCCGCGCGCCGCGACCACTACCCTTTCAGGCCGGGACATACCGTTTTACGGCGATGTCGCTGGAATGTTGCCGCGTTTGCGCCACGTCGTACGCAAGCTGCATGCGGAGCAGGTGGTCCATGTCGGGGCCAAAGGCCTTTTCGATGCGCAAGGCCATTTCCGGCGTGAGCGCGGCCTTACCGTGGAGAAGGTCCGAGAGAGTGGCTCGCCGGACTTTCAAAATCTCCGACGCCTTCGACACACTTAGGCCGAGGGCGTCGATGATCTCGGTTCTAATCAGGTCGCCCGGATGGGGCGGGTTCTTCATGGGCACTGCGTCCTCCTAATGGTAGTCGGTCAGGTCAATATCGCCGGCGGTGTTCGTCTCTTCGTCGTAGCGGAAAATCACGCGCCAGTTTCCGGTTACAGTCAGGCTCCAGAATCCTCTCAGGTCGCCTTTGAGTGGGTGAAGCTTCCACCCCGGAAACCGGCTGACCTGGTCGAGGTCGTCAGCGGTTTCGAGGGCCAGCAGAAGCTTGCGCAGCTTATCCACCATAGCGGGCGGCACCCCCTTGGCGTTATCCTCTGCATGGAGTTGCCTCAGCCCTTTGTGGCGAAATCGGACAAACTGCATTTCACCCCTTCACAGTCCCAGTATGTACGGTTATACAGTACACGTCAAGGGTTGGAAGAAAGCCGCCGCCAGATCGTGTTTATGTAAGCATGACCCCAGATCTCGCGGTATGAGCAGGATACCCACGAGACTCAGTGGTCGTGCCGCTTTACTTTTCTCGAAACTAGGTTTAGGATGGAGTCACCCCCCGAGAACGTCTACTATTGGGAGGGGCGGTTTTGCTCAAGCTCAAGCGCGTTGACATCCAGGGCTTCAAGTCATTTTACGACCGGACGGACATGCGATTCCACGGCTCGGGCGTGGCCGCCATCGTGGGGCCCAACGGCTGCGGAAAATCCAATCTGAGCGATGCGATCAGTTGGGTTCTGGGCGAGCAGAGCGCCAAGACCCTGCGCGGCACCCGCATGGAGGACGTGATCTTCGCGGGCACGCGGGATCGCAAGCCGCTGGGCATGGCGCAGGTGACGCTCACGATGCAGGATCCCACGGCCGCGAACGGGAACTCCAACGGCCACCCGAAACCTGAGGCGATCACGATCACGCGCCGCCTGTATCGTTCCGGCGAGAGCGACTATCTCATCGACGGCCGCATCGCCCGGCTGCGCGACATTCAGGATCTGTTCAGCGGCACCGGACTCGGCCCGGAGAGTTACGCCATCATCGAGCAGGGGCGCATCGGCCAGACCCTTTCCAACCGGCCGGCCGACCGGCGCGCGATGATCGAAGAGGCCGCCGGCATCGGAAAATATAAAACGCGCAAGCGCCTGGCCGAGGCGAAACTGGAGAGCGCGCGGCAGAATCTGTCGCGGGTATTCGACATTCTGGAGGAAGTCGGGCGGCAGGCTAATTCGCTCAAGCGGCAGGCCTCCAAGACGCGGCGTTTCCAGGAACTGCGCACCGAAATGGTGGCGCATCTGCGCCAGGCTGTCGCGGGGCGGTTCCGCATGCTGGAGCGCGAGGCTGCCAAACTGGCTCTCGATCTGAACCAGGCGCAGGCGGCTTTCCAGGGTCTCTCGGCGCAGGTGCGGGAGAAGGAACGCGAACAAACCGAGACGCAGGAATCCTGCTACCGTACCGAAGCCGGGCTGACGTCGGCGCGGGGCCGCGTAGCGGAGCTGAACGTCGAATCCGAACGCACGCGCGGACGTCTGGAATCGCAGGCCCACGAGATTGCGTCGATCGCGGACCGGCTGGCGCGCGGCGAAGCCGAGACGCAGGAGATCGAAGCGCGCCACCAGCGCGAATCCGCCGAGCTCGAAGTGCACATCCAGAGGGTGACCGCGATCGACCAGGAGAGCGGCGCGGCGCGCGAACGCCTGCAGACCAAGACGCAGGAACGCGACGCGCTCGAAAACGACATCCGAGAGCGCGAGCGGGGAATCGAGAACGCGCGGCAGCAGGTGCTGCGGCTGCTCGGCGAAGCTTCGGCGTTGCGCAACCAGCTCGCGCAGATCGACGAATACCTGGCGGCGATGGAGCGCGATTCCACGCGGGCGGGTAAGGAAGCGGAATCGGCGTCGGGCGAGCTGGCGCGTCTGGATCAGGCCAGCCGCGAGCTGTCGACGAAACTGGCGGCGCGGCAGCTCCAGCTCGAATCGCTGGCGGATCGCCGCCGCCGCGTCGAGGAGGAGATGAAGGAGCGGCAAGCGCGCACCCTGGCGGCGCGCCAGAAGCTGGAGGAAATCCGCGAGTCGCTCTCCCGGCAGAAGGCGCGTAAGGATTCGCTCGAGGAGATCCTCTCCCACCGCGCCTACACCACGGAAGCCGTGAAGCGTCTGTTTACCGCGATCGAGCACGGGCAGATCGAGGACTTCCGCCCCTCGGGCGTGCTGGCCGATTTCGTCGAGGTCGCCGACCCGGGTTGGGAGAAGGCGTGCGAAGAATTTCTGCATGAGGAGCTCGAGTACGTGGTGGTCGGTGGCTGGAGCGAAGGCGAGCGCGGCGTCGAACTGATGCGCGCCGGCGCCGATGGCCGGGCGACGTTCCTGGTGCATCCGGAAACCGGCGCGGCCCCGCCCGCGGCGCCCGACCTCTCCTCCGATCCCGCAATTCTCGGCCGGCTGAGCGATACGCTGCGGCTGACCAATGGCTTCGCGCAGGCTCCCCAGGGGCTGCTGCCGAGGCTGGCGCGATGTTTCCTGGTTTCCGATCGCGGCGCGGCGCAGCGCCTGGCGGCGTCCCATCCCGATTGCTATTTTCTGTTGCGGGACGGAGTCAGCTATCAGGGGCATGCCATCACGGGCGGCCGAAAATCGACTGGAGGCCCTCTGGCTCTCAAGCGCGAGCTGCGCGAGCTGAGCGGCACGGTAGAGGTGCGCGAGCGCGAAGCCGACGGGCTGACGGCCGATCTCGAGGAGCTGGAGCAGGGCACGGCGAGGCTGGCCGAGGATCTGGAACAGGTGCGCGCCTTGCAGCAGACACAGGAGAAGGACGCGCTGGCCCTCGATCACGAGCAGCGCAAGCTGGCCGAGGAGCACGCGCGCTCCGGATCGCGGCTGTCGGTGGCGCGTCTGGAGCTGGAGCGGCTGGCCCGCGAAGACGATCGCTCCCGCGCACAGCGCGAGCAGAATCATGTGCTGGTGGCCGGCAAAGAGCAGGAGCGCTTCGAGCAGGAAAAGGCGCTCGAAGTCGCGCGGGGTGAATTCGAGCGCGTGCAGGCCCGCCTGCATGGCACCAGAGAGGAGCATGCGGCGCTGCGCGCGGAACTCGCCGGACTCGAAGAGCGCGGCCGTTCGGAGATGGCAGTCGCGGCCCGGCTCGAAATGGAGACGCGGCAGTTGGCGGCCCGGCGCGAGGAGCTCGGGCTCGAACTGGAGCGGCTGGGAGTGGAGCGGGCGCGGCTGCTGGCCGATAACATCGAGCTCGATCAGCGCGCCTCCGGGCTTGCAACCGAGACCGCGGAGGCGGCCGCTCACGTGGATCGGCTCGCGGCACGGGAGACCGCGGGCCGGGCGGCGCTGGCGGCGCTCGACGAATCGCTCAAATCGCTGCGCCTCGAAACGCAGTCGGCGCAGGAGCGGCGCGCGGAAATCGAGCTGGAACTGGTCAGGAAACAAGCCGAGCTGAAATATCTGGACGAGACCAGCCGCAAGGAGCTGAACGTGGCGGCCTCCGAGATCGCGGGCAGCGAGGAGGCCACGCTCGACGAGGCCGGCGTCGAGGAAGCCGAGCAGCGCTACAGGCAGGTACGCGAGCGGATCGAAGCGCTCGGTCCGGTGAATCCGCAGGCGCTCGAAGAATTCCAGGAGGCGCAACAGCGCTACGAATTCCTCAACACCCAGCGGCAGGACCTGCTCGACTCGATTCGCGACACCGAGAAAGCGATTCAGGAGCTGGATACCGAATCGCGCCGCCGCTTCCAGGAAGCGTTCGAGGCGATCAACGGACACTTCCGTGAAATTTTCCGGACGCTGTTTGGTGGCGGCCAGGGCGAGATGCGCCTGACCGACGAGTCGAACCTGGCCGAGAGCGGCATCGACATCATGGCGTCGCCTCCGGGCAAGCGCTTGCAACACGTGGCGCTGCTTTCCGGAGGAGAGAAATCACTGACCGCGATGGCGCTGCTGATGGCGATTTTCCGTTACGCGCCGAGCCCGTTCTGCATCCTCGACGAAGTCGACGCGCCGCTCGATGAGCCCAACATTCAACGGCTGACGCGGCTGATCAACCAGATGTCGGCCGACACGCAGTTCATCGTCATCACGCACGCCAAGCGGACCATGGAAGCCGCGCAGGCGCTCTACGGCGTGACGATGCAGGAACCGGGCGTGTCCAAGCTGGTGAGCGTGCGTTTCGAGCCGCTGCCGGAGACGCCGGAGCCGGCCCCTGTGGCACTCGCGGCGGTGTAGGGAAGAAGAAGTCAGGAGTCAGAAGTCAAAATTGTCGCGGCGCGCTGGTGGCACTGGCAGTCTCGCTTTCGCGAGTGCTTGATCGGCACCGGCAAAAGGTCCTCGTGCCAGTCCCCGGAGTTTGCAAACTCTGCCTCAAGAGTACCGACCTTTGTAAAAGTCATTACATGCCCCAGGCGCTCTATCCGAAAAAGTGGCAGAAGGCCAGAACTGCCACACGTCACGGGATTCACACGGATCGTGCGCCTCAGATCAAGGAGCATTTGCTCTGTCGCGAGTGTGAGGCAAAATTCGAAAAGAACGGCGAGTCTGAAGTTCTCAAATGGCTTGCACCGAAAGCAAAGACATTCCCACTTCACGAGAGACTCAGGGTTGCCTTGCCACGCGAAAACCACACCGAGCTTTCACGTTACACCGCTGACGACTTAGGAATAGATGCCGCAAAGTTTGTATACTTCGCGCTTAGCGTCTCCTGGCGAGGCGCAGTTCATCAATGGACCCTGCCCGACGGCACGCTAACCACTGTTTTGAATCTGGGGCCTAATCGGGAAACGATTCGCACGTTCCTACTCGGCGAAACTGCCTTTCCGCACGACGTGACCGCAGTCATAGTGATCATTTGCAACGATCCCGTAGGTCGGCAGGTCTGGGGGCTTCCAAATCAGTCCTACGAGCAAGGATGCGAGAACATTAAGTTCATCGCGAGAGGTGTTATCTTTAGAGTCCTGCTCGAACCGACTATTTGGAGTGGACCCTTCGGCTGAGACAGCCAGTTAACCCACTGTTCGCCGTTCGCTGGAAATCCGTTGAACGGCCAGACTCTTTATAGCAAAATAGCCTCACCCGGCGAAGCGGAGGCAGGCTCTGCGGGAGCGCAACCTGCC
>JBGPLI010000109.1:0-19109 GCA_041486445.1 Bryobacteraceae bacterium
CCGAGAGCCAGCCGTTCGGCGCCACCTGCATCTGGTAGCTGGCCAGATTCACGGCGCCGCGCTGATACGGCAGCGGCCTGTCGGCGGGCATAACGGGAGCGAGCGGGATGATACTGAGGCCGCTGATCGTGATCGCATACGCCGTTGCGCTCGCGGGATCCACCACCATGGTGCGGCCCGCAACGATCGCGCGGCCTGCTGCGCCGGTCACCTGTGTGAGCGGACCCTCGAGCGCGTTCACCTGCAGCGGCGCAGGTCCGCCAGCGGTGTTGATCATTTGAACCGTCGGCGGATTGGCGGGGACGGCATTCGCCGCCGCAGCCGCGGGCGGAGAGAAAATCGCGTAACTCGCATTGCCCACCGCCGCGGCGGCCGAAACCAATCCCGGCGGCCGGTTGGAGGGTTGCGCTACCAGCGCCTGGTTGAGGACGATCCCGTTCACCACGAAGTACTGGCCTCCGGGTCCCGCCGCCACGGAGCCCACGTATCCTGCCTGGGCGGGCGTCGTTGAAATCTGCCGTCCAGCGATGAAATCGTCGATCGCCGCGTCGTACAGATAAACGAAACCCGTGCTGGTGGCGAGCAGAATGTAGCGCCCGTCCGGAGTGGACGCCATCGTACTCGGCAAGGGAATCGGCACCGGAGCGCCCTGGGGGGTCTGTCCCATGATCGTGCTCACGCCGCGCGGCGCCGCCGTCGCACCCACTACTCTCCAGAGCGCGCCGTTGCTCATCAGGACCTCGGGCCCGCTCAGGCCGGCCGCGATCACCTGGGGCGTCACCAACGGAAAGTTGGCGTTGAACGGAATCGCGGGATAAGCCAGCCGGCCGATGGTTTGCATCTTATTCGGATCCACCAGGCTGATATTCTCGCCGCCGGCATTGGCGACGTACAGCAGGGTCCCGTCCGGCGTGAGCGCGATGGAATTCGGAAGCTGTCCCACTTTGATCGGGGCGAGGAAGTTCTGCTGGTGGAGGTCGAACACTTCCACGCGATTCAGGCCCGCGTTGGCGATATAGAGGCGCTGGCGGCCCGGGTCGAGGATCAGGTCCTGCAAGCCCTGGGCCCCGGAAATACCCACCGGGATCGGAATCACCGACGCGCGCGATTCCGAGTCGCGATTGTTTTCATAGACGCGCACGCGGTCGGGAATGTTGATCGCTTCCGGCGACAGGATCGCGAAGTCGTGCGGTGGAGCGATCGTGCCCGGCCCTCGGGCCGCCGCGGGATTGAATCCGAACTGGACCGCCGGCCCGCCCGGCGTGTTCGACGGCCGCGCCGAGGGAGCCGTCGCGGGGCTGGCCTGGTTCTGCTGCCCCGTGTACTGGAGCAATTGCGCCATCGCCGCGATCCTGCCCCGGCCCGGATTGTCGATCGCCACCGTCATCGACGATGCCGGCGCCGTCACGGCGCATTGATCGCTGGTCAGCAGCACGACACTGCTGGCTGGCGCCGCGAGAGGGCTTTGAGAGATTGTGCCGAGCGGCAGGATCACGAAGCCCGAATCCGACAGAGCATACGCGCTCGACCCATCCGCCGACATCACCATCTTGCCGGCCAGATTTTCCGGCAACTGAATCCCCATGTGGATCAGAAGATTGTCGGGATCGTTCATTGTCAACTGGCTGATGACGGCTCCGGGCGGGCTGGGCACGGGAGCGACGTTGTAGGCCGCATAGAGCGTCTGCCCGTCGGGCGAGAACACGCTGCCGCCTTGAATGCCCGGCGCGGCGAAGTTCGTCGTGGGATCGATGGGGTAGGGCGCGTTGGCCAGGTTCTGCTGCGCCAGTACCTGGAGCGTCGCGGTATCGAACAAATGCACCCCGGCGAGAATGCGTGTGCCGTCGTCGGAGATCGACAGCGCCCCGGACGCGCCGGCGATGGCGCGCGAGCGCAGCACCGTGCTCGAGGCCGTCTCGTAGACGAACACGAAAGGCACGCCCGCGCCGGGCACGTTGACCCCGGCTATCAGCGATCCGTCGCGACTCGCGCGCAGCCGGCTCGGCGCCGCCAGAAACGGGCGGCCGAAAGGAGCAGGAAACACCGGAGCGGCCGCCGCTCCCGGCGTCACCGAGAGGGCCGTCACCACCGGGGTGGCGTTGGGCGAGGGATTGTAGAGCAGCAGCACGTTCGCCGCTCCTGCCGTGCCGGCGCCGCTGGTCGAAATCAGCACGCGATCGTCGCTCGCCACGGCCACTCCCTCGGGCCGGGCCGGCAGGCTGATCCGGGCCGATACGGCCAGCGCATCGAGATCGATCACGTCGAGCGTGGCAGCGTTGTAGCAGGTGACGTAGAGAAACTTTCCGTCGCGCGAAAGAGCCAGCGAGAGCGGCGTCGCGTCCGTCGCGATCGGCGCCAGAAAGGATTGCGTCTGGATCGAGTAGATCTGAACGAGGCCTTGTGCGCTCGAAGTCAGGTAGATCTGGCCGCGCGCCTCATCCAGAGCGATATCGGTAGCGCCGCCCACCAGCGGGACCACCCGGCCGAACGTGGCTCCCCGGGCCGCAAGAGCACACAAGGCGAAAACCGCAAGGAACCGCGCTGGCATGGAAGCTTAACAGTATAACCCTGCATTGGAGACGCGCAGGCGGCTCCATGGGTTGACACCCACCCGGATACAGCCCCCGCGATTAGTTGACCGTTTCGTGAGGAATGGTCATGCTGATTGTCAGGCCGGTGTGCGTGGGACTCACTGAACCGGAATGCCCCGCGGAGGGATACATCGTGTTGACGATGGCGGCGGAGAAGAAGAAATAAGTGTATCCGGACACCGTAATCTGAATCCGGTCCGCGTACAAGCCGTCGGAGTTGTCGTGGGCTACTGCGATATTCGAGGTCGTCATGCCGAACAACGGGGTACCGCCATCGGGCGCCGTAGGGCTGCCATACAGCACCATGTTCTTGGTCTGGTCGGAATTGTACGGATTCACCGCCGCCCAGCGCGCCGCGGCGCGCGTCCGTTCCACCACGGTCTGGTGGATGAACAGGATCTGGCCCAGGTCAAACAATCCGATCAGCAGCGATATGCCCAGCACAAAGATGAGCCCTGCTTCGACGAGTGTGTTGCCGCGCTGGTTCCTTCTCCGGATGCGAGAGATGTGCTTGTTCATTTCCGATTCCTTTTAGCTTGGGGGCGTGAGAATCCCGGTGTAAGGGAATGTCGCGACGGGTCTTCCGTTGAACGTGACGCTTCCAAATATGACGTTGATACTAAAGTTCTGGATGCTCACCGTCACCTTGGAGGGCGGGCTGAGAGTGCCCGTGCCGAGAGTGGCCATGGTGATGTTCACGTTGCTGGTGCTGAGACCCGCCACCACGGGTGTCGCGTTCTGAGCGGGCGCCGGCGTCCCGTACACGACCATGTTCTTTACATTGTTGGAGTAAGTGGCGTCGGGGGTCGTCGTGGTGGAGGAATACGGGCAAATGGACCCATACCGGGCGCCGTCGCGCACCGCGTTTATGAGGTTGTTGTAAGCGTAAAAAGCGTAGCCGAACTGGAACATTCCACTGAAGGTCCAGAAGATCAGGAAAAAGCTGATCGCGAACTCCACGATCACGCTGCCGTCCTGGCGCCGTCTCCTGCCGCGCACTCAGTTCACCATCCTGACGACGTATCCGCCCGTGCTGCCCGAGTTATTGGTCTGGCCGCCGCCGCCGCCGATCTTCCCCTGCACGTACGGCCCTATGTATTCCGCGCAGATCGGCGTGCTCCCCGTGATGGCGTTATACACGTCCGCGGTTTCGAGGAAGAACGCCCCGATGCCGACGGCGATGAACGCGTCCGTATAGGGAGCCACGACGATGGGTCCACTGTTGATGGGCACCCCGATAATGCGCCGGCCGTTGCCGGTCCCGTCGGCGATGTATTGGGCATAGGTCGTCGCGGTGGTATCGGAGTCTTCGTTAACGCGGGTGGCGAGTGCGGAGCCTTCCGTGGTCTTGTTACCGCCGACCATCGGCACCGGGTCGCCGATGTAGATGGTGTGAAGCTGTTCGTCATCGATGATTTCACCGCGGAGAGCCGCCGCGCTGGTGCTGCCCCAATAGCCGCGATCCTGCGACGGCAGGTTGCTCCAATAGGTTCCGTCCTGATCGCCGAGGCAAACGTCGCCCTTCTTTTGAGAGCCCTTAGACCCGTAGCGGATGGTGTAGAGCGTGCCGGGCGTGAACCCGAAGTTGTCGGGGGCGTTGGGCGCGGGAGCGATCGGCGAAAACGGCAACAGTCCCACTGGATAGTCCGTAATCATCGCCTGGGCCGCAATGGAGTCGGCCGTCACCGGTGCGGTGGTCGCGCTGCTGTTCGCCAGGAACACCTGAATCGCCCGCATAAATGTGAGGGGGGAGTCCACTCTTGCGAACACTTGGACGAACCGGTAGTCCTGGGCGTTGGGAGGGTTCGAGGTCCAGGTGTTCGAATCAACCGTATTGGGACTGGCCGACTGACCCTTGGCAAAACTCGTGGTGACGTCGGTGATGGTCTTGGTGCCGATATCCCACTTCATCACGGTCCCGGTGCTGGCGACGGCCGCCTGAGCGGCAGTGATTCCGGCGGAAGTTCCATCGAGTTGCAAGGCCGCGCTGACCACCGAGGAGTCGCAGAATGCCTGGAGCTCGCTCTTGACGTAGTACATACGGCCCAAATCGATCGCAATCCCGACGATGCCCATAAGTGTAAGCAAACTCGCGGCTATGAAGACCGTGGTGAATCCTTTTTCGCAGCGTCTCCGGCTAGACCATCTTGCCATGGCTACCTCCTTTCTGGTCTCTAGTTTGGGCCCACAGAGGTGTATCTTCAATGGGATGAAACCATTAGCGGCAGTAGTATTCTCTTCGAGGAAGTACCAGTGACGCTTAAGGAGGGGAAGTAGGGTGGAGCGGGAGACGGGATTCGAACCCGCGACATCAACCTTGGCAAGGTTGCACTCTACCAGCTGAGTTACTCCCGCACCGTGGGAGTAACGTTATTGTCGCGCCCGGCTGGATAAATGTCAAACTGGTGGCTCCCCCGCCCCCCAGTCCCACAAAAACGGTATGTTTAAGAAATGTTCTACTTCTGGAATATTCCTCCTAAGTCAATGATAGTAAAGGATACAAAGTTTGGAAACTTTTCTTCCCGAAGCGGCTTTTTGTGTTATGCTGAAGTCCGCACACGAGGAGCCAGAACGCATCGGACGGGCTCCGCGTTCTGGAAGCAATCAACGATTCCAATCAGAATCGGGAGTGGATATTTTAGCTTTTCCACAGATGTGGAAAACTTGTGTGAATTTTGTGGTCATCGGGGGTCAGCGTGAGGGGCGAAGCTGTGGCATCGGCTCAGGATGCGTCTTTTCCGAATCCTTGGGAGCAAATCAAGGCTCGATTGGCGGCTAAGATCAGCTCTCAGGCTTTTCAAAATTGGGTTTGTCATACTGCGTTTGCGGGCGGCGACGGCGGCACGCTCCGCGTGGCGGTCCCGAATCAGGTCACCAAGGACTGGATGGAGCAGGAGTACGCCGGCGACATCCGCGACGCCATCCGCGAGTTGGATCTCCCCGTCGAGACCATCGTGTATCTGCACGATGCCAATCCGCCCGAGCCGATAACGGCGCCCGAGAGGGGTGCCAGCGAGCCGGTTTTCACTTCCGCCGCGGGAGCCTCAGACGTGGTGCAGCTCAATCCGAAGTTCTGCTTCGAAAATTACGTGGTCGGCTCGTGCAATCAGTTTGCCCACGCAGCGGCGCGCGCCGTAGCGACCAGTCCGTCGCGAAGCTACAACCCGCTGTTCATCTACGGCGGTGTCGGCATGGGCAAGACGCATCTGATGCACGCGATCGGCCGGGCGCTGCTCGAGCAGTACCCGAGCATGCGCATCATCTACACCTCCAGCGAGCGCTTCATGAACGAGATGATCGGCTCCATCCGTTCCAATCGCATGCAGGCGTTCCAGCGGCACTACCGCACGGCCGACGTGCTGCTGGTGGACGACATCCAGATTCTTGCAGGCAAGGAGCGCACACAAGAGGAGTTCTTTCACACGTTCAACGAGCTCTACGATCACCAGAAGCAGATCGTCATCTCCAGCGACTCCGCGCCGAAGAGCACGCCGGGGCTGGTAGAGCGCCTTCGATCGCGGTTCGAGTGGGGACTGATGGTGGACATTCAACCACCCGACCTCGAGACCAAAATGGCGATCCTCGATAAGAAGGCGGAGATGGAAGGGCTGGCTCTGCCCGAGGACGTACGCATCTACATTGCGACCAAAACAAAATCCAACGTTCGCGAGCTCGAAGGCGCCCTGATAAAGCTGATCGCCTACTCATCGGTCACCGCCTCCCCCATCACGCTCGCTATGGCGCAGCAGACTCTGAAGCATCTGATCCCGGGACAGGAGCGCCGCGTCACCATGGACTCCGTCCTTCGAGCGGTGGCTGAGCGCTTTCAGCTACAGCCCGCCCAGCTCAAGCAGAAGACCAATGCGCGGCAGATTGCTTACCCGCGCCAGATAGCCATGTACGTCATCAAGGAGCTGACTCAATCCTCACTACCCGAGATCGGGCGGATGTTTGGCGGCAAGCACCACACTACAGTGCTTCATTCGGTGCAGAAGATTGATAGGCTCCGGCAGAAGGACGCAGATCTGAACAGACTCATACACATGGTAATCGACAGCATCCATTGAAGTTACTAAGTTTTCCACAAATTCTTTCCACTAGAGGCTGTCGAAAGCTGTGCAAGAACGTTCACCTGACTGAAACATGCTCGGTTGCGCACATGATTCCGCACAGCGGATGATGACTTTAACTCCTCAGTCTTGCTATAATTTAGAGAGAAATCAACCTTTCAACTGTCCCTATGAATCTTCTTCTTCTTTAGCAAGCAGTTGAACAGAAAACGTCAGAGAGCGTAGCCGAAGGAACCGTTCAATGGAATTCACCGTCAGCAGGGCCGATCTGGTTCGGGAATTGAACCTCTCGCAAGGCGTGGTTGAAAAGAAGACAACCATTCCCATCTTGTCAAATGTGCTCGTGGAAGCGAATGGCGATCGCATTCTTCTGACGGCGACGGATCTTGAGCTGGGCATTCGTTCCTCGTGCGCGGCGCGTGTAAAGAAAGCGGGAGGTGGAACGGTTCCCGCTCGCCGCCTTCTCGATTATGTGCGGCTTCTTCCGGACGGCGATGTTCAGGTGAAGATCCAGGACAATCACTGGGCGAGCTTGGTCTGCGGACGGTCGAGAACACGGATCGCGGGAATGTCGCGCGAGAGCTTTCCGGAGCTGCCTCAGATGCCTGCACCGCTTGCGGAGATTCCTATTGGTGTTCTGGCATCCATGATCGGCAAGACAATATTCTCGATCTCAACCGAGGAGTCGCGTTTCACATTGAACGGAGCGCTGCTGGTATTGCGCAAGGGTGGACTGGTGATGGTAGCGACCGATGGCCACCGCCTCGCGATGGTGGAGAGTTCGGGTGAGCTTCCGGGTATATCGGGCGCTTATCGTGCACTGCTGCCGCGGAAGGCGATGGGCGAGCTTCAAAAGCTGGCGGGCGATTCCGATCCCGCGGCGATGGTCCGCTTCTCCGGAGATGAGAATCATCTCTTCTTCCAACTGGGCGACCGTCTGCTGCTGAGCCGCAAACTAACCGGCAACTTCCCGGATTACGAGCGCGTGCTTCCCAAGGAGCAACCGCACTCGGTTGAGCTCGATCGAGAAGAGTTTCGCGGCGCGATCGAGCGCGTCGCGCAATTTTCCGACGAACGTTCCCGCGCGATCCGCGTGCGGGCGGGAGACGGCGAGGTGAAAGTGCACTCCTCGGTATCGGAAACCGGTGAGAGCGAGGAGAGCATCCCGGCGCCCTATGACGGCCCAGCGGTTGAGATTGGGTTCAACGCGCAGTACCTTCTCGATTTCCTGCGGGCCGTGGAGAGCAAGCAAGTGTCATTCCTGTTCAAGGATCCGCACAGCGCCGGCGAGTTGCGTCCGGGCGGCGAGAAACCGGAGAACTACCGCTACGTGATCATGCCGATGAGAATTTGACCGGATTGCAATCACGAACTATATATGTCCACGAAAGATACAGGCGGCGTGCAGGTCTACGACTCCACCAGCATCAAGGTGCTGGAGGGCTTGGAGGCGGTGCGCCTGCGTCCCGCGATGTACATCGGATCGACCGGCGACACCGGTTTGCACCACCTGGTCTACGAGGTGGTCGATAACTCGGTGGACGAGGCGCTGGCAGGCTTTTGCACGGAAGTAAATGTCATCATCCACGACGACGACTCGCTCACGGTGATCGACAACGGCCGCGGCATTCCGGTCGATCTGCACGAGGAAGAGGGCATCTCAGCGGCCGAAGTCGTGATGACCAAGCTGCATGCCGGCGGCAAGTTCGATTCCAACTCCTACAAAGTTTCGGGCGGACTGCACGGCGTCGGCGTGAGCTGCGTGAACGCGCTCTCGGAATGGCTGCAACTGGAGATCTGGCGGGAGGGCGGCACATTCGAGCAGGAGTACGCGCGCGGCATCCCCAAGGCCCCGCTCGAGAAGACCGGCAAGGCGGGGCGCAAAACGGGAACCAAAATCACGTTCAAGCCGGATGCTTCCATCATGGATGCGACCAAGGTCAATTTCGATACGCTGTCTCAGCGACTGCGCGAACTGGCGTTCCTGAACAAGGGCCTGAAGATCACGCTGACCGATGAGCGGGAGGAGCCGGCGCGCGCGGTCGAGTTCGTCTTCAACGGCGGCATCGCTGAATTCATCAAGCACCTGAACCGCGGCAAGAGCGTGCTGCATGACAAGCCAATCTATTTTGAAGGGGAGCGCGAGCTGCCCAATGGCGGCATGCTGACCATGGAAGTGGCGCTGCAATACAACGATTCCTACAGCGAGTCGGTCTTCAGCTTCGCCAACAACATCAACACGGTGGACGGCGGCTCGCATTTGAGCGGCTTCCGTAGCGCATTAACGCGCACCATCAACTTCGCGGGGCAGCAAGGCGGGCTGTTCAAGGACGTCAAAGAGAACCTCACCGGCGACGACGTGCGGGAGGGGCTCACTGCTGTGGTGAGTGTGAAGCTTCCGCAGCCGCAGTTCGAGGGCCAGACCAAGGGCAAGCTCAACTCCGACATTCAGGGCTTCGTGGTCCAGTTCATTAACGAAAAGCTGGGCGAGTTCTTCGACAAGACCCCGGCCGTGATGCGGAAGATTGTTTCGAAGGCGATCGATGCGGCGCGCGCGCGGGAGGCCGCCCGGAAAGCCCGCGACCTGACGCGGCGCAAGGGCGCGCTCGATTCGGGCGGATTGCCCGGAAAGCTGTCCGATTGCCAGGAGAAGGACCCGGAGCGCTGCGAGCTGTTCCTGGTGGAGGGCGAATCGGCCGGCGGCACGGCCAAGAGCGGCCGCGACCGGCGTTACCAGGCGATCCTGCCGCTCAAGGGAAAAATCCTGAACGTCGAAAAAGCGCGCTACGACAAGATGCTGGGGCACGAGGAAATCCGCGCGATGATCACCGCTATCGGCACCGGCATCGGCAAGGACGATTTCGACGTGGCCCGCCTGCGCTACAACAAGATCATCATCATGACCGACGCCGACGTGGACGGCTCCCACATCCGCACGCTGCTGCTGACGTTTTTCTTCCGCCACATGCAGGAGCTGATCAAGCGCGGCAACATTTTCGTGGCGCAGCCGCCGCTGTACCGCATCAAAAAGGGCAAGTCGGAGAAGTACATCAAGGACGACAAGGAGTTCACGCGCGAGATTTTGCGGCGGGCGACGGAGAACCTCAAGGTCGAGCTGGGGAACAAGTCGGTTCTGGAAGGCACCGAGCTGCGCAATTTCCTGATGCAGCTCGACGAGTTCCAGATCACCTGGCGCCGCCTGGAGCGCCGGCTGCGCGATGGCCGTGTGGTGGAGATCCTGGCCAACGCGGGTCTGTCGCTCGACACCAAGGCGGATTTCGGCGAGCAGAGCAACCTCCAGCCGGTGCACGAAGCTCTGAAAGCGCAAAAGATCGAAACCGGGATCATGCGCGACGAGGAGCACTCGGCATGGATGGTGACTTTCAAGGACCCGACCAACGCCGAGCGCGCGATCAACATCGAGCTGGCCAGCCAGCCCGAGTACAAACGCCTGCGCTCGATGGCGCGGCAGACGTCGAAGTTCAACTTCCCGCCGTTCACCGTGGCCAGGGAGAACCAGCGCGAGACGCTCCCCGCCTGGCGCGAGCTGCTGGCGCACGTGAAGAACGAAGGCACGCGCGAGGTGAACATCCAGCGCTACAAGGGCCTCGGCGAGATGAACGCGGGGCAGCTGTGGGAGACCACCATGAACGCCGAAACCCGGACGCTGCTCAAGGTAACTTGCGAGGACCTGGTGCAAAGCGATCTGATCTTCACCACGTTGATGGGCGAGGACGTGGAGAGCCGCCGCAAGTTCATTGAGGAGAATGCGCTGGACGTGCGGAATTTGGACGTGTAGCGAGCATGAATCGCCGCACGTTCCAGAAGCTGGCGATTGCGAGGCTTCAAGATGCGAAGGTTTTGCTCAAGGCGAGGCGATTTGATGCTGCTTACTATCTTGCTGGCTACGTGATCGAGTGTGCGTTGAAGGCCTGCATCGCCAAGCGGACGAAGAAATTCGATTTCCCACCTAAGAGCACGAACAAGATTTACACGCACGATTTGGAACATCTTCTGGAAAGCGCCGGGCTGGCTAAGGCGTTTGAGATCCGACTGGCTGCGGACGCGACGCTTGCCAGGTATTGGACGGTCGTGAAAGACTGGTCCGAGGAAAGCCGTTACGACGCAAGCGGGCTGAGGGCCGCGAAGGAGCTCTTGGAGGCAGTTTCAGATCCGAGTCACGGAGTACTGCAGTGCTTACAGAAAGACTGGTAGAGAAGCGGATCGAAGACGGGGAGATATTGCTGAAGGCGCTCCAGCGGGAGCGGTTTCCTGTGTTGAGGATGTTCTGGTGCCGCATGCCGGAATCTCAGCGCTGGAGATTGGTCATTGCATCTCGGCTTGTCGACAAGATCGGGTCGTTGGGAGCGTACGAGCGCCTTCAGAGGATTCTGGCCGGGCTCCAACTCAGCAGCCTGTCGTTGATGAACATTTCCGTGCTCAGTCCATCCAGCGGAG
The DNA here is from genome assembly GCA_041486445.1 of Bryobacteraceae bacterium. GTDB lineage: Bacteria > Acidobacteriota > Terriglobia > Bryobacterales > Bryobacteraceae > Palsa-187. Next base: position 11,120 of record JBGPLI010000109.1, read on the forward strand.
AGTTCGGGCGGCTGTTGGAACATGCCGCTGGTCCGGGCACGTTCGGAACGGCAGCGGCGGCAGGCCCAGTGCGCGATATCGTTTTTGAAGATGCTTACTTCTATCATGTGTGAGGGCGCTCGGCGCGATTCATCCCGCCATAGCCTAACTCTCCGGCGAGCTAACCGTGCGGGCAGTTGAGCTTCGCGCCAGATCTTTGATCGCGCGCAAATCCAGTTTCCCGCTGCCCAGCATGGGCAATGAATCCACCTGGCAGATGTTTTCGCGTTTGGGAAGCCACAGGCGCGGCAGTTCGGTTTCCGAAAGCTGCCTCCACACTTCCCCGGGCTCCACATCCGTGCGCGTGTAGAGCGCGACCAGCCGTTCGCCGCGCTGCTCGTCCGGAAGCCCGGTCACCGCGCAGGCGTGCTCGCCCAGGATCTGGTCGATCGCCTCTTCCACCTTCAGATGGGGAACCATCTCGCCGCCGATTTTGCTGAATCGCGAGAGCCGGTCGGTGATGCGGATGAACCCCTCGTCGTCCACCATCGCGATGTCTCCGGTGATATACCAGCCGTCCCGCACCACCTCGGCGGTTCGCTCCGCCTGATTCAGGTACCCCGCCATGCGGTTCGGCCCTCTCACCAGCAGCAGCCCCTCTTCGTTCGGCGTGAGCGGCTCCAGCGTCGCAGGATCCACCACCTTGACGGCGACGCCCGGCAGAGGTTGCCCCACCGTTCCCGCCTTGCTGCCGGTCTGCGTGTTCTTGCCCGCTTCGAAATCCGGGGCGTTCACCGCAATCACCGGCGACATCTCGGTGCAGCCGTATCCTTCGAGCAGCTGCAAGCCGAATTTTTCCTCGAACGCGGCCGCGATCTGCTCGCGCAGTTTCTCCGCGCCCACCACCACGAATCGCAACGAGGCGAACTCCTCCTTGGTGCACTTGCGCGTATAGGTCGAGCAGAACGTCGGCGTCGAGAGCAGGAACGTGCCCTTGTATTTGGAAACCAGTCCGCCGATGGCTTTCGCGTCGGTTGGATTCGGATGGTAGATCGCGCCGCAGCCGGCAATCACCGGGAACCAGATCGTGACCGTGAATCCAAACGAATGGAAGAACGGAAGCACGCCCACGATCCGATCGCGCTCCGAAATCCAGAACACCTGCGCCATCGCCTCGATGTTCGAGATGACGTTGTAGTGGGAGAGCATCACGCCCTTCGGAATCCCTGTGCTGCCGCTCGAGAAAATGACCGTAGCCGTCGAGTCCGGCGCCGGCCGGCCTCCCCCCAGAAGAGCGCGTGCGGGCATCAGCCGCGCCGCGAGATACGCGGACAGTTTTGCGAATCCGCCGGCGCGAGCCAGCACGTCCTCGATAAAGACCGCTCCCGCGGGAGCGTCGAGTTTCGCTTTTTGGAGAAACACGCGCGAGGTCAGCGTGGTCTGGATACCGCACTGCTCCACCGCGGACGCCATCGCTTCCGCGCCGGCCGTGAAATTCAGGTTCACCGGCGCTTTGCCGGCAATGCTGATGCCGATGTTGGCGAGCGCTCCGCCCACCGAGGCGGGAAGCAGAACGCCGATCATTTTTTCTTCGCGATGTTCGCGGCGCGCCCAACGTGCGATCAGCAGGCTCCCCGCCAGCGCTCGTCCGTAGGTCAGCTCGTGGCCGCTCGAATCCGACATGGCGAACTTCCGCCAGCTCTTCTTGGCCATGCGGATGAACCGGAGCGGCAGCACATCGCCCTTGCGCGCGCGCTCGGCCACGGCTTCGCTCCCCAACTCGAGAATCGCCTGCCGTACATCGTGCGCCGTCGCCGACGCCGCCGGCAGCGGTTGGCCGAACGACACGGTCACCGGATAAGGAATCCGCTTCGGCCATTTCCAGAAGAATCTGCCGCGCTCGAAGCTGAAGATGCTGCCCCACAGGCGGTCCAGATGCACGGGGATCACGGGCACGTTCAGGCCATCCACGATCTTCTCCAAGCCGCGCTTGAACGGCAGCAGATTGCCGGTTCGGCTGATGGCGCCTTCGGCGAAAATGCACACCACATGGCCGGCGGCCAGCTCCTTGCGCGCCTGGCGGATGGATTCCACCACGTCGCGCGGGCCGGAGGTGCCCACCGGAATCGCCTTGGTCAGACGGAAGAACCAGTGCAGCGCCTTCAGATTGTAGTACGGCTTCCACACCATGAAGCGGATGAAGCGCTGGACGCACGCGCCGATCAGAAATCCGTCCACGTGCGACAGGTGATTGGCCACCAGCAGCGCCCCTCCGCGGAACGGCACGTTTTCCTGGCCCGCGATGCGGATCTTGAAAACCGTGTGGGTCGCCATCCACAGGATGAAGCGCACCAGAAAATCCGGCACGATCGTGACCATGTAGACGGTCGCCAGCAGCGTAACGAATCCGAAATCGAGGATCAGCGTGCTCGGAGAAACATGCAGGCGGTCGTGCATGATCCACAGCGTTCCGGAAGCGAGCAGCAGCCCCACCGTGTTGTAGAAATTGTTGGTCGCGATGGCGCGGCCTTTCTCGTGGCCTCCGCTGCGCTGTTGCAGGTAGGCGTTCAGCGGCACGATGAACAGCCCGCTCGCCAGCCCCAGGCACGCGAGCGCCGCTACTGAACCGATGTACGATGCGTCCAGGACGTGAAGCGCGACCGAGAACAGAACCATTAGCAACGATCCGAGAGGAACCAGGCCGAGTTCGACTTTGTCTCCCGAGAGCCGCCCCGCCAGCATGCTTCCCGCGCCGATGCCTACCGCCAGACAGGTGACCATCAAGCCGATGCGCAGATCGTCGACTTTCAGAACCTCGCTGCCGAACAGCAGCAGATCCAGTTGAAACAGCGCCCCCAGGAACCAGAAGTAGGAGATCCCGAGGACCGTGAGCCACAACGGGCGGTCCCGCATCAAGTGCCGGGTGCCGTCGATCACTTCCGCGAAAGGATTGAAGCGGAACGGCCCGCTCGCGCCCGCTGGCGGAACCCTTGCGATCCGGAAGCTGGTGGCGACGCCGGCGCCCGCCACTGCCAGCATCACCACGCCCATTTTCCACGGTTCATCCTTCCAAATGGTGAACAGAAACGATCCGATGGAGGTGCCTAGCACGATCGCGACGAACGTGCTCATCTCGAGCAGCGCGTTCGCCCGCGACAGGTCCCTGTCGGGCAGGATCTCCGGGACCAGCCCGTACTTGGCCGGGCTGAATACGGTGGAGTGCAGCGCCATCAGGAACAACACCGCCAGCATCCATTCGATCCGCGTCGTGAAAAACGCCGCCAGGCCGCACGCCATGGCGAAAACCTCGAACACCTTCACCGAAATCAGGACCTTCCGTTTACTCACTGCGTCGGCCAGGTGTCCCGAGTAACCGGAGAACAGCAGAAACGGGATCACGAAGACCGCGCCCGCCAGCGACAGGTACTCGCTGCCCGATCCAGTTGCCGCCGCGACGTGCACCGCGCGCATCGAGACGATGATCTTGTAGACGTTGTCGTTGAACGCGCCCAGGAACTGCGTCCAGAGGAACGCCTGGAATCCCTTCTTCCCCATAAGATCGCGGAAGGTGCTGCTCATGGCTCAGTTCATCTCCACCGGCTCGATGGTTCCGTCTTTCTTCAACCCCAGACGGATCGGCCGCGGCGGACCTTTTCGCGGGATGGTGACTTCAGCCCACACCTCCGGCGCGCCGGGACCGGGACGAATCTTCTCTACTTCAGTGGTGTGCTCAGGGACGAAGAAAGTCACCCGCATGGCGTTGGTTTCTTCAAAATAAGGTGCACCACCTTCGGGCACGAGCCGCAGCGCAAGATACCGGCCGCGGATGGGAAGCGACGGATCCCACGGTATCGTCCGGACCCACACGCGGGGACGCGTCGCGCGATCGTAATACAGCTTGCCGGTCACGCTCAGAGCCATCAGCGCTTCGAGTCCGGCGAGGATCAGTCCTTTGCGTAGCAAGCTCACAGTTCACCTCCTGACCGCGCGCGCGCGACCAGCCGGCGGCGCAGTTTCTCCCAATACCAGCCTCCCGCCAGGAACACGGTGCCGAGTGAGATCAGGCTGGCGGAGCGCCCCAGTTTGTCCATCACACTCGAGAAGAAAAAGAACGCGAGCGTCAGCGCGAAGCCGGCCATCCCCAGGTTGATGCGCTCGGTTCGGAATTCGTAAATGCCCCAGCCGATCATCGCCGCCGCGCCGATCGCGCACCAGGCATAGACCGCTGTCTCCAGGCTCTGGTTGGCAAGCCAGCTCAAGACGATCACCCAGATCGCCGCCACCGCATTCATCCATGCCGCGGTCCGGCGCATCGCATACGCCACCGCCAGGGGAATGAGCACCGCTCCCGCCCAGCCGGCGACTTCGAGGCCCCATCCCAAGGGTTGCGAGCGCCGAAACGCGAAACTCGAGAGCGCCACCGCGAGCACCGCCGGGAGCAGAGCCAGGCCCCCGATCCAGCCGAGCGCCGTCCGCACCGGATCGTCGCGATTCACGGTTCTGGCGCTGAGATAACAAATCGCCAGCAGGAGAATTCCGGCGGAGGCGACGCGAGTGGCGGCTCCTCCATTCGAGACCGCTTCGATCCATTCGCCAGTCAGGTAGAACGGCGCCAGGATCGCGGCGAGCGCCAGTTGCGGCCAATCCCTCAAGAGCAGCCATCCTGCGATGGCTCCCAGGGTCCACAGGAGAATGGCGTTGGGCCAGTGCTCCTGCATATTGAAGATCTGGCCAGCGAGGGCGATGGCGCCGCCGAGCGAAATGGTCCCGACAGCGTGCATTGTGATGCCGAGCGCGCGAAAACGTTCGGAAGAAAAGGCGCCGGCCGTGTGGAATCCCGCCACGGCGGCCACCAGCATCGCCATGCGCTCGAACGGCGAGAGCTCCTCCCAGTGCGCGCTGACGAAAAGCAGGACGCCAGCCGCCAGCATGACGCCTCCGAACACGACCGCGACGACAATGGGCCAGCGCGCGCGCCGCTGCGGAGCCTGGCCGGCTTCGAATGCGCGAATCTTCTCGGCTTGTTCGGCGTCGAGAAGCTGCGCTTCGGTCCAGCTCCGAAGCGAGGGTTCAAGTTCGATTTTCATGACATCCTCTCTCAATGCATCGGCGTGGCCAACTGCTATTCTTTATGAATCAATGAGTTAGACGCACAGGCGCCGATCCAGTTTGTACATTTTATGTATATATACGTACAATTGAAGTACGGATGACATTGCTCTCGCCGGCCGAGCGTACCTTCCTAAGATCGGTATCCCAGTTAGCATACTGCAATCCTTTCGTCCCCGAGCGCGTGGAGCACGAACGCGCGGCGCTCGGCAGCGATTTCATCGAGGGCGAGCCGGTCTGGAGCCTGCCGGTGGCTGAGCCCGAGCGTCCCCGCGCCAATGTGTGGCGCATCGTCGAGAAGCTGGAAACGCTGTGCCGGCCGCTTCGAGAAAAGCTGGCGGCCGGCCCCCGCGTGACCGACCAGGACCTGCTGCTCTACGAGGACGGCGTCCTCCACCTCCTCTATCAGCGCTACTACCCGAAGTTTTTCGACGCGGGGCTCGAATCGGCGCCAGGTGACGGACCGAACCGGTGGCGCTTCTATCAAGACTTTCTGGCAGACTGGCGCCACTTCTTCGAGATCGAGCGCGTGAGGTTTCCCACCGAGCTCGATCCCCGCCACACCTTCGCGTGTTACCGGCAGATCCAGCGCGCCTTCGAGCAAATCTTCCGGTACATTATCGGCGGCTCGCTGCCGGCGGCACGGCTGCGCGCGGCGGTATGGCAATCGATTTTCACGCACGACATGCGGCGCTACCGTCGCACGTTGTATTCTCGCATGGGCGAATTCGCGACGCTCATCACCGGGCCTTCCGGAACTGGCAAGGAACTGGCCGCCCGCGCCATCGCGCGATCGCGCTACGTACCGTTCGATGACGGCAGGCTCGCTTTCGCGGACGATCATGCCGTGTCGTTTTTCCCCATCAACATCTCGGCGCTCTCGCCCACGCTGGTGGAGTCGGAATTGTTCGGCCATCGGCGCGGCGCATTCACCGGCGCGGTTGCGGACCGCAAAGGGTGGCTCGAGGCTTGCCCGCCGCTCGGTTCGGTGTTTCTCGACGAGCTGGGCGACCTGGACCCCGCGATCCAGGTGAAGCTGCTGCGCGTGATCGAGACGCGCACGTTTCACCCGGTGGGCGATACCGCCGCGCGGGAGTTTCAAGGCAAGCTGATCGCCGCGACCAACCGCGATCTCGCCGCCGATATTCGCGCCGGGCGCTTCCGCGAGGATCTCTATTACCGCCTGTGCTCGGATCAGATCGCGACGCCGTCGCTCGCCGAGCAGCTTGCCGATTCCCCGCAAGTTCTCGGCGAGCTGATTCTGTACATGGCCCGGAGGGTGGCGGGCGCCGAGGCCGACGCGCTCGCCGCGGAGGTGGCCGAGTGGATCGATGAGCACCTGGAGGCCGACTACGCCTGGCCAGGAAATTATCGCGAGCTGGAACAATGCGTCAAGAACGTGCTGATCCGCCGCGATTACCGTCCGTCGCGCACGGCGGCCCCGGACCTGGCTGCGGATCTGCGCGCCGGGCGTCTGACGGCGGAGCAGTTGCTCTCGCGCTACTGCGCGGCCGTGTATCGTGAGACCGGCAGCTACGAAGAAACCGCGCGAAGGCTGGGGCTGGATCGAAGGACCGTCAAGAGCAAAGTAAATTCAACCCACCCGCGCCCTAACTCCCTTAAGGTATATACTTGACTCGTACCTGGAGGGAAGATGAACTACCGCTGCCTCTGTTTCTTAGTTGGATTCAGCGCGCTGGTTTCACTAGCGCAGGGACAAGTCGCGCCGAACTCGGCCTTGGCGAAAGCCAAAGCCGGCAAGCAGACTTGGACACCCACCCGAACCGCTGACGGACATCCGGACCTTCAGGGGTCTTGGGCCAACAACAACGCAACGCCGCTCGAGCGACCGAAGGAACTGGCGGGGCGGGAATCTCTCACCGACGAGGAAACCGCGGCATTCAGGAAGAAGGCGCGTGAGCTCTTCAGCGGCCAGGGAGACGCGGCGTTCGGCGACACGGTCTTTCAAACCGTGCTGGCGAATGTCAATGGAACCAAATCGGGTTTCAAGAGCACGGACGGCGAGACCGGCGACTACAGCTCGGTCTGGACCGTCGACAGGGTTTGGGATAATCGAACCTCGCTCATTACCGACCCGCCCGATGGGCGGATGCCCGGCATGACACCTGAGGGACAAAAGAGACGTGAAGGCAATCTGGCGGCGAGGAACCGTCCGCCCGCCGAAGCGCAGGATCGGCCATTGCAGGAACGCTGTATCACGTACGGCTCGCCGTCGCTGGTGGCGGGATACCAAAGCGGCTATCAGATTGTGCAAACGCCCGCCTCGGTAGTCGTCACGACGGAGATGATTCACGATGCTCGTGTGATTCCACTCGACGGGGGGCCGCATCTTCCGTCTGCGGTCCGCCAGTGGCTTGGCGATTCGCGCGGCCATTGGGAAGGCGACACGCTGGTGGTGGACACGACGAACTACAAGCCCAGAAGCTTTATGAGTCTATCCAGCGAAAAGCTTCACGTGATTGAGCGCTTCTCCCGCACCGGCCCGGAGAATCTGAAATACGAAATCACGATCGACGACCCAGGGACATGGACCAAACCATGGAGCCTGATGATCCCCCTGAGGCGCTCTTCCGATCCGCTCTACGAGTACGCCTGCCACGAGGGCAATCTCGGCCTGGCAGGTATCCTGTCGGGAGCCCGTGCCCAGGAGCAGGCCGTAGGATCTGCGAGCCAATCGAAATAGGTCCGGCGCATTGAACCTGCGCTCGACATGAATGCACGCGAGCTCACGTCCGGGGCTTGGCCGGCGGCAAGACCGCCGGCCCCACTCACACCGTTGCGACACACTACGGCCGCACGGAGTCATTCTGGGAAGGCCTCCCGAGCCGCTTTAGCACCTCGCGGCCGAGGTTCCGTTTCTTAAGCCGCAACGGAGAGGCAC
>JBGPLI010000110.1:0-18846 GCA_041486445.1 Bryobacteraceae bacterium
CGGCACGCCGACATCGGAGTCCAATAAAGATGTCCCCGAGATCGTATAGCGTCCACGCCCGTCGAAGGTGATGTTGCCGTACACGGCGACGGCTTCATCGAGGTCTCCGGCGTTGTCGCCGACCACGTAAGCCACCTCACGAAAATAGTAGGTTCCGCTGAGCAGCCCGTTTCCGCTGATGTCCCACACCTGCGCGGCCACGGGACAGCTCGTCAACGCCGCAAGAAACCACACCACACTTGCGAGTCTCATATTACGAGTGCGTGCCCACATGAAACGGGTTGAAGTCGCTCTTGAAGTCGAACGCGTCGATCCCCTCGGAGCGCTTGAGAAATCCCACGATGGCGTACGTCCCCGGAGTGGCCACGGCCTCATAGACGACCTTGAACAAGTACGCCGAAGCCGCTCCCCTGACGAGCGTGGAGACCGGAGCCGTTCCGCCGAACCCGATGATGTAGAGCAGGACCGTGTCCACGGCCTGGCCCGCCACGGTCGATCCCACCGTGCGCGTCCACAGCATTCTGCCGCCAGTCCACAACTTCATTTTGGCGAGCGTGTAGGAGTTGGCGAACTCGCCGCACCAGTAGGCGACCAGGCTCGCCACGATCAGCCGCGGAATCGTGTAGAAAACCGTGGCGAAAGCCTCTTGATTCGGCCAGCCCGGCGCCGGTGGCAGCCACACCGTGATCAGACCCATCACCGCCAGCAGCCCGTTGGCCAGAAATCCCAGCCAGATCGCCCGGCGCGATGCCGCATATCCGTATACCTCCGTGAACACGTCGCCGAAAATGTAGGTGATCGGAAACAGAATCTGCGCGCCGCTCAGAACAAATGGCCCGATCGCGCACAACTTCTGCCCCACCAGGTTGGAGACCAGCAGCACCACGATGAAGATCGCCAGCAGCAGGTCGAAGTGGCGATAGGTGCGCAGATCGCGCGCCTGCACGGGAGCCGGTTTTTCGGTGAAGATGCTCATGCGGTGAATTTCAATGTTAACGCAGTTGATAAGGAGATGGATTATCCCCTAAAATAGGGGATGTGCCGCAACGCCAAAAGCTATCGACCACCGTCGGTCCGGACAACTACGCGTATCTGCGCCGCTTAGTTAAAACCGGAAGGGCTGCCAGCATCGGCGAGGCCGTGGACCGGGCCGTTGAGCTGACCCGCCGGGCCGAGAATCGAGCAAGGCTAGCGCAGGCCACGGCGGCGTATTTCAAGGGCTTGTCCCCGAAGGCCGCCGCAGAGGAAGCCGCGCTGGAGACCGCGCTCAGCGACGCTTCTGGAGAAATGGATTTTGACCAACCCTGACGTGCTGCCCCGGCGTGGAGAAATCTGGACTGCCAACCTGGGCGCTCCCGCGGTTCGACACTGGGTCCTTGTGGTTTCTCTCGATTCTCGGAACCTGAGCGAACGGGTCGACTCGATACTCATCGTTCCTTTCGGAAGCCAGGGAGCCGAGGGTCCGTCCACTCTAAGACTCGATCCTGGTGAGACTGGGCTTCCGGCACCTTCCTACCTAAAGGGACATTTCATCACGACTTTGAAGAAGTCTCTGCTTCGAGAGCGGCTGGCTCGAACGCTCTCGCGGTCCAGAATGCACCAGGTGAGTCTCGCGATCCGGCGCGCATTCGATCCGGACGCTCCGCTGTAGCGGATTCGATGTTATCGCGCGGGTGCACCCAACAGGGGCTTCACCGTCCTCAGCACCGTTCCCGCGACGATTTCCGCGCCCTCGGCCGTCGGATGGATGCCGTCGCGCTGAAGGTAGCGCAGATCCTTGGTCACGATGTCGGCGAGCAGGAACGGAATCAGCGCCAGCTTGTGCCCAGACGCCAGATCCCGGTACATGTTCTCGAATCCCCGGATGTAATCGGGACCATAGTTGGGCGGCAGCGTCATCCCTGCGAGAACCACGCGGGCGCCCGAGCGCTCAAAAGCTCCGATCATCTGCTCCAGGTTCGCGCGCGTAGCCTTGAGCGGAAGCCCGCGCAGACCGTCATTCCCGCCGAGCTCCAGGATCACGATCGCGGGCTTGAGCGACGTTGCGGAATCGATCCGCGAAACGCCGCCTTCCGTGGTATCGCCGCTGATACCGAGATTCACCACGTGCCACCGGTACCCATCGGTGTCGAGCTTCCTTTGCAAAGCGTCGGGAAAACTCTGCCCTGGCTCGAGTCCGTAACCGGCGCTGAGACTATCGCCGAACACGGTCAGCACTTTGCGCGTATCTACTCGTGTCGCTGCCGGAGGCGGCGCCGGGGGCGGGTTCTCCTGAACCGATTCTTGGGGGCGGGAACAGGCGCAGAGCCCGAGCGCGAGTCCCAGAAAAAGATAAAGACGCATCCGCTGCCATCATAATAGAAGAGGATGGGCATTCTCGAAGCCACCGGCCTCACCAAGATCATCGACACCGGAACCCACCGCGTGGAAATTCTGCGCGGCATCGATTTCGAGGTTCGCGCAGGCCAGTTCGTCGCCATCATGGGAGCTTCGGGCAGCGGCAAGAGCACGCTTCTGGGGTTGCTCGCCGGCCTGGACACACCCACCGCCGGCCGGATCGTGCTCGACGGCACGGACATCACTGGTTTGAGCGAGGACAAGCTTGCGCTGGTGCGCGGGCGCACGATCGGCTTCGTGTTTCAGTCCTACCAGCTCATCCCCACGCTGACGGCTGAAGAGAACGTGCTGCTGCCTCACGAACTCTCTGGCGGTGACGTGGCCGCCGGTGTCGCCCGTGCGCGGGAATTGCTCGCAAGCGTCGGCCTCGGCGACCGCCTGGATCATTACCCCGTGCAGCTTTCCGGCGGTGAGCAACAGCGCGTCGCGCTGGCCCGCGCGTTCATGGTGAAGCCGCCGATTCTCATGGCCGACGAGCCGACCGGAAACCTCGACAGCGTCAACGGCGCGCTGGTGCTCGATCTGCTGATCGCTCTCAACCAACGCGAGAAGACGACCTTGCTTCTGGTGACCCACGACATGATGCTGGCAGGGCGCGCCGAACGGATCGTTACCTTGCGCGATGGCCAGATCGTCGCCGATGAAATCCGTGAAGCGGCGGGAGCCCTGCGCCAATGAAACTCTCCTTCCGCACCGCGGCGCGCATCGCCTGGCGCGAGACGCGCTCCTCGCTGACGAAATTCCTGTTCGTGGTGCTGGCCGTCGCCGCAGGCGTGGGCGCCCTCTCCGGCGTGCGCGGATTCAGCGAAAGCTTTCGCGGCACGCTGACCAGGGAAGCCCGCACGGTGATGGCGGCCGATCTGACGGCGCGCCAATTCATCGTCGCGAACAGTGAACAGGCCGCCGCTCTGGACGATCTCGCCGCGCGCGGAGTCGAGCGCACCTGGATTACGGAAACCTTCTCGATGGCTGCGCCGCCGGCCAACAAGGACGCGACGCCGTTGCTGGTTTCGATCAAAGCGGTCGATCCGGCGAAGTATCCTTACTACGGCCAGGTGAAACTCCAGCCGGCCATGACGCTGGCGGACGCGCTGACGCCGGAAACCGTGGCCGTGGGCGAGGACACAATTATCCGGCTGGAATCGAAAGTCGGCGACATGGTCCGGATCGGCGGTCAGGACTACCGCATCGCCGCTGTCGTTCTCTCTGAGCCCGACCGCATGTCGGGCAGCCTGAATCTGGGCCTCCGGCTGATGATGTCGCGCGAAGCGTTCGATCGCACGGGTCTGATGCAGGTCGGCAGCCGCGCGGCCCAGCGCTATCTCTTCAAGCTGGGGCCCGATGCGCCTCCCGTCGCGGAGGTGCGACGCATTCTCCGGCGCGCGTTGCCGGAGGCGGTTGTCGCCGATTTCCGCCAGTCCCACCCGATCATCACCAATGGCCTGGATCGCGCCACCACCTTTCTGAGCCTGGTGAGTCTGATCGCTCTCATCGTCGGCGCGCTCGGCGTCGGCATGGCGATGCACGCGCACCTCCAGCAGAAAATGGATCACATCGCGGTGATGAAATCGCTCGGGGGGACCTCGAGCGAGATCATCCGCATCTTCACCATCCAGACTCTGATGCTGGGCTTGCTGGGCGGGCTGGCCGGGGTCGCGGTCGGCCGTGCGGTGGAGCAGGTGTTTCCGGTGCTGATCTCGAAGTTTTTTTTGATCGACCTCCAGATCGGCTGGCATTTCGCGGCCGCGGGGCAGGGAATCGCCATAGGCGTGCTGACCACGCTGCTGTTCACGCTGCCGCCGCTGCTGGCGATCCGGAAAATCCGCCCCGCGCTGCTTCTCCGCCGCGACATGCCCGAAGCGAAGCTGCCGTGGAGACGCCGGATCGTGGAGGCGCGCGCGGCGCTGGCGGCTGGCGGCGCGATCCTCGCCGGCATCGGTGCGGTTGCGGCGTGGCTGGCCGAATCGCCGCGCATCGGCGGATACTTCGCCGGCGGACTCACGGTCAGCCTGATCGCCCTGGCCCTGGTGGCCGCCGGACTGCTGCGGCTGATCCGCGAGTTCCTCAAGCGCACGCCCTGGCGGCTGCCCTCGCTGGCGCGGCAGGGACTGGCGAATCTGCATCGGCAGGGGAATCAGGCGCAGGCGATTCTGGTGGCGCTCGGCTTGGGCGTCATGTTCACGCTGACCGTCTACCTGGTGCAGGATTCGCTGGTGGCGCAGATCATTCAGACCGCTCCGCCCGGCATGTCGAACGTGTTTCTGGTCGGCGTGACGCAGGCGCAGGTGGAACCGCTCAAGCAATTGATCTCGAAACAGGCCGGCATCGAAGGCGCGCCCGAATTCGTTCCGAGTGTCGCCGCCCGGCTGGTGAGCGTGAACGGTATTCCGATCTCGGACCTGCGGCTTCCTCAAAATGCGCGCCGCTTCCTGAGGACGCGGTCGGTCATGTGGGCCGCCGCGAAACCGGAAGAAACGCGCGTCATCGAAGGGAAATGGTGGAGTCCCCGGACGGCCGAGCCGGTTGTCTCCATCGATGAAGACGCAGCCAGAATCCTGAGCCTCAAGCCCGGCTCCTGGATCGAGATCGAAGCCAGCGGCCGAAACATTCGCGCGCGCGTTGCGGCCGTGCATCAGACCGAAGAAATGCGCGTGAGCGCCGCCAACGAATTCATCTTTAACCCCGAGCCTCTCGCCGGCCTGCCGGCAATCTTTTACGGCGGCTTGCGCATCCAGCCGCCGGCCGTGGGCGCGTTCCAGCGCGCCGCGTACGAAAAATTTCCGACGGTGACGGTGGTCAACATCGCCGATGCGCTGGTGATCGTGCAGCAGGTGATCGATCAGATCGCCCTCGTCATCCGCTTCATTTCGGGCTTCGCGATCCTGGCCGGCGCAGTGATCCTGGCGGCGAGCGTGGCCGGCACGCGGTTCCGCCGGGTGCGCGAAGTCGTCATTCTGAAAACGCTCGGGGCGACGCGCAGGAGCGTCTCGCGAATTTTCTCGGTGGAGTTCCTCACGCTCGGCGCTGTGGCGGGACTGATGGGAGGCCTGCTGGCGGCCATCTTCTCAAGTTTGATTCTCAAGCGTTTGCTCGACGCGCACTTCCATTTCGATCCCAAGGCGACGATCCTCGTCGTCGTGCTGACGGCCCTGCTCGCGGACGCCTCCGGATGGCTGGCGAGCGTGCGCATCCTGCGGCAAAAACCGCTCGAAGTGTTGCGGGACGAGTAGTCAAGCCTTCTGACGGCACACGCCGTACACCACCGCGCCCGCCAGCACGGCGATCCCGCTGATCACCACTTGTTCTCTGGTGCTGCCGAACAGCATCCACACAGACATCGCCAGAGCCGCGATGGGAATGGTCGCCCCGCCGGGCACGGAAAACCTCCTCTGGGCGTCCGGCATCTTGCGGCGCAAGACCGGCAGGGCCAGGCAGGTAACCATGTATGCAAGCAGCCGTGCGATGGCGCTGATGGCGGCCACGGTTGCAAACCCGCTGGACACAGCTAACGCCCAACCCAAGAGCGCCGCGACCACGATGGCGACGTAGGGCGTCCGGTACCGCGGGTGTACACGCGCGAACACCGCCGGCAATTGATGGCCGTCCGCCATGGCGTAGAGTACCCGCGGCGTGACCAGCAGGTTCGCGCTGTTGGTCCCAGTGGTGGAAAGGACCGCGCCCGCCGTCAATAAGAGTCCGCCGAGGGGACCGAGAAAACGGCGGCTTGCCGAGGCCAGAGGCGTCGCCGAGGATGCCAGATCCGGCAACGTCCCCTGCGCCACAAAATGGATCAGCGTGTAAAACACGATTACAAAACCGATGGCCGTAAGCAGGGCAATGGGTACGTTCCGGTTGGGATTGACGACCTCTTCGCCGGGCACCACCGCGAACTCGAATCCGCCGTACGCGAAGACCAACAGAAGGCTCGCCTGCCGCAGCCCGGCTGGCTCGGGGAGCGTCCAGGGGGCCGGGCGATTCGGATCGAGCCAAAAAACGCCTGCCGCAACGAATACCAACAGAGGCGCGAGTTTGGAAAGCGTGAGCAAATCGTTCGCCCACGTGCCATATCTAACGCCGTAGAAGTTAATCAGGGCCAGCACGCCAATGGACCCCGAGATGACGATGACGCGCCCGGCTCCAGCCGCGGCCGCCGGCCAAAAGAATCCAAGGTAGCTGGCGAACGCGTTGCTGATGGCCGCCATGGCCGTCAGCCGGTACAGCAGCATCAACCAGCCGATCTCGAAGCCCACCAGGTCACCGAATGCGGCGCGTGCATAGAGATATGGGCCGCCGGAGCGGTCAAACAGCGCTCCCACTTCGGCAAAGCACATCACCATCAGTCCGACCGCCAGCCCCGCCATGACGTAGGCCGACAGCGCGGCCGGTCCCAGGATGCCCGCGACCTGCGCGGGCAGCACGAAGATCCCCGCGCCGACCATGCCGTTGATCGCGATCAGGGTCAGGCTGAACAGGCCGACGGCGCGAACCAGCGGCGGATGAGCGGGTTCGCTCAATTCTCTTCGTACACGCGCTGGACGTAACTCTCGACCAGGTTCAGATTTCCCCAGTCGGAATACTTCGCCTTGATTTCGGAGGAGAGTTGCTTGCCGGCGTCGGCCACCGGCACGCCCTGGCGTTTGAGCGCCTGCGCGCGCGATTGCAAATCGATCATGAATCCGCGCTGCTTCGCGATCAGCGAACCGTCGCCGAGGTCGCCGTGATCGGGAATGACGTAGCGGGGCTTCATGGGCGCGAGCTTGTCGAGGATTGCGAGCCAGCCCTTGACGCTCCCTTCATCGGGGTTCACCCTGGGGACGAGTTTGTCCTGCACGATGTCGCCCGGGACAAGGACGCTGTCTGGTTCGACGAAGATCAACTCGTCGCCTTTGGTGTGCGCCGCGCCGAGCCAAAACACGCGGGCCGTAACGCCGCCCAGATCGAGTTTGGTCTCCTTCTCAAAAACCGTGTCGGGCGCGCGCAGCTTCACTCCGGCCAGCAGCTCGCGGTTCTGGTCTGACAGCGTGCTGAATCGCGCGATGAATGCGGCTGCCTTCTTGTCCACTTCCTCCTGCTGCGCGGCCGGGCGGATCAGGACAGTCCCGGCGGGGAAGCCCGCCTCTCCGGCGGTGTGCTCGGCGTGGAAATGCGTCGTGGTGAGGTACAGCTTCTGATTGGTGGAGAGTTTCTTGACCACGCGCATGATGGTGGCTCCGTTGCGCGGGCCCAGACCTGTATCGACCACCAGCGTGGCTTGGGTTCCCACGACGATGGCGATGTTGGGCCACCCCACGATCGCGTGGACGTGATCGGACACGCGGGTCGACTTTTCCTCGAGCAGCGGCATGTTGTTCTGGCCCGCGGCGGCGGCCGAGAACAGGAGAAGCGCGGCGGCTAGTGTGCGAAGCATGATTTAGTGTAACGCTACAATGCAAACGTATGGCGAAGCTGAACGAGGTGGAAGCGGCTGCCAGTCAACGGCCGGTCCTGGTGGCGCTTCTCGTCGCGGGCTCCTTCTTCATGGAGAACCTGGACGGCACCGTGATCGCGACGGCGCTGCCGCAAATGGCGCGCTCCTTCGGGACCAGTCCCGTGGATCTCAACATGGGCATGACCGCCTACATGCTGACGCTGGCCGTCTTCATTCCGGTGAGCGGATGGGTGGCGGATCGCCTGGGCGCGCGCAGCGTGTTTTCGTCCGCGATTGCGCTGTTCACGTTCGCGTCCATTCTGTGCGGCTTCAGCGATAGTCTCTGGGAGTTCACCGCGTCGCGAATTTTGCAGGGCATCGGCGGGGCCATGATGGTTCCCGTCGGCCGTCTCGTGGTCCTGCGCATCACCGAAAAAAAGGATCTGCTGCGCTCCATCGCCTACATCACTTGGCCCGGACTCATCGCTCCGGTCCTCGGGCCACCCGCCGGAGGTTTCATCACCACCTATTCCTCCTGGCGCTGGATTTTCTTTCTCAACGTGCCCTTGGGTCTGGTGGGAATTATTCTCGCACTGCGCTGGATCACCAATGAAGGCGATTACGCCGCACGCCGTTTCGACTGGCTCGGCTTCGCGCTGGCCGGCACGGCCTGCACGACGTTCATGTACAGTCTGGAGCTTCTGGCCCGGCAGAACGCGCCGATTCCGTCGATCAGCCTGTTCCTCGTATGCAGTTTGCTGACCGGATGGATGGCCGTCCGCCATCTGCGCCGGACTCCACATCCGCTGGTGGAGCTCTCCTGCCTCAAGGTGCCCACGTTCGCCCTCACCATTTGGGGCGGTTCGATATTTCGAATCGCCATCAGCGTGTCGCCGTTTCTGCTGCCTCTGATGTTCCAGGTCCCCTTCGGCCTGAGCGCGTTTCAATCCGGGCTGCTGGTGCTCGCGATGTTCGCCGGCAACCTCAGCATGAAACCGGTGACCACGCCGGTTCTGCGGCGCTTCGGCTTTCGGCGAGTGCTGCTCGCCAACGGCGCGATCACCGCGGTGCTGATTCTTTCCTGTGGCCTGCTGGCCCCGCAAACGCCGAGGGCGGTGATCGTCGCCGTGCTGTTCCTCCATGGCCTGTCGCGATCGATGCAGTTCACCAGCTTGAGCACGCTCGCCTTCGTGGATATTCCAAAGTCCCTGATGAGCTCCGCGACCAGTTTTTCGGCCGTTGTGATCCAGATGTCGATGGGAATGGGTGTCGCTGTAGGCGCGCTGGCATTGCGCTTAGCGGCCTCGATCCACGGGCACGGGACCGCTGCTCCCGCGTTGACGGATTTTCGCGTCGCGTTCGGAATGATTTCGGTTCTCGCTCTGCTGGCCGTGTTCGATTGTATTCCCTTGGATCCGCATGCCGGCGCCGGAGTCAGCGGTCATCGGGCAGTTTGAATCCACTCGACGGTCTTGCTCGCCAGCCGGTCCAGCGCGCGCACTGACATTTCGATGTGCTCTTCCTTGGTGTCCTCGATCTTGTTGTGACTGATCCCCTGAAGCGATTGGACGAACATCATCACGGTGGGGATGCCGGCCCGGGAGACCTCGGCCGCGTCATGCAGCGGACCCGAGGGAAGCCGATGCACTTCCCCTGCGATCTCCACCACCGCTTGCGCGCACCGCTCGATCAATTCGGGGTGGAATTGAATCGGCTCGATATTCCAGATGCGCGACCATTCCACCGTGCATCTCTCCTCGCGGGCAAAGCGCTCGCTGGCTTCCCGCGCCTCGCGATACATGCCGGCCAGCACCCCGGCGTCCAGGTCGCGCTGATCGAGCGTCGCCTCACACCGGCCCACGACCGCCGTCACAATTCCGGGGAATGTCTTTACGCTGCCGATCGTGCAGACTGCATCGGGATGCTTGGCGGCGATCGAGCGGATCTCGAGCGCCAGTTTCGCGGCCGCGGCAAGCGCGTCCCGCCGCGCCTTCATCGGCGTCGAGCCCGAATGTGCCTCCTGCCCATGAAATGTGATCGCGTGCCGCTCTACGCCCTTGGTTCCCAGCACGACGCCGAGAGGAAACCCGAGGGCTTCGAGCACGGGTCCCTGTTCAATGTGAAGTTCCAAATACGCTGCTGCGTTCTTCTGCTCGGTCCTCGCATCGTCAAACCGGCCGATCTCGACGCCGCAGCGGCGAAGCGCGTCTTCGAGACGGATGCCGTCTTTATCCTTGCGCGAGCGGTCCGCCTCGATCGAGTGAGTTCCCGCGAAGGCCGAAGACCCCAGCAGGCTGCGGCCAAAGCGCGCGCCTTCTTCGTCGGCCCAGTCCACGATCCGAATGGTGACCGGCGGACGCTCCCCAGCGAAGCGCCGCAGCACTTCCAAGGCCGCCAGAATCCCGAGAGAACCATCTAGCCAGCCGCCGTTGGGGACCGAATCGAGATGGCCCCCGATCAGCAAGGCCTTTTCGGAAGCGCCGCGCAGCGTCACCCACCGGTTTCCCGCCGCGTCGAAGTGATGCTCCACCGGCAGCCCTTCGAGTTTCGACTCGAACCAGGCGCGCGCTCTCAGCCACGTGTCGGTCCAGGCGACGCGCTGGGCGCCGTTCTCGTCCGCGGTGATCGTCCGCAGTTGCTTCAGCTCCTCGACGGTTTGTTTCGGATCGATGCTCATGGTTTGATCACGCGACGACGTGGCGCACGCACTCGTGCGTGCCGTGTCGAGACTTGTCTCGACACATTGGGCAGTCTATCACGGCGGGGCGTCGCCTGGCGTGGCGACGCGGCACGCACGAGTGCGTGCGCCACATCATCAGAAATCGATCCCCGACAGAATCTCCGACGGCTTCTTGTCGAACGCCTTCGAAATCGCCAGCAGGCTTTCGATGCTCGGCAGGTTGGTCCCGCGCTCGATGGCGCTGATCTGGGAGACGCTCAGCTTGGTCTGCGTGGCCAGGTCCTTGAGCGACCAATCGCGCTCCACGCGCAGCATCTTGATGCTGTGGCCGAGGCGCTCGCGCAGGCGGTCCTGCGGGGAGCGGCCCAGGCGGAAGGTTTCGACGGCGTGGGTGAGTACCTGCCGGAGCTGCGCCAGCGAAAAGGGCTTCGCGATGTAGTCGAACACCTTCAGCTTGAATGTGGTCCGCATGTCCTCGAGCGATGGGTAGCCGGTGATGACGATCACGCAGATCCCGGGCCAGCGCGTGAGCAGTTGTTCCAGGACCTGGTCGCCGGTGACCTCGCCCATTTTCATGTCGAGTAGAACGATGTCGGGAAGCCGCTCCTCGCAGCTCTCGACCATCTCGCCGGGGTCGCCGAAGGCGCGCACGGTGTAGACACCCTCGTCTTTCAGGAAGTCTTCGAGGTAGTTGCGGAAGTCGAGATCGTCGTCGAGAATGGCGATGTCGGCGACCATCTCCTGCGTTGAATCCACCATCAAGAGGTATGATAACGCCCTCAGATCGTCCGCCCCTTCCACTCGACCGGGCTTGCCGTGAACGCCGCGACCATTCCCCCGCCGAGGATCGGCAGCATGCCGTAGATGCCGAACGGCGCCAGTAGCGCGCCGGCCGAGCTCCGGTACCAGCTCCGCAGCATCACCGAGGGCGCCAGCGCAAAGATGGCCGCCACCACCCAGTGCTCGTCGAGGCATAACCAGATCAGCGCCGGTAGCCACAGCGCCATCGCCAGGGCGGCGAGCAGAATCCGCACGCCGATCCACGGACTCACCACCATGAAGCGGAACGCGTTGCGCGTGAATCCTTCACGCAGGCCGTCGAGCCCGGCGTGCATGCGCACGTGGCCGAGATGCGCCGCGCGCGCCACGCCGAACTTCATGCGATGCCGTTCGGCCAGCGCCGCCAGCTTCACGTCTTCGATCAGGTTCGTGAGCACAGCCCCGTGGCCGCCGACGAACGCATACGGCTCGCGGCGCACCAGCACGCACTGGCCGTCGAAAGCCGCGACGCGATCGGCCTTGGGGTTCACGCCGCAGAAATAAAGTGCGACCGCCACCGGAACCAGCATGCGCTCAGCCCAGGTCTTGCACTCCGGTTGCAGATATATGGATAAGAAGGATAGCGAGCCCGCTTCCGCGCACGCGACCGCCGCTTCCAGAAAGCCCGGATCGTACCAGGTGTCGGCGTCGGCGAACAACACCCAGCGCGAAGTCAGCACGCGCGCGCCCGCCCAGCAGGCGTTCGATTTGCCGATGGCTCCGCGAACCAGATCCGGCGCGGGCAGGACTCCCGCGCCCGCTTTGCGCGCGGCTTCGGCTGTGCCGTCCTCGGAGTGGTCGTCGACCACGATGACCGTATCGTGGGGAAAGCTGCGCACCGCGCGGGCGATGCTAGCCTCTTCGTTGCGCGCCGGGATCACCACCATGCAGTCGGGCGGCGTTGCGCCGGAAGACACCACCGGAATCCGGGAAATCGAAAAATAATTGAGGCGGGACTTCAGAGCCAGCGCAAAGAAAAGAACGCTCACCGCCAGCGCGACCCAGAGACTCAAGTCCGGGTCCAGCAAGCTAAGCACCCATCGCCCTCCACAGACGGCGGGTGACCGGACCGGCCATGGATCGCGCCGTGATCCAGTAGCGCTCCACCGAGCGCACGGCCGGGCGGCGGCGGAACACGTCGAAGCCGGAGGTTTCGATGCGCCGCAGCGTTTGGCGATACAGATCGAACGCGACCTTCGCCGCAAAGCGGCCGCGCTGGTCCAGCAGCTTCAGTCCCGGCTCGGCTTTCTGATAGTAGCCCTGCGCCCGCTCGGCTTGGAATCGCATCAGACGCTCGAACGCCTGGTTGCGGACCTGCCGCTGAAGATCGGCTTCCGTGTATCCGAACGATTCCATTTCCTCCTGCGGCAGGTAGATGTGGCCGCGCGCAAGATGCTCGCCGGTGTCGCGCAGCAGAGTGGTCAGCTCGATGGCCAGGCCCAGGTCGGCCATGTAGTCGAGCGCCGGCTCGCGAAAGCCGACCACGTAGGTCATCATCTGGCTCACCACGCCGCCGATGCGATGGCAGAATCCCCGGAGCTGCGAGAAACTCAGGTAGCGCGCCGCGTCCAGGTCCATGCGCGCGCCCTCGATCAGTTCCAGAGGATAGTCGTGCGGGATGCCTCGCCGGTCGACAGTGTCGAGAAACACATCGAGCACCGGATGCCGCGCCAGCCGCCCCCGCAGGCCTCCGGTAACCAGCGCCGCCCACTGGTCCAGATCGGCGCGGCCCTGACCGGGAGTCGCCGCCTGCCGCCCGAGTTCGCGCGTGTAAGAGCAATACCAGTACACCGCGTGGGCCGAGCGGGCCAGGTCCGGCGGAAAGCATCTCGTCGCCAGGTAGAAACCGGAGGAGCCAGCGCGGGCTCTCTCCGCCGCCTGGGCGTAAAGGGCGTCGAGCGAACTGGTATCGCCGGGGGAGGACATGCTCGATATGGCGCGTTTCCAGGAGATGATATCACGCCGCCGGCCTGGGTGGAGGTGAGCGCCTTGTACTACAATCGTGGCAATGAGTCGCAGAGGCCGAGGTGCACGTCAACCATTGGAGAAGGCGAGGGCCGCAACCGCTCAGCGTCTGTTCATGAAGCACGTGGGCAGCATTAGCGGCCTCCCACCGGATCTCTCCTCTCGTAAGGGCTTCGCCCAGAAGGGCAGTCAAACGTCGGCACGAGTGCCGACGCGGCAAACTAAAGTTCGCGCCACGGTCTCAAGCGCACCCAGCCGGGGATAAGGATTTATTATCAAGATGACCTGTTGCATTTGCCGCACTTTCGCGCTATTCTGTCTGGGAGAGACTGTCGATGACACCCACTGAACCCAAGCTGGCGCAGCGCATCGGCCTCTCATCCGCTCTTGTAATCGGCATCGTTCTTATTATCGGGGTCGGTGTATCCGGCCCCGCCTGAACGGCCCGATTTCGAAGTCATCGAATCTTGGCCACTGGCGGGGGTGAAAATGCCCTCGGCAGTGGCTTTTTTGTTTTGGAGGTGAGAATGAGCACAACGAAGACGGAATTAATGAGCGGTGCGCGAATCGTGCTCGAGTGCCTGGCGCGCGAAAAGGTGGATTGCATCTTCGGCTATCCCGGCGGAGTGACGCTCCCGCTCTACGACGCCATCTACGACGACCCGATCCGTCACGTCCTGGTCCGGCACGAGCAGAACGCCTGCTTCGCCGCCGAAGGCTTCGCCCGCGCGACCGGCAAGGTCGGCGTGTGTCTGGCGACGTCGGGTCCGGGCGCGACCAACCTGGTCACCGCGCTGGTCGACGCGATGATGGACTCGATCCCTGTGGTCGCGATCACCGGCCAGGTCACCTCGAAGCTGATCGGCAGCGACGCGTTCCAGGAAGCCGACACGTTCGGCATCACACGTTCCTGCACCAAGCACAACTTCCTGGTGAAGACGGTCGCCGAGCTTCCGCAGATCCTCCATGAGGCGTTCCACATTGCCGCCTCCGGGCGCCCCGGTCCCGTGCTCGTGGACATTCCGAAGGATGTGTTCCAGGCCCAAGGCCACTACGCTCCGGTATCGAAGATCCACCTGCTCGGCTACAAGGTTTACGCCGAAGGGCACATCGGTCAGATCCGCCGCGCCGCGCGGGACATCTGGGAAGCCAAGCGTCCGTTCGTCTACGCAGGCGGCGGCATTATCGCCGGGGAAGCGTCCGGGGAACTGCGCCAGTTCGTCGAAATGGTGGACGCGCCGGCGGTCTGCACGCTCATGGGACTCGGCGGCCTGCCGAGCACGCATCCGAACTTCATCAGCATGCCGGGCATGCACGGCAGCTACGCGGCGAACATGGGCATGACGGAAACCGACCTGCTCATCGCGCTGGGCACCCGGTTCGACGATCGCGTCACCGGACGCCTGGCTGCCTTTGCCCCGCACGCCAAAGTGATCCATGTCGATATCGATCCGGCCGAGATCGGCAAGAATCGCGCCGCCGATATCCCCATCGTCGGCAACGTGAAGCTGGTGCTCCAGCAGCTTAATCAAGCGCTTGAAGAAATCTCCGACAAGTTCAAGCATCAAAATGCTTCTGAGCGGGCAGCCTGGTGGGCGCGGATCAAGGAATGGCAGCGCGAGCATCCGCTCGAACCGGAAACCTCCACCGACGAGATCAAGCCGCAGCATCTCATGGCGGAGATCGATCGGCTGTCCGGCGGCGAGGCAATTGTTTCGAGCGACGTCGGCCAGCACCAGATGTGGGCGGCGCAGTTCATCCGCTTCAATCATCCGCGGCTGTGGCTCAACTCGGGCGGCCTGGGCGCGATGGGCTTCGGGCTGCCATCGGCGATCGGGGCGCAATTCGCGCGGCCCGACAAGCTGGTGTTCGCGATCGTGGGCGACGGCGGATTCCAGATGTCGATTCCGGAGCTGGCGACCATCGCCAATCACGCGCTGCCGGTGAAGATCATCGTGATGAACAACGGCTACCTGGGCATGATCCGGCAGTGGCAGGAGCTGTTCTACAACAACCGCCTGTGCGCGGCGCAGCTTGACGGCTTCCCCGATCCCGAAAAACTCGCGGGCGCCTACGGATTCAAGGGCCGGACTGTCGAGAGCCCGCGCGAGTTGCGGAGCGCGCTCGAAGCCGCCGTGAACGAGCCGGGCCCGTATCTGCTCAACGTCCGCGTGTCGCCGTTTGAAAACGTCTATCCGATGGTCCCGGCCGGCGGCGCCATCAACGAGATGGTGCTGGGCGCGCCGCAGCCGGTGGAGGTGGCGTAGATGATGCAGGTCATCTCTCTCCTCATGGAAAACAAACCCGGCGCGCTGATGCGCGTCACGGGCCTGCTCTCGGCGCGCGGCTATAACATCGAGAGCCTGACGGTTGCCAGAACGCTCGACCCGGAGCTGTCGCGCATGAGCATCGTGGTCGACGTCGAGCCCAACCAGCGCGTTCAGGTGATCAAGCAGATGAACAAACTGATCAACGTGCTGCAAGCCTCCGATCTCACCGAGGCGCCGGCGGTGCGACGGGAGCTGGTGCTGATCCGGGTGAAAACGGGCGACGAGAACCGGACGGCCGTGTTGAAGGAAGCCCAGATTTTCGGCGCGCGCGCCGTCGACAGCTCTGCCGAGGGCTTTGCGCTCGAAGCCACCGGCGACACCGAAAAACTCGACGAATTCATCGACCTGATGCGCAGCTACGGCGACATCGAGGTGACCCGCTCCGGGCTCGTCGCCGTGTCTCTCGAAGCGAAGAAACCGAGGCTGGCGCCGCCCGTGCACAGAGAAGAGACCGAATCCAATCCAGACGGAGTTCTCCAGAATGGCTAAAAGATATTACGAAGCAGACGGGAATCTTTCCCTCCTCAAAGGCAAGACCATCGCGATTATCGGCTACGGCAGCCAGGGCCACGCGCACGCGCTGAATCTGCGCGATTCGGGCCTGGAAGTGGTGGTCGGGTTGCCGGAGACCAGCAAGAGCCGGGGCAAGGCCGAAGCGGCCGGGCTGCGTGTGCTCTCGACCGCCGAGGCAGCCAAGGCGTCAAACGTGATGATGGTTCTGACCCCGGATCACATTCAAGGCGACCTGTACCAGAGCGACATCGCGCCGCACCTGAGCGCGGGCAAGACACTGATGTTCGCGCACGGTTTCGCCATCCACTTCAAGCAGGTCACCGCGCCGGCCAACGTCGACGTGTCGATGATCGCGCCCAAGGCGCCCGGCCATCGCGTGCGCGAGTTGTTCACCGACGGCGTGGGCGTGCCCGCGCTGGTGGCCGTCCATCAGAACCCTTCCGGCAAGGCGCTCGAACAAGCCTTGGCGTATGCGCTGGCGCTCGGCTGCCTGAAGGCCGGCGTGATCGAGACCACGTTTAAGGAAGAGACCGAGAGCGACCTGTTCGGAGAACAGTCGGTGCTGTGCGGAGGGGTGAGCGAGCTGATTCGCGCCGGGTTTGAAACGCTGGTGGAGGCCGGATACGCCCCTGAAATCGCCTACTTCGAGTGCCTACACGAAATGAAGCTCATTGTCGATCTCATCTATGAGGGCGGCCTGGGCTATATGCGCTATTCGATCTCCGACACGGCCGAGTACGGCGACTACACCCGGGGACCGCGCATCGTGACCGCTCAAACCCGGGCGGAGATGAAGAAGATTCTTTCCGAGATTCAATCCGGCGAGTTCGCGCGCCAGTGGATCAACGAAAACAAGACCGGCCGCAAGAATTTCCTCGCCATGCGCGAGGCGGCGCAGAATCAACCGATCGAGAAGGTGGGCGCGGAGCTGCGCAAGCTGATGCCATTTCTCAAGAAGAAGAAGGAGGTCGGCGTACCGGCCGCGACCTAGCGCACAGAGGCGGGTTTCCGCCTCGTTGTGCGCGGTTAAAAAATGCTATGCGTATTTTCACCTTTGACACCACACTGCGCGACGGCACGCAAGGCGAGGCCGTCAGCTTTTCGGCCGAAGACAAGCTTCTGGTCGCGCGAAAACTGGACGAGCTGGGAATCGACTACATCGAGGGCGGCTGGCCGGGGTCCAATCCCAAGGACAAGGAGTTTTTCGCGCGCTCGCGCGAGCTGGAGCTGAAGCACGCCCGCCTGGTCGCCTTCGGAGCCACTCGTTTCGCCCGGAATACAGTCGAGCAGGATGCGAGCGTCAACGCGCTGGTGGATGCGGGCACGCCGGTCGTGTCGATTTTCGGCAAGAGCTGGGATCTGCACGTCCATCGCGCCCTGGGCATCACCGAAGAGGAAAACGTCACGCTCATCTCGGATACCGTGCGGTACTTGAAGAAGCACGGCAAAGAGGTCGTCTACGACGCCGAGCATTTCTTCGACGGCTACGTGGCCAACCGCGATTTCGCGCTGCGCACGATCGACGCGGCCAAGGATGCCGGCGCCGACGTCCTGGTCTTGTGCGATACCAACGGCGGAATGATCACCAGCCGTCTGGCCGAAATCTGCGCGGACGTGCGCCGGCGCTTCGACGGCGTGTTGGGAATTCACACGCACAACGATTCCGACGTGGCGGTGGCGAATTCGCTGGCCGCGATCGAGCAGGGTTTCGCCCACGTGCAGGGCTGCATCAACGGATACGGCGAGCGGTGCGGCAACGCGAACCTGACCTCGATCATCGCCAACCTCGAATTGAAGATGGGCCACACCACCATCGGCCGGGAGCGCCTGGGGAGCCTGACCGCCACGGCGCGCTTCATCGCCGAGCTGGCCAACCTGCCCGTGCGCGGCGATCAGCCCTATGTGGGCCACAGCGCCTTCGCGCACAAGGGCGGCGTGCACGTGAGCGCGGTGCTCAAGGACTCGGCCACCTACGAGCACATCAATCCCAAGGTGGTCGGCAACCGGCAGCGGGTGCTGCTGAGCGATCTTTCGGGGCGGGGAAGCATCCTTTATAAGCTCAAGCAGCATGGCCTGGAGGATCGTCTGGACGACGCCGCGCGGCGCGAGTTGCTCGACCGCATCAAACAGATGGAGTTTCAAGGTTACGAGCTCGAAGCCGCCGAGGGAACCTTCGAGCTGCTGGTCCGTGAGGCTCTGCGTCCCGGCATGCACCTGTTCGAGGTGGTGAGCTACGAGGTCACCACCAAGCCGACGGGCTCGACGGCCACCGTCACGTTGAAGGCGCACGACGGTGTGCATTCGGCCACGGCCAGCGGCAACGGCCCGGTGAACGCGCTCGATCTGTGTCTGCGGCAGTGCCTGGCGACGCTCTATCCGGCCATCGCGGGCGTTCGGCTCACCGACTACAAGGTCCGGGTGCTCGACTTCAAGAAGGGCACCGCGGCGCGGGTCCGGGTGCTGATCGAGTGGTCCGATCATCGCCGGAGCTGGGCGACGGTGGGCGTCTCGGAGAACGTGATCGAGGCGAGCTGGTACGCCCTGATGGACGCGTTGCGCCTGGAGCTGATGCGGCTGAGCGAAAAGGACGCGAGCATCGAGCGGGCCGTGGAGGATTACTGCTGGGGAGTGTGACAAGCTGTGGCTGTGGCGTACGCTTTAGCGTGCCGCGTCGCCACTCTTGGCGACGCCCGGACTTAAGGTGTCGAGATAAGTCTCGACACGGCACGCACGAG
>JBGPLI010000111.1:0-18632 GCA_041486445.1 Bryobacteraceae bacterium
CGCAGAGCCGGCCGCCGCTTCACCAACCGATCACCATTTTGCACGCAGTCCGTTTCGCCGTACAATGATCTTTCATCGAACGGCGTGTTGTGGGTTAACTGGTTGTCTCAGCCGAGGGGTCCACTCTAGCGCCACAGGCCCGTTCGACCGCTGATGCTACGGTCACTATAGCATAAACTGTTTTCTATGGACCGTGACCAGGCCTGGGAGATCGTCCGCGAGTTCGTGAAATCGAAGAGCTTGCGCAAGCACATGCTCGCGGTGGAGGCGTGCGTGGCCGCCTACGCACGCCAGTCCGGAGAGGACGAGCAAAAGTGGGCCGTCACCGCCCTGCTGCACGACTTCGATTGGGAGATCCATCCGGAGGCGCCCGATCATCCGATCAAGGGCGAGCCGATCCTGGCCGGGCGCGGCGTCGACGCGGAAATCCGGCGCGCGATCCTGTCCCACGCCAACTACAGCGGCGTGCCGCGCGTCACCGCGCTCGAACGAACGCTGTTCGCCTGCGACGAGCTGGCCGGTTTCCTCACCGCCTGCTCCTATGTGAAGCCCAGCCGCAGCATTCACGAGGTGGACGTGAAGTCGGTGCGCAAGAAACTCAAGGACAAAGCGTTCGCCCGCAATGTGAACCGCGAAGACATCCTCAACGGCGCCGCCGAGATGGGCGCCGATCTCGACCAACACATCGACTTCTGCATTCGCGCCATGCAGGCGCGCGCGGAGGAGCTGGGGCTCGCCGGTACCGCCGCCGCGGCGAGCTAGCGCCCCCTTTTCGGGAGAATTCTCGGTATAATCGGCCTCAGCGATCGCCAAAGGAGATTTATTCACATGCCTCTTCGCGTGGGTACCTTCAATTGTGAGAATTTGTTCAGCCGCTCCAAAATCCTGAACCTGAACGACACCCCCGTCGACGCCGCCAAAGCCGACGCGGCGTTGAACGCCGCCGCGCAGCTCAAGAAAATTCTGGTCAAAAGCGCGTATTCGGCCGCGGATAAGACCAAAATCATCGATTTGATCAAACAAGGTAAGGGCTTCTTTACAGTCGAAGAGGACCGCGGCACGCTGATCAAAGGCGGCAAAGTCGTTGCCAGCGGCGCCGCCGACGTTTTCGCTCACATCCGGTTCGCCGCCAAGGACGTGGGGGAAGCCGCCACGACCAACACCGGCAAAGTCATCAAGGCGTTGAACGCGGACGTGCTGTGCGTGGTCGAGATCGAGAACCGCGACCTGCTCGGCCACTTCAATTCCCAGGTGCTGGGCAGCAAGCGCTTTGACCACCACATGTTGATTGACGGCAACGACGATCGCGGAATCGATGTGGGGATCCTCAGCAACCTGCCGATTCACGACATCCGGACGCATGTGGACGATCAGGATGGCAACAGTAAAATCTTTTCGCGGGATTGCGCCGAGTACGAAGTGGTGCTCGCGGGCGGCCAGTCGCTGTGGATGCTTTGCAATCATTTCAAGAGCAAGGGATTTGGCCCCCCCGCCTCCAACGACGCCCGCCGCAAGAAGCAGGCCCAGCGCGTCGCGGCGATTCTGGGAGAGAATTTCAATCTCGCCACCGATCTGGTGATCGTGGCCGGGGATCTTAACGACACGCCGGATTCAGACCCGCTCTCGCCCCTCATCGGCGTACCGGACCTGCACAACATCGTCGATACGCTGCCCCTCGACGATCGCTTTACCGAGATCTTCCGCGGCGTCGGGACTCAGATCGATTACCTGCTGGTCTCTACGCCCCTTAAGAACGCCATGCTCAGCGTCAGCATCGAGCGCCGGGGGATGGCACAGGTTCCCGGACACTTTCCATCCGTGACCGGGGATGGGGACGCGGCTTCGGATCACGCGGCGATTGTCGCCGAGTTCAACATTTAGCGCTCAGCTCGGAGCCATCCCCGAAGGCGCGGTAGAATCGAGACATGGAGCGAGACGCGCCAACCCAACCCGCGGAAATCGATCAGGCTACCCCGTTCGTGTTTCGTGTTTCTATCGAGCCGGATGAGGATCGCTATTACGCGGAGGTCCCGATTCTTCCCGGCTGCCACAGTTGGGGACGTACCTACGAGGAGGCCATCCAGAATATCAAGGAAGCGGTGGAGCTCTGGCTTGAGGTGAAGCGGGAGTCCGGCGAGCCGATCCCGCTCGAGGCGCCGGATGCGATTCGGGGGGCAAAACTTACTATTGGCGTCCTTGCGTGATCGACCAGCTAAGGAGCCTTCCCGCCCGCGAGTGGCTGGCGGCGCTCCATCGGGAAGGCTTCCGCTTACGTAAGGGCCGCGGATCGCATCACGTTTATCAACATGGGGACGGCCGGCGCGTGCTGGTTGTCTATCACAAACTAAGCGATACCTTCGGGCCGAGAACCATCCGCCAAATGCTGATCTCGACGCAGTGGACCGAGGACGACCTGAAACGCGCCGGCTTGATCGATTGAGTCGACAGCGACCGCGCGACGCGGCTCCGGCATCATTTCAGCTTGAAGTCGACCGTGTGCGTGCTGCCGTCGTCGAGCGACAGAAAGAATCTCCGGCATGTTCCCGCCCACGACTTGTCCGTCTGCCACGTGTAGATGAACTGGTTCGCGGTGGAATCGTAGCGCAGGCCGGACGCCCCGCTGGTGTCCGTCGGCACTTCGGTGCCTGTGCTTTCGCTCCCGCAGACAAGGTTCGACGAGCTGGTCCCGGTAACAGTGCTCAGCGCGGTAATGAAATTCCCACTGGAATCGGTGAGCTGCCACTTGACAGGCACCGACTGCCCGGCACGTGCCTGGTTCAAAACGCCGTTCGTGAGTGGGGCAAGGAAACCGGTAAATTGATACTGTAAAGTGCCGTTAGCGTCCGTCAGAACCCATACATCGCTTAACACGTTTGGAGGGGGAATGGTATCGCTGTAGCCAGCGAAAATCGTCATGCGGTTGGTTGCAGGGTCATACACAGCCGGGAATGCATCTCGCGGTGCTGGCAGTGCGCCCGAAGGGGTGATCTGACTCCAGGCAGGGATTCCTCCCAAGCCATTGGCGTTGGAGAGTACCCAGGTGTTGTTACTATCCCCAGAGGGCGGGTTGCCGCCTCCAAAGACGGTCATTCGGTTTGACAGAATGTCGTAGACGGCAGCCTGGCTAATCGTTGCCGGAATAGCCGTTCCGGCTGGGGCAAGTTGTATCCACGTTGGAGTCCCACCCAAGCCGTTGGCGTTCGCCAGGACCCAAACTTGATTCGAGTAGCTTCCGGCATTCGACACGCCGAACAGGATCATCCGGTTGGAACCCGGGTCATAGACCGCACTGTGATATCCGCTCGGCGACGGAGGTGTTCCGGCTGGCGTCAACTGCGTCCAGGCAGGAGATCCGCCCAGGCCATTGGCGTTGGAAAGCACCCAAACGTCGTTGTAGAAGCCGCTGAAACAATCATTTCCACCAAACACAGTCATGCGATTGGAGGTAGCGTCATAAACTGCCGAGGACACGAATCTCCCCGCGGGAGCTGCTCCCGAAGGGCTGAGTTGCGTCCATGTTGGCGTCCCGCCCACGCTGTTGGCGTTTGAGAGCACCCAGACGTCATTCGCGCAGGGCGATGTTTGCCCTAATCCGCCCCCAAACAAAACCATGCGGGCATTGAAGCCATCGTAGACAGTCTTTTGACCCACCCGCGGCGAAGGAGGTGGTCCCGCCGGACTCAGCAGGGTCCACTGTGGACTGGGGCCAAGGCTAAGCGACCAGAGAGCGTTGAAATTGGAACCGAGACGGTCTGTGCCTCCAAAGACAAGCATCTGGTTCGTTGCCGCGTCGTAAACCGCGCTGGGCTCATAGCGACCCGAAGGCGGCCCTCCCGTTGGCACGAGCTGAATCCAGGTCTGCGCCCATCCCGAGGGAACCGAAAACGTCAGAGTGAAGACAACAAGCTCAAGCGCCCCCCCCCCAAGAAAAGGCGAAACTTCCCGTTCTGCATTGTCGTGCTCTCCTTTAACTAATTGGCGCGGCGGCGAGCTAGCGCTTCAGCCGTTGCGCACCATCCCGCGGCCTTACGCGGCTTTATTCTGACTTCTGACTCCTGACTCCTGACTTCTCGTTTACCGCTTCAGCTCAGCCAGCATCGCGTCGAGCTGGCGCATCCCGTTTCCGCCGTCAGCCCAGCCGAAGTCGCTCTTCAGCGTCTTGGTGACGTCGTCTTTGCCCTTGTTGTCGCGCAGCATGCTGGTGACCTTGCTTCGCATGGTCTCGAAATCCTTGCGATATTTGACCAGGTCCGCGCGCTTGGACACCGGTCCGTGCCCCGGGATCACCACGTCGAAATCCCACCCCGAGTTCAGGATGCCGTCGAGCGTCTTGGTCCACTCCACCGCGCTGCCCTTGCCGCTGTAGTCGATGAACGGCGCAATCGTCACCGGCGCGCTCGACATGCCGATGGTAAACAGATCGCCGGTGTGGAGCACCTTGAGGGCCGGGAAATAGATCGCCACGTCGCCGTTGGTGTGGCCCCGGCCGAAGTAGCGGGCCTGCACTTGCTTGCCGCCCAGGAACACCTCGGTCTCATTGGTGAACGTCACGCGCGCGAGGCCGGGCATCTTCTGCTCCACCATGTTGGCCCGGGCGTTGGCGTGCGCGATGATCTCGGCCGATTCGCCCCGCATCTTCTCGTTTCCCCCGGTGTGATCGCCGTGCTGGTGCGTGTTGAGCACGTATTTCACCGGCTGCGAGGTCACCGATTTCACCTTGCCCATGATGTCGGCGTAATCCCGCTCGAACTTGTCGTCGATCACGATGGTGCCTTCGTTGGTCGGGTAAATCGCCACGTTCCCGCCGTCGCCGATGATCACCCATAGGTCATCCTTGACCTTTTCCAGGGTGAGCGGTTGCGCAGGAGCTTGCGGGGCCTGCGTGTAGGCGATCCAGGCGCCCAACGACAGAAGTACCAGCGCGGACAGTCGTACGAGGAGTGTCTTACTCATGCGGCGGATTATATCATACTAAGCAAGTGGCCACCGACCTCATCGAGATCGATCCGGAACAGCCGAGCCCGCGCGCCATCGAGCGCGCCGCGGCGGCCGTGCGCCGGGGCGAGGTGGTCTGCATTCCCACCGATGCGCTCTACACGCTGGTGGCCGATCCGCTGAATCTTCACGCGGTCGGACGCGTGTTCGCCGCCAAAGGCCGCGAAAAAGAACGCTCGCTGCCGTTGCTGGTGAGCGACGTGACCATGGCCGAGGATCTGGCCAAAGACGTTTCCCCCCGTTTCTATCTGCTGGCCCGTCATTTCTGGCCGGGACCGCTGACCATCATCGCGCCAGCTTCTTCGCGCGTGCCCCTCAAGGTCACCGGCAACACCGGACGGCTGGCGATGCGGCAATCGCGCTCCAAGGTGGCGAATGCGCTTCTGGAAAGGCTCTCGCAGCCGCTCATCTCGACCAGCGCGAACCTGTCCGGCCAGCCCACCTGCACCCGCGGGATCGAGGTCTTCGGCATCATGGACGGCCGCGTGGACCTGATCCTCGACGGCGGCCCGGCCACCGGGCAGGGCGCCACCACGGTGGACGTGACCGAGCCCTACTGGCGCGTGATCAAGGAAGGAGCCATCCTCGAGAAGGAAATCGCCGACGTGCTCAAAGGCACGTAATCGCGGTATCCTTGTTAAGGAGCGTTCCTGCTCGGTTTGTGTATGGCTTCCAAAAATTGATCCAATGCACATGTCATGGAGTCCGACTCGATATACGCGCCGGTGAGCAAGCTCCGGCGGGCAACCGCCATGGAGAAGCCTGATGGCGCGCGGAGGATTCCGCCCTTGTTAGTCTGGGGTCAAATGACGGAAGCCGGGACGGCTCGGTGGTGCGCTCCTTAGACTGGTTTCGTTCCTGACGAACCTTCTTTTTATTGGGGACATTTTCGCCTCGCCCGGGCGGTCGCTGGTGGCACGCCACCTGCGCGAAATCGTGGCGGCGGAAAACATCCACCTTTCGATTGCCAACGCCGAGAATGCCGCCGGAGGTTTCGGCGTCACGCCGCAGCTCGCCGATGAGCTGTTCGGCTACGGAGTGGACGTGCTCACCACCGGCAATCACGTCTGGGACAAGAAGGAGATCTACGAGTACTTCGCGCGCCAGCCCCGGCTGCTGCGCCCGGCCAACTATGCCGATGAGCTGCCGGGGCGCGGAGTGGTGGTCGTAGCGGCCCGCAATGGCGTGGATTGTGCCATCGTCAACTTGCAAGGCCGCGCGCACATGGCGCCGATTGATTGCCCGTTTCGCAAAGCGGACGCGCTGCTGGCGGCGCTGCCTCCGGCCGTCATGGTTCGCTTCGTCGATTTCCACGCGGAGCTCACCAGCGAGAAGATGGCGATGGGCTGGTATCTGGACGGCCGCGTTTCGGCGGTGATCGGCACGCACACGCACGTTCCGACCGCGGACACGCGCATCCTGCCGAACGGCACGGCCTATCAGACCGACGTGGGGATGACCGGGCCGTATCATTCGGTGATCGGCGTGGACAAGGACATCATCCTCCAGCGGTTCCTGACGCAGTTGCCGGTGCGCATGGAGGCGGCCCGCCACGGCGCGGAGCTGCACGCGGTGATCGTCGCGGTGGATGAGCAGACCGGGCGCGCGGCGGCGATCCGGCGACATACGGTAAGTTAGACACAGGCAGGAATGCCTGTGCTACTTAGCTTTGAACAGGCCCGTGAATGTGTGCTGCGGGAGGTGCGCCCGCTTCCTCGCGCAACCGAAGAGATCACGGCGCTCGATGCGGCGGGACGCGTGCTCGCCGAGAGCGTCGCAGCCGATCGCGACTATCCGCCGTTCGACCGCTCGGCGCGAGACGGATACGCGGTGCGCGCGGCCGACCTGCCCGGCGAGCTGCGCGTGACCGGCGAAGTGCGGGCCGGGGAGGTCTTCGCCGGGGCTGTCGGGAAGGGGGAAGCGGTCGAGATCATGACCGGCGCTCCCATGCCCCAGGGCGCCGACGCGGTGGTGATGATCGAGCACACCCAGCGGGCGGGCGACCGTGTGCGAACGGGCCGCTCTCCGAAGGCCGGCGACAATTTCAGTCCGCGCGCTGAGGAAGCGCGCCAGGGCGCTGTGGTGGTTTCCGCAGGGCGGCGGCTGGGGTTCGCCGAGGTGGCCGCCCTCGCGATGATCGGACGCGAGTGCGTTTCCGTCTACCGCCGTCCGCGCGTGGCTATTCTGCCCACGGGCGATGAAATTGTCGAGGCGGGCGAGCGGCCCCAGATGTTTCAGATTCGCAATTCGAATGCGTGGTCGCTCGCAGTGCAGGTTCGCAGAGCCGGCGGAATAGCCGAGATCCTGCCCATCGCGCGCGACAACTACGAATCCACTCGCGGCCTGATCGAGCGCGGCCTGGGCTCCGATCTGTTGTTGCTCTCCGGCGGCGTTTCGGCGGGAAAATACGATATCGTCGAGCGGGTGCTGGCCGATCTGGGCGCGCGGTTTTTCTTCGACAGGGTGATGATTCAGCCCGGCCAGCCGCTGGTTTTCGGCGCCGTGGGCGACAAATTCTTCTTCGGGCTGCCCGGCAATCCCGCCTCGACCATGGTGACGTTCGAGGTATTCGCGCGCGCGGCGCTGGAGCGCCTGGAAGGGTGTGCGGAAACGCCTCTGCCGCTGCTGCGCGCGCGGCTGGCGGGCGCGTTCCGTCACAAGACCGGGTTGACGCGATTCCTGCCGGCGCGGCTGAGCGAGGACGGCTCCACCGTGACGCAGGAGCCCTGGCATGGGTCCGGCGACGTGGCCGCGCTGGCGCGCGCAAACGCTTTCCTGGTCGCCGATGCCGATCGCGAGAGCTGGGCCGACGGTGACGACATCCGGGTACTCCTCAAATGAAAGCGCTCTCGCATTACGACAAGGCCGGACGCGCGACCATGGTGGACGTCTCGGCCAAGCGCGACACCAGGCGTACGGCGACCGCGCAGGCATTCGTCCGCATCCGGCCCTCCGTGCTCAAGAAGCTGCCGCAAAATCCGAAGGGCAATCCGCTCGAGGTCGCCCGGATCGCGGGGATCGCGGCGGCCAAGCGCACTTCCGAGCTGATCCCGATGTGCCACCCTCTGCTGTTGTCGCATGTCGATGTGAGCGTCGAGGTGCAGGCTCGCGGCGTGCGGATCACTTCGAAGATCGTCACCACGGGTCCGACGGGGGTCGAGATGGAGGCGCTCACGGCGGCGGCAGTCGCGGCACTGACGGTCTACGATATGACCAAGGCGCTTGACAAGGGCATTGAGATTCAGGATCTCTATTTGATCGAGAAAACCGGGGGAAAAAGTGGGGACTTTCGACGATGAACTTACGGACTCACGTTTTTGTCATCATGCTCGCCGCGACTCTTGGTTACGGTCAGCCGTTTCAGATCATGGAGACCAGCATCGACCAGGTCCACGCCGCGTTCAAGTCCGGCAAGCTGACGGCGCGGCAACTGGTGCAGGGCTATCTCGATCGCATTCAGGCGTACGACAAGCAGGGCCCGCGGATCAACAGCATCATCACGCTCAACCCGCGGGCCTTGGAAGACGCCGCCCGGCTGGACGACGAGTACAGGAGGTCCGGGCCGGTGGGCGCTCTGCACGGCATTCCAGTGCTGGTGAAGGATGAGATCGACACGGCAGGCATGCCGACGACGCTGGGTTCGCTGGTCTTCAAAGACTATCGGCCGCCGCTCGATGCATTCGTGGTGGCGCGATTGAGGAAGGCGGGAGCGATCATCTTGGGCAAGACCACGCTGAGCGAGTTCGCCGCCGGCGATACCTACGGCTCCATGTTCGGAGAGACGCGCAATCCTTACGATCTGGAGAGGACCGTCGGCGGATCGTCGGGCGGCTCCGGCGCGGCGGCCACGGCCAACTTTTCCACCGTCGCGATCGGGGAGGAAACCTTCGCTTCCATCCGAAGGCCGGGAGCATGGAACGATATCGTTTCGATGCGGCCGACGTCCGGGCTGGTGAGCCGCACGGGAATGTACGACGGCTATCCCTCCGAGCCCGCCACCATGGGTCCGATGGCGCGCACCGTGAGGGACCTGGCTATTTTGCTCGACGCGATGGTTGGTTACGATCCCGAAGATCCGCAGACCGCGCTGGGTGTGGGGCATGCGCCTGACAGCTACACGAAGTCTCTCGACCGGAATGGCCTCAAGGGAGCGCGCATCGGCGTGCTGAGGGAGCCGATCGGCGTCGCGTCCGAGCCCGGATCGGAGGACTTCAAGAAAGTCGACGCCACTTTCGAGAAAAGCGTGGCGGAGCTGAAAGCGGCGGGCGCGATACTCACCGATCCTGTCGTGATCCCGGGATTGAAGGAATTGCAGACCAAGCGGGCCGGCAACACGGCGACGACCGACCAGGCGCTGCGGCTGTGGCTGGCGCGGACTCCGGCTTCTCCGCTCAAGACCCGCGCGGATATTCAGAAATCGCCCGATGTCGACAAGATCTTTCCACCGCCCAAGGCGGCGCAATGGAAAAGCAATCCGGGCGATCCGGACTGGGGGAAGTACGGCGAGTACCTCGCGGCGCGGAATCAGTTGATGATCAATTTGACGAAGGCGATGGCGGACAACCATCTGGATGCCATCGTCCACAAGTCTGTCGAGCACCAGCCGACGCTGATTAAGGATGGAATTAATCCTCCTTATCCGACCAATAAAGGCATCCCCATTTTGAATACATTTCTGATTTTTGTTTCGTCGATCACCGTGCCCTCGGGATTCACGACGGACAATCTGCCCACCGGAATCACTTTTTTGGGCAGGCCGTATAGCGAACCGGCGATGCTGAAGCTGGCGTACGCCTACGAACAGGCGACGCATCATCGAATCCCGCCAAAAACCACGCCGGCTCTGGCGCAGGCTGCCAAGTGATCCGCGTCGCCATCCTCACCGTGAGCGATTCGGCCGTGGCAGGCACGCGCGAGGACCGGTCCGGCCCGGCGCTGTGGACGCGCGCCGAGGAGATGGGCTGGAAGGTGGTGGAGACGCTGGTGGCGCCCGACGATGTGCCCGAAATTTCCGCCGCGCTCGCCCGGCTGGCCGACAGCGGTGAAATCGACGTCGTGCTCACTACCGGCGGAACCGGAGTGGCTCCGCGCGACGTGACGCCCGAAGCGACGCGCGCCATTGCCTCACGCGAAATCCCGGGATTCGGAGAGCTGATGCGCAGCGAGGGCCGCAAGTCGGCCCGTTTGGCGCCCCTTTCGCGTGGAGGCGCACTCACGCGAGGCTCGACGGTGATCGTGAATCTTCCCGGCTCCCCCCGCGGCGCGCTCGACTCGCTGAACGCCGTCGCGGACCTGATTCCGCATGTCGTGGACCTGCTACACGGCCGGACGGAGCATCCTCCGAAACCCGGGTAGTGCGCGGTTTGGGAGTCGAGAGGCGATCCCGTCGAATCCGGAGTCCCGGGTAGTGCGCTAAATCTGTGTCCCTGATTAGCGCACTACCGGGGTTTGGAGCCCCATGCGTCGGGGTTTTCCATGCCCTCTTTTGTGAGCCTGAATTTATGAGGCGTGCAAGCCCGCGTTTTACGGGCCTTCGGATGTCGTCTGAAGTTCTACCCGTTACGCAACGGGACAAGAGTGGGGTAAACGAGGCTAACGGTGCGCCCTTCAATGATTTTTTCTTGTACTTCGGTGAGGGTGCGCTGGAGGCTCTTGAGTTCGCAGTCGAGTTCCCAGATGCCTAACTTTTCGTTCCACTCCCGGTGCCAGGTGACGAAGTTTGCCAGCGTCGTTTTGCGCGCTGGTGGCGTGGCAGGGTTGTGGTAGAGGCGGGCGATTTGGTGCTGAAGCGGTCCAGGAAATTTAGGAATGAGGACGAAATCGAAATAGTCGGGCGAGAAGTGGCCACCGCTACCACCGACAGCCATGAGATCGATCAAGCCCTGGCTTCGATACCAATTGAAGATGCAGCGGAAGAAAATGGATTGCTCCAAGTCGCCATCGCTGCGTCTTGCGTAGAGACCGTGAGCGTTGGTCGTTGCGCGTTCTGGCTCATCAATGAGCACGACGGACCGGCCTTTATGAAAACCGGCCTCACCAAAAAGAATGTCGCCAGCGTGAAGCAGCGGCAGT
Source organism: Bryobacteraceae bacterium (assembly GCA_041486445.1). Classification (GTDB taxonomy): domain Bacteria; phylum Acidobacteriota; class Terriglobia; order Bryobacterales; family Bryobacteraceae; genus Palsa-187. The sequence continues at coordinate 11,068 of JBGPLI010000111.1, forward strand.
TCACGGGCGGTGCCAAGCCAAGTCACGGCGTCCATCGTGCCGTATTCGGAAATGTTCGCAGGAATCAGGAGTTTGTAAAAGCCGGGCTTCGGTGTTTCGGAATCCAAACGGGTTTGCAGCAACTTGATTTCGAGGCTGGGTCCGGGGGTAACCGTGAAACCTGCCACGCTGGGTGTGCGGTGGCCGCGACGGTAATTCCGAATCCGCGCAATCTTGGATTTGTATTCGTAGCTGTAAATCGCCGCGTCGAAACGACCGAGGCTCGCGAGCTCGTCGCGTGTTGGGTGTTCGTAATGAAATGTGCCCATTTGGTTGGCGGTTAGCTCTGCATCGATCAGCGTATGGATCTCGTCGCTTCGGACGCGGATCGCTTTTTCCTTTTCGATAATCGCTTCGGCCAGTGCAGCGACGTAGGTGACCACGTCGTCCGCGTTGCGCTGCGCTGGAAACGGGATGCGGCAATCGAGCCAAAGGTCATTTGCGTGAGCGATGGTCGCTCCCCGTGGCACCATTGAGAGCAATTCGGTCTTGAACAGCTCGTGCTTGAGGAAGGCAAAAAGGTAGTGGCGATTGACTGACGGTCGCAGCCGCACAATTCCGCCACTGAGCGTGTGATTTTGCCACGCCTCTCCATCGACAATCGCACATTCACCCACGTTGGAATCCTTAGAGAGCAGGATGTCGCCGTCTGTGAGCGCCATGTTCTCAAAAACTCGAGGGTTGATGGGAGTAATTGCGCCCCCCTTAGGACACACGAGGTAGCTGTGTTCTTGTAGAGCTTTGGTGCGGATGAAGTGATGAGTGGACTTCTCTAAGTAATACATTGACCCGGGATCGCTGCCTTTGTCGTAACCGGCGATAAGCTCGCGGACAGGGCGTGTGTGGCTTGTGGGAATCTCGACACGACGATACATCCCAGCCGACCATGAAGCATCTTTCCCGTTCAAATCCGCGAGGGTGATCTCGCCAGGGACGCGAAGATATTTCATCAGCTCTCCTTTACAAAGAGATCTTGCAGCGTCTTTTCCTGCGCGCGCGACCATTGGCGGAACTCGGTCAGTGTCTCAGTGAATTCCTCGTCGAGAACCGGTTCACCTTGCTCGTTCACGCGGATTTCGAAGGTCGCCTCATCAATCTGATAAACGGGATTGAAGAAAACGTTGCGCTTACTGGTGCGCTTCTCGTAGCCGACCCGGTGAATGTCGCGGACGAAGATACTGTAGCCGGTCTCATTCAGCCGCTTCAGCGCGGCGGGCTTGGGTTTGTAGGCGATGAGGATGCTAGTATTGACGCCGGTCTCGGCGAAGACATTGGCCGGGAGGTCAAAAAGCGCAACGATGCGCATCCGCTGCATGAGCCACTCGCGGACTCGCGTCCATCTGTTAATAGAGGCGATTGAGTTGGAGAGGACGATGCCGAAGCGGCCATCCTCTTTTACGCTGCGGTAAGCATTTTCGAGGAAGACAATGCCAAGATCAAGGGCTTCACTGCCTTTCCCCGATCCCTGCTTGTTCTTCCCGCGCTCGTGCTTCGCGGCGAAGGCATCCTCTGCGTCCGGCCTCTGCCGTGTCAGATGCCAGGTCTCATACATCTCAATAATCTGGCGGTCTGCGTCCGTCTTGACCCGGTAGGCGCGGTCTTCGCCGAAGGGCGGGTTAGTGAGAACCACGTCAAACTTCTTCAGCTTGGTCTTGTCCGGCCAAGCATCCCACTGCCCGCGGGCATGCTCGCTGGGGATGAGGTTCACAAGTTCGGGCGGTGAACTGTCGGCGATCTTTGCAAGAATGGAACCCTTGTCAGGCTTAGAAAATAGCTTGGCTTCACCGTCACCGTTCAGAAGCATATTGAGCGTAGCAAGCGAGATCATGTTTCTATCGAGATCGACGCAAAAGACATTTGCGTCGTCGAGCTTCCAGCCATCTGGTTTGTCGAGTGCATGGACAAACGACAGCGAAAGGAAATCGGCGATGCCGCAACACGGGTCAAAGACCGTTTCGCCATCGCGCGGGTTCACGAGGCGTACGATGAAATCGATGACCGGCAACGGGGTGAGGAATTGCGCGGCTTCGTCCCGCTTGAAGGAGTTGGCAAAGTTATAGAAGACGAGTTGGTAAAGGTCGCTTTTCGAGGAAAGGACGAACGAGTAGTCCTCAAAGGCCTGTGCAATTGCGATAACCGCCCGCACGTCGTTTGGGTCGTGCCAGTCGATGACATTCGTGGCGAAGATCTTCTGATATTCGCCCGCTGCTTCGTCGCGCAGTGCGTGGATTCGCTTAATGAAGCCTTTGATCGGTGCGTCGGACAAAGCATGGAAGGCCGCCTCGGCATCGGTGACATAGAAATCGAGAAAGCGTTGCGGGTGCTTTTCGTTCCGCTTCTCGTCATAGACCTTTAGCGCAAACGTCTGGAGGAAGATGCCATAACCGCGCTGATCGACGAGGTTCACCTTGTCGAGCGCGCGGAGCACATCAGACAGCGCCGTCTTGATTTGGACGGAGGCAATCGTGGTTATAACATCGAGATCGTGAATTGTCCGCTTTGAGCGGTCGAATGACGCTGGACGATTTACGCGCTTCCGGAGATCGTTAAAGTCCGGTAGGTAACCGTAGGGGTCGGGCAGATGTAGTGAAAGATCCCCGATTTTGCTGTCGTCGCCCTTCTGATTTTTTCCTTCGTCGTAGCGGAGGTATTTCCCCCCGCGCCGCTGAAAGAGGTAAAGACGGTCTGCTCCGTAATAAAGACCGAGCACGTATGCGTCTGCGGGCTCTCTCTCTCGCATCGCTGGTTTCACCTGGCTGGTGAAAACCTTCTCGATTTCCTTGTCGTTCTTCTTGAACTCGATGATCGCAAGCAAGTGGTCATTGAGCCATTCGAGATCGGTTGAGCGCCGGTCCTTCCAATAGGCGTTGTAGTGCTCAAGCCATTCGGGGCTGTCGAAGATTGCACCGTCAAGGCGCAACACGGCAGTGTTGCCTTTGGGAAACTGAACTTCGACGCCGATGTAGTCGGGCGCGTAGAGACCGGACTTAATCAGAGAGTGGACGAACTGCCACTTGTAGTATTCCTCGCTCGGCTTCCCGTGGGTATCGCGGATGGGTGCGCTGGTCCGCACTTTACCATTCACGGGTACGATGCACTTCGCCGTAGAGACCATAGCGTGGTTCTTGTCGAACTCGGCCTTTGCCTCTGAGAAGTTTTGGGTGGGGGCGGGGCTGTATGGTAGTTTGTGGTTTGTGCTCATGCCTGCTGTACCAGTTAAGCAAATTCCAGCCGCTTGAGCTTCAGCCGGTCGGCGCGAACGTGTACACGATCATATTGCGCCTGCCTGCCAAGAGGGACACACAAATAGCGCACTACCGAGTCCCGGCTCGTACCTTGGCTTGTTCGCCTTTCGTTTCAATCACTCACGGGCTTGGCCGGCTGGTCCGCCGGGGGTGTCGAAGTTACCATCGGGCTGAGATCTATGTCCCGCATGCCCGACTCCGGCCAGCTTGACATGGCGGAGGTGTTTCATCGAGCGCAGCAGGAAATGCTCGCGCAGCTCGCCATGGGAGGTCTGATCGAGCACGGTCCCACGGCGGGAGCCGCGACCGAGCGACAGTGGATCGCGCTGTTTGACCGCTATCTACCCAAGCGTTATCGCGCTGCATCCGCATTTGTTCTTGATTCGCGGGGCAGACGCTCACGGCAGATTGACATCGCTATCTACGACAACTTCTATTCCCCGCCGCTGTTCCCCCAGGAAGGCGCGGTGCATATTCCCGCTGAGAGCGTCTACGCCGTGTTCGAGGTGAAACCCATCATCTCTCGTGTGATGCTTTGCGACGCCGCAGAGAAAGCCTCGTCGGTCCGCGCGCTGCACCGTACCTCAGCCCCGGTGATCCGTGGAGGCACCCGCCAGCCGGCGATCCGGCCGAGCCGGATTCTCGGAGGGTTACTTGCCGCCGGCTCGGCCTGGAGCGCCGAGACTTTCGCCGCCAACATTCGCCCGGCAGTGGCCGAACACAAAGGGGAGCGGCGCATCGACCTGGGCTGCTGTCTGGAGCATGGCGCGTTCGACTACATCCGGTCGGTTCGCGTGAGCCATTCCGAGGAATCGCTGATCTTCTTCATCTTGCGCCTACTCGAGCGTCTCCGCGCGATGGGCACTGCCCCCGCCGCAGACTGGATGCAGTACGGCCGGTCGCTGCGATCATTCTGTGAGGCGTGATCCTGCTCTTGAGCCCGGCAGATTTGGAAAGCGAACGAGGTGCACCGGATTCGACGGGATCGCCTCTGAGCCGTCTGGCGCGCCGCCATTCTCGACGGTGATCGTGAATCTTCCCGGCTCCCCCCGCGGCGCGCTCGACTCGCTGAACGCGGTCGCGGACCTGATTCCGCATGTCGTGGATCTCCTGCACGGGCGGACGTCACATTCCGAAGATAAGAATGCGAAACGTTCCGGGTAGGATGCTGCCCCGGGGCCGCGGATTTTCCGCGGTAGGCGGCGGCGCCGGCCCGATGTCGGCTAACGGCAAGAATATCTTGTGCGTTTTCAGATCCAGGGCCATGGTTCGCGCTCCACGCGCGGTCTGCACGGTTTCGAGCACGCTGTATTTGTCCGGAGATTCCTGACGGATGACCGTGACGGTCCCCTCGCCGTTGGAGCTAAACACGAGGCCGGTTTTCGGGTCGAACTCCGCCTGATCCCTTCCCTCGCCGATCGGCAACGTGGTAATCAGGCGCCCATCATTCGAATCCAGAATCGCCATCAGGCGATTCGCACATCCCACGAATAGCCTTGCGTTTTTCTGATCGATGGCCATCGACCCTGGACGCTCACAGGTCCCCAGCGGCCAGCGTTCACCGGCCGCCAGCGTGCGGGAATTGATTTGCAAGACAACGTTTTTGTCCACCAGGTTGACAAAAACATGGCCCTTCCCATCCGTCGCCGCAAGTTCGCGTGTTCCGCCCAGGTCGATGGTGCCCACCACCTTGCCTTCCCTGGCGTCAATCGCGGTCGCGTTGCCGCTTCCGCCATTGAAAGTGAAGACACGCTTGGTCGGCGGATCATAGACGATCGGACCCGGGTTCACACCGGTTACTTTCACTTCCTCAATCGTTGAGAGGGTTTTCGGGTTGAAGATCGTTACAGAGTTGGCCTGGCCGTTGCTGATAAAACCGCGGCCCAGTTCGGGGACAATCGCGATCGCGTGAACACCGGGTGTCTTGTCGATTTTCCCGACCAACTTTCCGGAATCCACATCCATCACGACGACGTGCGAGCCGTGGGAGACATACAGCCGCCGGCCGGCACTGTCCACGGTGGGATGATCCCATCCTTCGTCGCCCGGCACGGAGACTGTTTGCAGGAGATGATAGCCGCCAGCGGCCGAAGCCGCGATTGCGATGCCACTGACGATGGTCATCAACAAAGCTGAAATAGGCTTCACGTTTCCCTCCTTACATCCCGAAGACCTGAACCCGAAAGGTGTTGGGCAGGTATCGGATGTCGTTGCCCCCGGAGCCCATCTGGGTGGATTGGTCTGCTAACGGCACAAATATCTTGTGGGTCTTCTCATCCAGGGCCATGGCCCTGGCCCCAGCCCCGATTTTCAAGATTTCGAGCAGGCGATACTTGTCCGCAGATTCCTGACGGATGACAGTCACGGTCCCTTCGCCACCGGTCCCTTCACCGTTGGAGCTGAATATGAGGTGGTTCTCCGGATCGAAGGCCGTGCCAACACCCCTTCCCTGGCTGGTTGGCACTTTGGTAATCAGACGCCCGCTATTCGCATCCAGGACAACCATCATGCGGTTTGAGCACCCGACGAATAGTCTTGCGTTCTTCGAGTCGATGGCCATGGACGTGGGGCGCTGGCAGGGTCCCGGCTTCCAGGGTTCGCCCGCCGTGAGATTCCGCGAGTCGATCGGCACAACCACCTCTTTCTCCCAGAGGCTGACAAAAAGACGTCCCTTCCCATCCGAGACTGCAAATTCCGGCCTTGAATCCAGCGTGTCGACGGTGCCGGCCACTGTTCCTGCCATGGCGTCGATGGCCGTCATACTGTAGCCGCGACGATTCAGAGTAAAGACACGCTTCGTCGCAGGATCATAGACGACCTGGGTCGGGGCCGCTCCTGTCACTTTCACCTCTCCGATGGTTTCGAGCGTCTTCAGATCGAAGATCGTCGACGTGCCGGCCTGCGCCCTGGCAAAGAAGCCGCGTCCGAGTTCCGGAGCGATCGCGATTGCCCGGACACCGGGCGTCTTCTCGATCTTTCCCACCAATGCGCCGGAATCCAAATCCAGGACTTCGACCTGCGTGTTATGCGTCACATAGAGCCGCCGGCCGGCCGGGTCCACAGTGCAAAGCGCTCCGACAACGCCCTCGCCGCCGATGGGAACCGTCTGCAACAAATGGTAGCCGCCCGTCGCCGAATTCACAATCGCGACACCGCCGATTACGGCAACAAACAAAGCCAAAATGGTTTTCATGGATTTGCCTCTTTCGGCCGAGTTAGCTCGCACTATTTGAACTGAAAATTGTCGAAATAAATAACGCTGTCCGACTTCGTCCAGAGGCCTACGTTGCCCGCCTCCGTGAATGTCTTGTCATCCACATCGAAGCTTTTGACGCCGTTCATGTAAACGGAGAAAAGAGAATCCTTGAACGTGACCCGCAGGGTGCTCCAAACGCCAGTGGGAACCCGGTGGGAGGTCCCATAGGTGTTCAAGGGTTCGCCAACGGGCGGCAGGGGAATGCGATTGCCCTTTTCCACCTTGTAAAGCACGACGTTGTCTTCGAGCGCGTTGGCTCTGCAGATGTAATAAGTGTTCGGGTCCTTGTACCGCCACACCAGACCGGCGCCCTGGTCAACCCTTCCGGAGATCGGCTTGAAGCTGACGCTCACCTCTCCGTCCTTCAGGTTGGAGTTGTCATAGACGAGCAGGGGAAACCGGCTGTCGGTTTGATCTTTTGAAGTTTGGCCCACGACATAGCCCTTCTTGCCGGGCGCCGTCTTGTCCGCGACGATCTCCCATTTCGGCGCGCCTCCCTGATGCGTCATGAAGACTGACCACCCCTTCGGCACCGCGCCAGGTGTGTCCGAGCCAAAATTGATCGTCCCGGCATCCAGCATCAGCCCGGAGGACAAAACCATCACGATAAGCTGTCTCATGGTTCATCTCCTTCAGGGCGGGAGGGACAGGAGATCTCCCCGACTCCGCCCCGCCAACGATTATAAGCTTGAAGAGATCGATTGAACCTGAAAATCTCCTGAAAGATTCTGGGGGTCTCACCTCGGGCGGACGGCAGCAGTTTCGTTTTCTTCGGGTTCGTTTGGTAATTTTGGCCGCAGTGCTTTGAGCCGGATAAACTATAAATCATGAGTCGGCGCATCCTGCTAGCTGCAGTTGTTGTCGGCGCGCTAGCGTTTCTCACAATGCTCGCAGTTACATTGCGCTGGATGACCGTCCCGGTAAGAATCGTCTCCCAGGAGTCTTCGCCGGTGCAGACTCCCACATTCAGTGTGGAAGTGAAGCAGCATGGCAAGTCATACTTTGTCACGCCAGGGCAAAAGAAA
>JBGPLI010000112.1:0-18618 GCA_041486445.1 Bryobacteraceae bacterium
AGCCGAACTGGCTAGAAAAGGAACTGCAATCTTGGTTTCGCTCACGATGATTCTCCCGGCCGCCCTGCTCTGTAATTATGGCCGCGAACTCTGTCTCATCGATGTTGGCACGGAGGGTTCACTGTGCTCCAGATCGGCAGCGGTGAGGAGTAGTGGGTCGCTGAACACTGTCGAGGCAAGCTCGAAGGATACCCCGTGCTTGCGGACGTTCGTGGCTGCCTTGATCTCGTCCCACTCGAACTGAAACTGGTGGCCATTCAAACTTGAATCTCTCGTACCATGCTATAGCACCTCAGTGCCGGAAGTGCCGCACCCCGGTGAACACCATCGCCAGCCCCAGCCGGTCCGCCGCCGCGATCACTTCTTCATCGCGCACGGAGCCGCCCGGCTGAATCACCGCCGTAGCGCCGTATTTAGCCGCTTCCTCGACTCCATCGGGAAACGGGAAAAACGCGTCGGAGGCCACGACGGTTCCCGCGAGCGGAAGCACCGCTTTTATCGCGCCCACCTTCACGGAATCGACGCGGCTCATCTGCCCCGCCCCGACGCTGACGGTTTGCCCGGCGCGCGCATACACGATCGCATTGGACTTGACGTGTTTCACCACCTTACAGCCGAACTCGAGCGCGGTCCATTCTTCCGCGGTGGGCGGCCGCCTGGTCTTGACCTGCATTTCGGCCCGAACGAGCCGGTGCGTATCCGGAGTCTGCGCGAGGAATCCGCCGCTGATGGATCGGACCACCAACTCAGGGGCGGCGGCGGTCACACGCAGCAGCCGCAGGTTCTTCTTCACGCCGAGAAGGCTCATCGCCTCGTCCGTATATGCCGGCGCGGCGATCGCCTCGACGAACGTTTTAGCGATCTCGGCCGCGGTGTCGCCGTCGAGCGCGCGATTGAAAGCCAGCACGCCTCCGTAGGCGGACACCGGATCGGCCTCGAAGGCGCGGCGATAGCTTTCAGCGAGCGTCGCCGCTTCGGCGCAACCGCAGGGATTGGTGTGCTTGATGATCGCCGATGCGGGCGAGTCGAACTCGCCGGCCAACTGCCAGGCGGCATCCAGATCCACCAGGTTGTTGTATGACAGTTCCCTGCCCTGGAGTTGCACGGCCCCCGCGATGCCGGCGCCGCCGGCCGAGTAAAGCGCTGCCGATTGATGCGGATTCTCGCCGTAGCGCAGCGCCAGTGCCCGCGCAACGCAAATGTCGAGCGTCGCAGGCAGGGTCTCGCCCGTGGGAGGAATTTCCGCGAGGCGCAGCGTCACCGCGCGATCGTAGGCTGCCGTGAGTGCGAAGGCTTTTTTGGCCAGCCGCCAGTGAGTGTCACCGGAAAGCACGCCGCTGGCGCGCAATTCCTCGACAATCCCGGCATAATCGCCGGGCGAAGTAACCACCGCGACGTCCTGCCAGTTCTTGGCGGCGGCGCGGATCATCGTCGGGCCGCCGATGTCGATATTCTCGATCAGTTCCTCGAGCGTCGCGCCGGCCTTCGCCGCTGCTTTTTCGAAGTCGTAGAGATTCACGCACACCAGGTCGATGGGCGGGATGCCGTGTTCCTCAATCGCCCGCATGTGCTCGGGCGTCGAGCGTATGGCGAGAATGCCTCCCGCGATGCGCGGATGAATGGTCTTTACCCGGCCGTCGAGCATCTCGGGAAACCCGGTCACTTCCGCGACTTCGCGCAGCGCCGGAACACCGGCCTCCTTCAATACGCGAAAGGTCCCGCCGGTGGAGACGATCTCCGCGCCCAGGCCGGCGAGCGCGCGGGCGAACTCCACAATTCCGGTCTTGTCGGTAACGCTCATGAGAGCGCGATGGATGCGGGCCATGAATCCTCTATGATACGAGAAGCTTCCCAGTGATGATAAAATTGAAACGAGAACGTTGGGACGTCGTCTAACGGTAAGACTGCAGACTCTGGATCTGCGTATCGGGGTTCGAATCCCTGCGTCCCAGCCATTCTGAGGTCGTATGCGCGCGCCGCTTTCATTGTTTCTGTTTTCACTCCTCGCGATGGGCCAGGCGCCCCCGCCCGAGGTGGACCAGACCCTCCGCGCGCGGGTCACCGAGTTCTATCAGGATCACGTCGACGGGAGCTTTCGCAAGGCCTTCGATCTGGTGGCCGACGACAGCAAGGACTTCTATTTCGGCGCGAACAAGACGCAGTTCAAATCGTTCCACATCGACAAGATCGATTATAAGGACAACTTCACTAAAGCGATTGTCACGCTGACCGTCCAGCGAACGATGAACGTTCAAACGCAGCAGGTCTTGATCCCGAGCACGGGGCCGACGAGCTGGAAGATCGAGAATGGCAAGTGGGTGTGGTACAACGATCCGGGCGAGAACCAGACCACGCCGATGGGACCGTCGGATTTGAGCGCCATCAAGCCCAATCCCGACGGAACCGTCACCCTTCCCAAGAGACTGACGCCGGAAATGATTGCGGCGGCCGCAAAGCGCATCATCGGGCAACAACAGTCCGGTGTCAGCAAATCCGAAGTGACGCTCCCGGCCGGCGCCCCTTCGTCGGAACAGGTGATCTTTCACAACGGCGCGCCGGGCGCGGTGCAGGCGACGCTCGAGGTGAGTCCGAAGCTGAAGGGTTTTCGCGCGGAGCTGGACAAGACCTCGGTGAACGCCGGCGAAAACGCGATGCTGAAGATCGCTTACGAGCCCGAGGGCCAGCCGCCGGCCACCGAAGTGGCGGTCCGGCTGATGGTGAGGCCGTTCAATCAGGTGTTCACGGTCAACGTGAAGTTCGCTGACCCGGATCAGAGTGGCCGCTGAGTCGCCCCCCGGCTAGCGCGGTGACCGCCGCTCCGCGCGGCTAACTGCTCATCTCACCGCCGGATAGACAACGGCCTGGATGGCGGAAGGGGGCCTGTGCACCAGCATGGAGGCAGGAGGCAAGTCTGCCATGAGTAACCCCGTCAGCCAGCCCGTGGTTCCCCCGCAACCCAATCTGATCGCCTACGGCGTCCAGGATCTGGCGCTGTTCAAAACCTACACGCGGGACAGCTACCAGGCCGCCTTCGGCGTCGCGGCGCCGCCGTGGAACCCGGCGCGAGTGAGGAAAACCTGGTTTGATTCGACGGTGAACGCTTCCGATCCGAGCAACGTAGCCGCGTACAAGATCGCGGCGCAGGACCCGGTCAATGGATGGACACTCAAGCAGATGGTGATCCCGGCGCAGGAAGCGGCGACAGTGAATTTACCTGGCGCGATCGTCTACCCGCCCTACACGGTGGCGACGACCGACGCAACCCGCGGGGGATCGCCCATCAATCCCAACTATCTCAGCATGGAATCGGAGGCCCGCGCGTTCATGGCAAGCCTCGGGGCCACGGCGCTGGTCGAGGACGGCAACACGGCCATGTTCCCGGTGGTGTATCCGCCGAATGAGCCGCGCCGCATGTGGGCCATTGTCGTCAACGGGCGTCTGGAGAACGTCGGCAATCTTCTGCTCAATCTCAACTCCAAGGGCGTGGGCGCACCGGGCAAGTGGACTGCCACGCCGCTGGGGCTGGTCTGGGTTCCGGCGGCGGACGCGCCGACGGGCTTCGACGACACGCGGCCGCCGCGCGAGATGCCGGTGCGCGATCTGCTGCCGAACGAAAAATTTCAGATGGGCCTGATGGGGGCAAGCGTCGTTCGCACCGATCTGCAGCAGCAGCAGGCCGAGCAGCAAGGCCAGTTCACGCCGGACGACCGCGCGACGCTCCAGCAGATCTACCAGATCGTAAACAAGCTATCAGCTTTCAGCCATCAGCTCTAAGCTGAGCGCGGACCGCTGATAGCGATTCGTCAGTTCACCGCCGGCAGGTACGTCGGATTGCCGAAGACGATCTGTCCGTTCACGACCACGGCCACCGCGAACGGCTGGTCGAATCCTATCTGCGCATCGGGGGGAATCGTGAACCCGACGTAGTACACGCCGATCTCATTCACGCCGTAGTAGGGAGCCGGCTGATCCAGTACGGGCACACCGATGTTGTTCACACCGACGATCACCTGAACCACGACGCTCTGGCCGGGCACGCCGGCGCTGTTGGTCGAAGTCCCCGGAGTAACCTGTCCGAGCCCGGTGACCTTAACGTAGTAGGTTCCCCCGAGATGCGCCGGATTGGACGCCGTCACGAAGCTCCCGTTGCTGATGTCGATCACCGCGGCGTAGGGTTTGCCGTTGGGGCCCAGATTGTTGAACACGCCCGGCGCGGCCGTGAAGACGGGGACATTATTCACGGTGGTGGTGCTGCCGCTCACCGTCACGACAACCGTCGCCGATCCCGGCTGGACCTCGCAAGGCGTCTGGAAGGTGACGCTCTGGACGCCATTCTGGTTGGACACCGATTGAATGGGCGCCTGAATGAAGTTCACCGTAATCGACACGCCGTTGAGCGCGTACGGCAACGGCCCGAAACCGGTGACGCCGGAAACGACGCCCTGCAGGTTCGGCGCAAGACCGGGGCCGGTGACCGTCGTCAGACCGCAGGGAACCAGGCCGGCGGGCCCCGTGCTAGCGGCGCTGTACCCCGCGCTCACAAAATTGTTCGCGGCGACCACGGGACCAGGGGCCCGCACGTTCAGCGAGAACGCCGTGCTGAACGCCCCGAACGACGCCGTGATGGTCACCGTGCCGGGGTTGGCGCCCGCGGTAACCGTTGTCGAGGCGACACCCTGGCTATCCGTGGTTGGGCCGGTGTTCGCCACCGCCGCCGAGCCCGAGCCGACCGAGAAGGTCACGGTGATGCCGGGCACGGGGTTGTTGCCGATGTCCACAACGGAAACCGTCAGCGGCTGCGTGAAGGGCTGGTTGGAGAAGGTATTCTGGTTGTTCCCGCTCACGATGCTGATCTTGGATACCACCACTTCATTGGTGAGGTTGAAGACAGCCTGGGTGATACCCGCGAGGGCCACTTTCACCTGCACGGGGCCGGGCGTCTGGCCGAAGGTCAACTGGATCATGGTGCGGCCCTTGGAGTCCGTGGATTGATCGGTGAAGCCCGTGAGGGTTGCCGAGCCGGAGATCACCGACCATGTGACTTTGGCTGCTTGGACAGGCGTGCCGCAGCCATCGGTGACAGCGGCGAGCAACGCCGTCTGAGGCTGCTGGCCGGCCCTGCCGGTCTGATTGTCCCCCGCCAGCTTCTGGATCTGCGAGGCGTTGCCGGCGACGGTCTTGATCGAGCCCGCGAAGCCCTGGAGGTAGCCGACCTCGAATGCAACCGCCGTTACTGTGCCGGGCGCCAGGCAGGCGCCAACCAGGTTGCACACCACCTTTCCATTCTGGTCCGAGAGCGGATCCCCCTGACAAAAAGCGGCGGTGGTGGGGCCGGGAAACACGCCAGTGGCGGTCTGGCCTTGGGGCGTCAAGTCGAATTCGCTATTGGTGATGCTGATCCCCACGCCGGGAATCGCCCTCTGACTCTCGGGAACCTCGGGCGCGTTGGCGTGAATCAACGCGACGACCGCGTTGGGAAGCACGCTACCCGCGCCAATGGTGATCTGACGGTTATTGTCGGGAGGCGAAAGAAGCCGGACTTCCGGCAGCGCCTTCTGCCTGAAGAAGGCGTCCACACTCGGCACCACGGTTTCCGTGAAGGCAACGACCCCATAGGGCGTCGTAGCGGTGATGGTGCTGGTCTGGTAGGGCGAGCCGTTGGTCTGATAGGCTGCGAAGAAGGTCGAGCCAGCCTGCCCGTTGGCATCCGTGGTGACGTTGGGGCTTCCCAGGTTGGCGCTTCCGGCGGTGACGGCGAAGCTGACCGGCTGGCCAGAGAGCGGGTTGCCGGAAGGATCGGTCACCTTGATGACGATCGGCTGAGGCAGCTGGAATCCCGAGTAGATCAACTGGCCGTCGCCGCTCACAATAGTCACCTGGGTCACGCCGCCTCCGCCTCCGCCACCTCCGCCTCCGCCTCCGCTATTGATTCCGGGCACGGTGATTGTGAAGGTCGTGGACGCGGCGCCGGCCGTCAGCGTGATAGTAAAGGTTCCTCCCTGGGTGCCGCCCGGGACGGTCACCGTGGTTTGCACGTATCCATTGGCGTTGGTGGTGCCGTTGGGCGAATTAATCACCGCGCCGTTGGTGGGGTCCGTCGCAAAAGTGACCGGCAGGTTGTAGACCGGCTGGCCCAGCGAGTCGGTAACCACGGCGGTCAGGGGAAGAGACGTCCCTCCGGCCGACAGTACTTGAAGATTGTTGTATAGAATAAAGCCGGCCGCGCCGCTCTGCGGCGGCACCGCGACAAACTCGAGAGGCACTACGCCTACGGTCGACAGGCCGGTCAGGTTGACCTGGTTGGTGGTCAGGTCCACGCGATCGAGGCTGATCTGAAGCCCGCTTGCCACCATCAGGAACAAGCTGCGGGCCGAAGGGAGTTCGCCCGAAACCGCGACCCCCACGACGTTATTCACCGGCACGACCGCGCTCAGCGTGCTGGTCGTCGCGCCCAGCGGGGCGCCCGTGACATCCCATAGCGACGTCGATTGCGAGGAGAAGGCAAAAATGCGGCTGTTGCCCGCGATGTAGAGATCGTCGAACAGTGGCGGGGCTACCGACGGATTGAACGCCGGCCAGGTAACGACCCCGGCGGCGGAAGTCCCTCTGGCCGGCGTGAATTTGACAATGGACGCTCCACCGACGCTGGGATTGTGGTTCACGCAGTATCCAGCGGTTCCGTCGGGAGTGAAGTGCAGCGGTCCTGGATCGCTCGCGTTGATCGGGACGGTACCGGTGCATGTGCCGTTGCTGAAGGACGGGCAGCCGGTGAGCTGGACCGCCGCCGGATCGATTTCATCGATTGCGTTGCCCCGGCTTACGTAAACCAGTCCGAGAGGGGACATCGTGATGGCTCGCGCCGCGCCTCCCAGACTCAGAGGCGAAGCGCCAATCCGCTGGCGGGTGGTCAAATCGAAGGCGGTCACATTGCTGCCAAAAGCAGTGTTGTTCAACACGAAGGCGCGCTTGGAGTCCTGGGTGATGACGATGCCGTACAGGGGCACCACGGTTCCGGGCAAGCCGGCCGGATTCACCAGCAACTGATCCGTGGCCGTATCGACGATGTACAGGCTCCCGGGGGTCCCGGCGCCCACCAGCAGATATCTCCCGTCCGGGCTGATCGCGCCGGAGGCGGGCGTGCCGGTGATGCCGTTGATCGGCCGGAAGTTTACGAAGCCCGGGTCGGCCACCTGCACCGAGTTCGTGCCCAGCAGATAAAACTTCGTGCCGTCCGGCTTGGGGATGATCTGGAAGGTGCCAAGCGGACCCTGTGCGTTGATGGTCGGAATCGAGAAATTGTTGGTGCTGGACAGGAACCCCAGCACCTGCGAGGAACTGCTGTTGGCGGGAATCTCAAACAGATAAGAGCTGCCGCTGGCCTGAGCGAAGGCGGTCACGCTCGCGGCCAGGCATACGCACGCCGTGAAGAATGCAGAATTTCGATTCATGGAAAAACCTCGGGGCGAGATGGACGCAGGCGGAACAATATAGAGTTTACCACAGCTTGGGGGATTTGGAAAGAAACAAGATCGAAGTGAAATGTTTGATTGACCAGCTCGCCGGGGACCCGCTCACTGCCGTTCGCGGTTCGGTGCGCCCACACAGAACCACGAGCGCCAGCGAGTGGGTCCAGATGCTTTTCAACCCTCCGGAAAAACAAAAGAGGGAGGAGCCGAAGCCCCTCCCTCTTTTCTGATACTGCAAAGTACAGCTTAGTGGGCGTCGTTCTCGCCGTTCTGGTTCGTACGCACCAGAGGCGTGCCCTTGTCGAGGACAATCCCGAGATAGCCCTCGGAAGTGCCGTTCGTTGTCGGACCCGCACCGAGCGCGCTGATGAACGCATACGCATGGCAGTATTGGAATCCTGCCTGAGCGATGATGTACCCAACGAACCCGGCTGCACGATTATCCAGACCATTCGCGGCGTT
Source organism: Bryobacteraceae bacterium (assembly GCA_041486445.1). Classification (GTDB taxonomy): domain Bacteria; phylum Acidobacteriota; class Terriglobia; order Bryobacterales; family Bryobacteraceae; genus Palsa-187. Next base: position 7,929 of record JBGPLI010000112.1, read on the forward strand.
GCCGATGGAGCCGCCGCCGTTGGAGAGGACGTAAGTCAGGACCTGGCCGGCCGGAACCGAGGCGCTCGTTTGGGACGGAGGCGCCGAAGCTCCAGTAGCCGCGATGGTGCCGTAATACCAGAACTGAATCGTTCCGGCCTGCGGCCTCGCCAGGAATCCATACGCTGAGCCTGGATCCTGTGACGTGTTGGCGATCGCAATGCCTGTGTCAAACCCCGCCGCAGATGCTACGTAGGGGAACAGCAGGTTGCAAGCGCAACGGCTGATGGTGAACAGAGTGGCCGGCGTGGAGGCCGGGATGAAACGCGGAACGTCCGGAGTCGAGCCAAAGGTGCTGGCAGAGCTCGAAGACGCCGTGGCGTAGAACGGAGCGAATCCGCCCGCCACCTGCGTGTTGATGCCGGTCTGCGGGAGGTTGGAGTTCAGGTCGGTCTTCCACGCCACCACGACGGGGACATCCGCCTGCTCCAAGCTGAACGGATCGGTGTACAGGATTTCGTACACCGCCAGACCGCTGGCGGAAAGCGCCACCAGCGGCAGGTTCGGCTGCGCCCCAGCCGCGCTGCCCGGGATGTTGGACGGCGGAGCGTAGGAGCCGCCACCGTTGACATCCGTGCTGGTTAGAACCATCACGCCCGTGGAGAAGCCGCTCACAAACAGTGTCGGGTCTCCATTGGTGGTGGTCTTGGTGCTGCTGCCCTGCCGGTACAGGAAGATGATCGGCGCCATGAAGACCGCCGCTCCGGTCGGGACGTTGGTAATGTTCAACGCCAGACGAGTGGCATGGTCGGCTTTGCCGGCGTTCTTGATATTGGTGCTGCTGCTGTTGCCGCCGTTGGAGAATGGCGCCGCGTTCGCCGCGCCTCCCGGGTTGACCCCGACACCGTTGGGCGGGTTGGTACTGGGATTCGCAAAGGCACCGTCATACTCAAACCCGGTTTCGGTTTCGTAAATGGCGCCGGGAACGTTTTGGTTCTGGTCGACATACCTCGTCAGGCCCCCGTTGTAGGTATACGCTCCGGTCAACGGCGAGTAGGTCGAATTCCCCAGCGTATCCGCAATGTTCTTCACCTTCCAGGAACTGGCGAAGCCCTCCTGGGAACGGAACGTGGGTGTGCTATCCACCACCACTGAGGCGGAGGTGGCCAGAGAGGACGAAATCGGGAAGGCGAAGTTGTTGTTGGGATTGTAGCCACCCGCCATGTTATAGCCTTCCGGATCCTGGGAACTGCACCCGGGACTCAAGGCTTTGATCGAGTCGCACTTACTGTTGTCGCCGCGGAAGGCCGGCACTGTGAACTTAGTATTTGGACTCGCGGTCGTGGACAGGAACAGATCCGGGTTTTCATCGTTACACTGGACGAAATCCAGACGCGCGTTGGAAACCGACGTGATGAGACCCTTCTGCACATAGGCCACGATCTGCTGCGGGTTGTTGATCGACAGCGAGGTGTTTCCGCTGACCGAGATGTTCATCTGGATCTGCGAGGTGGTGAACGTGGAGCTGATGCCGAGACCGACCGCATTGGCGCGCACGTTGGTGATGCGGATGGTGCGGTTGAACACGGTGCCCGGAGGATCGAGCGGCACGCCCAGCCAGACGATGGAGTTGGTGACTCCGCCGTTGGCGCCGGCGATCGCCTGGCGGCCCTGGAACACGTTGGGACGGCCGCAGCCGTATGTGCCGGTATTCGGATCCGCGGTGCCGCTGGGCGGGAAGGTCAGGCCATCGCCGCAGACCAGCCTGGTGAAGCCATCCGTGCCGATGCCGTGCGCGTTAGGCGTACCGTCGTACGTATGAGCGGCGCTGCCATCGCTGATGATCAGGCACACGCCCGGACCGGAGGGACCGGTGTCGGGGGCTCCGGCGGCGGCGCAGTTCAGGATCGGGTTGTTCAGCTTGGACGGGTTGGTGTTGCTGGCGCCCCCGTTGGGCTCGTCGATGATCAACAGCGCTTCGTTAAACTGCGGACCCGAGGTGAACGCGGTCAGGATGCGGCTGGTCACGTTGGTGTTCAGGAAGATCTGGAAGTTCACCTGGGGCACCGGCTGATTCTTCTCCGTGGACGCGCCTCCCGTGCAGTTCAGTATGAGATCGCCCACCGCTTCGGTGTAGCCTTCGGCGCGGACGATCGGAGGAACGCCGGCGTTAGCATTACACGAGAACGGAGCAATCTGGGCGCTGGCCGGAACCGTGAACCCTGCAAGCAGGGCCACTACGGCAAGCGCGAAAATCCATTTGCGAAAATCTGCCATTTCCTTCTCCTTGTGAATTCTTGGAATTGAATTGATGGAAGTTCTCTTTTTCAACCTGAGCCTCAATCTGCAATCCCCTCAGTTTGAACCTCGGGAACCGAGCTTCCCTCCAGCCTGACTTCACGCTTGGCTGATCTCCGCTCGACTGTCGCTCTACGATAGCTCATTTATTTTCGACTTCTCTTGTTACTCTCTGTGCTCGCGGGATCCACGGTCAATGAATGCCGCCCTTTACGCTGCTTCTGTTACGCCTGGGACGCAGTCAGATTATTCATACCACCCTATGCCAACCAAAGTCAAGCAAAAAATGGCATTTGCGCCTCCGACACGAGGTCTGGGTTTACTTGGCGCGGTCCCTTTATTGGAGCATGATGCGGGTTCGGCGTCAAGTCCTTACAGGGAACGGCCGCGAACGGCACCCGAACGGCGAAATGTGGGGGTTTTAGCGGCCTGTGGAAAACGTGCCGGGCAGCTAAAACGCCGCTGCCAGCGGCCGCAACTCGACGCCCGCATCGCGCAATGCACGGGCCACCGCAGCCGCGATTTTGGGCGCGCCCGGAGTGTCGCCATGGATGCAGATGGTCCGCGCGACGCCCTCCCGTGCAATCCGCAACGCCTGCCCGGCTGCCTGATCCGGATCGCGGATCAACGCGTCTTCAAGCTTGCGCGAGCGCAGCGTGCCGTCCGCTTCGTAGCGGCGATCGGCGAACGCCTCGGCCGCCACGCGGAATCCAGCGTCGCGAAACACGCCGAGCATCCCCGATCCCGCCAGTCCCACCAGCACCAGATCCTTGCTGAACCGGCCGGCGCCCTGGGCGATCGCGCGCGCCAGCGCCGGGTTGTTCGCGGCCTGATTGTAGAGCGCTCCGTGCGGCTTCATGTGCACGATCTCCGCCCCGTGCGCCGAGGCCAGCCGCGCCAGCGCGCGAAGCTGCTCGAACACCGCCGCTTCCACTTCAGCCGGCGGAAGATTCAGCTCGCGGCGTCCGAAATTTTCGCGATCCGGATAACCCGGGTGCGCCCCGATGGCCAGGCCCCAGCGGCGCGCCAGCTCGATGGTGGCCCGCATGGTCGCCTCGTCGCCGGCGTGTCCGCCGCAGGCGATGTTCACCGAGGTCAGCGACGGCATCAGCGACTCCTGGGTTCCGTCGGCGATCGCCTCGGGCGCCTCGCCCATGTCGCAATTGATGTCGATGGTCATGCCTGCAAAAAGGATAGCTCCGCCAGCCACCGCTCCTGCTCCCGGATCAGCGCCCGCGCTGTTTCCGGGCCGACCAGCTCGAAGCGAATCTCGTCGCGCGGCCGAAGCTGCCCGACCGCGGGCAGATCGGCCGAAATCACGTTGGCGATTTTCGGATAACCGCCGGTGGTCTGCTGCTCGACAAACAGGATGATCGGTTGGCCGCCCGCGGGCGCCTGGATCGCTCCGAGCGAAACGCCCTCGGTGATCATCTGTCCGGAGTGCGGTGTTTCGATCGCCGGTCCCTCCAGCCGCAAGCCCATGCGGTTGGACTCCTCGGTCACTATATATGGACTCTCGTAGAAATTGCGAATCGCATCGGCGGAAAACAAGCCGGTCTGCGGCGCGGCCGTCGTGCGGAGAACTTTTCGCGGCTGCAACCGTTCGAGAATTGCAGGAGCGATGGTCCTGTTCTCGTGCATCGCGGGCTTGCCCGCGTTCTCAGTAAAGACCAGATCGCCCTTCCGCAGCGGCCTGCCTTCCCATCCGCCGAGTCCGCTGAGCGCGTGCGTCGAGGCGCTTCCGAGGAACGGTTTCACCGCGATGCCGCCGCGCACCGCAAGATAGCAGCGCGCCCCGGATCGGGTCGGGCCGGTTCGCAGTGTCTGCCAGCGCCGCACCTCGCACGCGGTCCACAGCGGCACGGGCGCGCCGTCGAGCGTCGCGCCGAAATCCGAACCCGTGAGCGCGATCGCGCCGCCGTCGGGAAACACGAACGCACCGCCCGCGAGCGTCATCTCGAGCGCGGCCGCTCCCTGCGGATTCCCCACCAGCAGATTGCCGATCCGCAGCGCGACCGGATCGGCGGCTCCCGACGCCGACACGCCCAGCGGCCCGTACCCGTAGCGCCCGAGATCCTGGACCGTCGTGAACAATCCGGGCGATTGCACCTCGATTACGGCCATTGGGTCACTCCGGCTTGAAACGCACGATGTCGCCCATGCGCAGGCGGCTCATCCCGGAGCGGCCGGCGTCGAACATCCGGAGCGGCGTCTGGCCGATCAGCCGCCATCCGCCGGGCGTGGCGAACGGATAGACGCCGGTCTGGCTCCCGCCGATGGCGACGCTCCCAGCCGGCACGCGTTTGCGGGGAACTTCGAGGCGCGGCGTCGCGATCTCAGGGGGCAGCCCGCCCAAATACGCGAATCCCGGAGCGAATCCGAGGAAGTACACCAGATAGCTCGCGCCGGAGTGCAGCTCGATCACGCGCTCGGCGGGCATTCGGTGCAGCGCCGCGACGTCGTTCAGATCCGGCCCGTGCTCGCCTCCGTAGCGAACCGGAATCTCGACCGTGCGCGGCTCCGGCAGCGCGATCGCGTCCAGCCGCTCGAGATATCCGGTCAGAATGCGCTCGAGATTCTCGTGGTCCTGCCGGACCGGATCGAAGACAATGAGCATCGAGCAATACGCCGGGTGCAGATTGCGCACGCCTTCGATTGGCTCGCGCTCGAGCAGGTGGAGCAGCTTCAGGACACGGCGATGGGTCTGCACCTCGATCTCGCCGCCCAGGTAAAGGATGAGCGACTGGTCGCTGGCGTACCGAAACGTCGTCATTCCACCTGAAACGCTTCGCGCGACTCCCAGGTCTGGTCGCCGATCTTGTCGTGCACGGTCACCACCAGCGTGTAGGAGCCAGCCGCGACGTTCTGGTCCAGGCTCAAGCTCAAAGCGCCGGGCACGTAGCGCTGCGGGTAGAAGGATTCGTTCGATTCCGCGGCAGCCCCGGGTTGCGCGAACAACTGCTCGCCGCCGCGCAGCACGGCCAGTCCGTATTCGACTGAGAAACGGTTGTTATCGGCGAAATGGTAGCCGGCGATCTCGAAGCGAGCCCACAGCACCTCGCCGGGATGGTAGACCGGCGGGCGCATGGCGACGGTGTCGTCCTCGGCGCGCAGAAACCGGAAATTGCGAGCTACCAGCGTCGCGCTCGGCTCGACCTCGAGACCGCGAACATGAAACTCCAGGGTTGGATTTGCTTCGGTGTGTCCGAACTCGTCGGTCACTTTCACTGCGATGCGGTAGGAGCCGCTTGCGGCGTAGGGAGGCACCACGAAACTGTGGACGAACTTCGGTTTCCAGTTCTTGTCCTCCGGCAGGATCTTGTCCTCCACGCGGCCAGCCGCCTCTTTTTCGAGCAGTACGCCCGCCGGATCGGCGACGCGCATCCGCCAGGCGAGCTTGATCGAGGACTCCTCGCCGCTCTTCTCGGCCCGGTAGCCAGTCAGCAGGCAACTGAAATAGATGGTCTCTCCCGGAAGAAATTCATGCGCGGGCGGCAGCACCGGCCCGTCCTCGAACTGGTGCAGGGCCAGGCGATCGATGGCGATCTGCGAAACCGCCGGCACAGCCAGGCTCAGTGCCAGGACCAGAGTGGAGATTCGAGAGGCGGCCACGGTGTCGTTGAAACCTATCTTCGCCGAAACCTATCTTCCCGGACCGGGCACCGGCGTTGCAACTCCCGTGTCGAGATCCATGCGGAGGGGGACGTTCACCCACACGTACTTCTCCGAGCCGGGCTCGCCGCCATCGGTCAGCCGCAGCTTGTAGCTCGAGAGCGGAACGTCGAACAACAGGCGCCCCTGCTGGGTTTGCGCGGGCGTGATGTTGCGCAGCAGGCCGAACCAGTTGTCGACGCCTTCGCCGTTTTCCGATTCCTGGTACTTCTGCCCGGTCTGATTCTCGAGCGCCAGCATCGGCACCGATACCTCCCGGCCGCCGCCGTTGGTCACCGAGACGGTGATCAGCAGGAAGCGCTGCTCGGGGAGGCGCAGCTTGAAGGGATCGCCCAATTGACTTTGCCAGACGGTTTCGACAACATTGTAGACAAGTGGACCGACGTTGATGCGTTCGCCCATCTGATAATCGATCTGCACTGCATTCTGGCGGTTGCATCCGGCCAGCGCGATCAGCAGGGGCGGGAGGAGGAAGAAGGACGCGGGGCTCCTCATGGTGACTATTCCACAATTTAGCTGTATTTCCGGACAAACGCAAACAGGGCGGCGACTGTGGCTCGCCGTCTTCGTGGCGCTGAGCCTGGCCGCACCCCGGCCGGCGCTCTCTTTCCAAGCCGAGCATCCGCTCACGGGGCGCCGCATCGCGCCGGTGATGAGCTCCAGCGGCGCCGATTGGCTCGAGCGGCGCGAGCGCGAGATGGAAGAGAATCCGGAAGGCGCGCTGGACGCCATCGGTATTAAGCCGGGCATGACAGTGGCCGACGTCGGCGCCGGTGTCGGCTACATGAGCCTGCGCATCGCTATGCGCGTGGGCCCCGGCGGCCGGGTTTTTGCCAACGATATCCAGCCCGAGATGCTGCGCCAGTTGCGGGCGAACGCGGCGAAGGCGAAGCTCTCCAACATCCAGACGGTGCTCGGCGCCAGCTCCGACGCGAAACTGCCGGCTGGACAAATGGACGTGATTCTTCTGGTGGACGTGTATCACGAGTTCTCCGACCCGCAAAGGATGATCGAGAGCCTGCGCGCGGCGCTCAAACCGGACGGCCGTCTGGTGCTGCTCGAATACCGCAAGGAGGATCCTTCGGTCCCGATCCGCCCCGAGCACAAGATGAGCGTCCAGGAAGTGAAGACCGAGCTTGAAGCCGAAGGGTTTCACCTGGACCAGGTGCTCGAGACGCTGCCGCGACAGCATATTTTCGTGCTGACCAAGCGGCTCCATTGAGTGTGAAGACGTTTGTCGCGGTGGCATGCCTTGCCCTGAGCGCTTGCAGCGCCAACCGCGGCGTAATGGAAGTGCGGCTGGCGTTGCAGCCGCCCTCCACCAACAACTACCCCAGCCACCTCGCCCAGTGGCTCGGCTTCTACCAGCAGGAAGGATTGCACGTCGCCATTTCAGATATCGCGGGCGCCTCGAAGGTGCTCGAGGCGGTGGTGGGCGCAAGCGCCGATGTGGGCGGCGGCGTCTACGAGCAGACCATTCAGATGGCGGCCGAAGGGCGGCCGGTGGTGAGTTTCGTGTCGCTGCTGCGCTCGCCGAACTTCGCTCTGGTGGCGGTGGGCGGCGAGAGGCGCACGGTAAGGACAGTGGCCGATCTGCGCGGCAGGATGGCGGGCGTCACCTCGGTGGGGTCGCCGTCGCAGTTCTATCTGAATCACCTCTTGATGGCCGCGGGAATCGCGCCCGCCGAGGTCAGCACGGCCGGCGTCGGCCAGGCGGCGACTGCGGTCGCGGCGCTCGAGCGGCGGCAGGTGGACGCCGCGGTTCTGTTCGGCAGCGCAGTCACGGCGGTGGAAGCGCGCCGTCCGGACGCAGTGATTCTGGCGGACACGCGGACGCCGGAAGGTCTCAAGGCAGTGTTCGGCGTGGAGGATTATCCGGCCTCCTGCCTGCTCGCGCGCGAGCAGTGGTTAGAGGCCAACCCGGAGACGGCTCGGCGAATGGCGCGGGCGGTCCTGCGTGCCCTCGTCTGGATTCGCGAGCATTCCGCCGAGGAGATTTTCGCGCAGGTGCCGGCCGAGTTTCGCGCCGGCGACAGCGACGCGGAGCTGGCGGCGATCCGGCTGGCCAAGCCTATGTACTCGATCGACGGCCGCATCCGTCCGGAAAGTGCGGAGACCGTGCGGCGCGTCCTGGCCGGATCGCTGGAGCAGGTGCGCAACGCCCGAATCGACCTCTCACGGACGTATACCAACCAGTTCCTGCCAGAAAATTGAATAAACTAATGTTCTACAGGGGGGAACCATGCGCGCATCCCGACGCGATTTCCTGGGAGTTCTCGGAGCGGCGGCGGTGCCTGCTGCGGCCGCCTCGACTACCCGGCCCGAGCTCATCCTTTATAACGGCGCGATTCACACCATGGACCCGGCGAACCCGGAGGCCCAGGCCGTCGCTATCGCGGGCGGACGCTTCCTCGCCGTCGGCACGAACGCCGAGATCAACAATCTCTCCTCCCCGGGCGTGAAGCGCACCGACCTGGGCGGCAAGACCGTTTTCCCCGGATTCATCGACGCGCATCTGCACACGGCTTCCTCCGGCTTGAATCATTTGAGGAACGTCGACTGCAACCTGCCTTCGGTGGCGGCGATCGTCAAAGCCATTCGCGAGCGCGCGGCCAAAACTCCGCCGGGGCAGTGGGTGCTCGGATTCATGTACGACGACACCAAGACCGAGGAGGGCCGCCCCCTCACCCGCGCGGAGCTCGACGCGGCCGCGCCCAATCACCCCGTGATCGTCGGCCATCGCGACGGCCACACCATCTTCGTCAACTCCAAGGCGTACCAGATCGCCGACGTCAACGAAAAGACGCCCGATCCGCAAGGCGGCAAGTTCGACCGCGACGCCGCCGGCAAACTCAATGGGCGCGTGATGGAGCGGCCGGCCTACGACCGGTTCCGCTCGAAGGTTCCCGAGACCGCGATCACGCGCGCCGACCGGCGCGAAGGCGTCAAGCTGATGACCAAGATGATCGTGCGCAGCGGCATCACTTCGGTGGGCGATCCGGGCGCGTCGCCCGAGGATCTCATGGCGTTTCAGGACGCGCACGAAGCGGGCGAGCTGCCGGTTCGCGTGTACTGCTTCATCCGGAACACCTATCTTGATCGAATGATCGCCGCGGGCATCCGCACCGGGCTCGGCGACGAATGGGTCCGCGTGGGCGCCATCAAGATGACCGCCGACGGCGCCATCTCCGGCCGCACCGCGCGTCTCTCGCAGCCCTACGTGGGCCGCCCCAACGATTACGGCATCCTGGTGATGACCGAAGAGGAAGTCTACACCTGGGGGAAGAAGGCGCACGCCGCCGGGTGGCAGATCGGCACGCACGCCAATGGCGACGTCGCCATCGACATGGTCCTGCGTGTTTACGAGCGGCTCCAGCGCGAAATGCCGCGGCGCGACGCCCGCATGCGCATCGAGCACTGCACGCTGATCAACGACGATCTGGTCCGCCGCATCAAGGCGCTGGGCGTGATTCCGACGCCGTTCTCAAGCTACGTCTACTACCACGGCGAGAAGATGAAAGAGTACGGACCCGAGCGGCTGAACTCCATGTTCGCGCTGCGCAGCTTCATCGACGCGGGCATCCGGCCGACCATGTCGTCCGATTATCCGCCGGGACCTTTCGAGCCGATGATGTTTCTGCAATCGAGCGTCACGCGGACCGACATCAAGGGAACCCTCTGGGGGCCCAAGCAGCGCATCACCATCCAGGAGGCTCTGCGCGTCGCCACGATGCACGGCGCCTACGCGTCGTTTGAGGAAAAGGTGAAGGGATCGATCGAGGCCGGCAAACTGGCGGACCTGGTGGTGCTCGGCCGGGACCCGTTGAAGGAGAATCCGTCCACACTCGTCAAAATTCCCATCGAGCGCACGATGGTGGGCGGTGAGTGGAAATTCGAGGCGTAACGAGTAGCGCCGGCGATGTTGTCGCCGGCGATGTCGATTGAGTGAAATCACTCACATTAACAGACACGGGATCAACAACGGCCTTCGTTTTCAATAAGAATTTACTGGACCTCCAATTGCGCCTCATGTAGCATCCTGCAAAAGGCGCACGAATGAACCTGAACCCTTTAACTGCCGTCTTGGGGCCGAGCAACCGGGTTGTTCAACTCAGACGCTTTGGCGGTCCCGAAGAGCTGGAGGTGGTTGACGCTCCCCTGCCAACGGCCGGCCGGGGCGAGGTGCGGGTCCGCGTGCTTGCCTCGAGCCTGGAGTACACCGACGTGGTGATCCGGCGCCACCTCTACCCGCAGACGATGAGCCGCCGGACGCCGTTCGTGCTCGGCTATGATGTCGTCGGGGAAATCGATCAGCTTGGTGATGGCGTAAGCGGCTTTCAGCTTGGCGATCGAGTGGCCGACATGACGGTACTCGGGTCGAACACCGCCTATCGCACGCTCCGGGCCGACCAACTGACCCGAGTGCCGGCGGGCGTCGACGCGGCGGAGGCGGCCGCGCTGATCTTGAGCTGGACGACCGCATACCAGCTCCTTCACCGTACGGCCCACGTGCACCGAGGACAGCGCATGCTCGTGCAGGGAGCCGCCGGCGCCGTCGGTCAGGCGCTGCTCGTGCTTGGCGGCCTGGCCGGCCTCGAGCGGTGGGGCACGGCGCGTGGCGAGCACGCGGCGCTGATCCGCGAGCTGGGCGCCACGCCGATCGACTACCAACGCGAAGACCTCACGCAGGTCCTGCCGGGCGGGTTCGACATCGTCTTCGACGGCGTCGGCAAGGGCGGCT
>JBGPLI010000113.1:0-18440 GCA_041486445.1 Bryobacteraceae bacterium
GACAAATTTCCCGATTGCTTTAGTTTGGCCTGGCGGCTCTGTGACGGTATAACTCGCGTTATACTCGGATCATGAAGACCGCTGTGTCGGTCCCCGATGACCTGTTTCGCTTGGCGGAGGCCGCGGCGCGCCGCCTCCGGGTTTCAAGGAGCCAGTTGTACGCCACCGCGATTTCCGAGTTCCTGGAACGTCAACAAGCCAGTGCCATCACCGAACGCCTGAATGAAGTGTACGGACGGCGGCGCGCAAAGGTCGATCCGATTTTGCACCGGGCCCAACTTAGATCTCTCGGCAGAGACGATTCCTGGTAGCCGTGCCTGGCGAAGTCCAGCGCGGCGAGATCTGGTGGGCGGATCTCCCCGAGCCTCGCGGCTCTGAACCCGGATTCCGGAGGCCTGTGCTGGTGATCCAGGCAGACTCCTTCAACCGCAGCCGCATTCAAACTGTGATAGTCGCCGTCATCACCGGCAACCTGGAGCTTGCCGACGCTCCCGGCAACGTTCTGCTGCCGGCACGCTCCTCGGGTCTCCCTCGCGACTCGGTGGTCAATGTTTCCCAAGTTCTTACTCTCAGCCGTAGTTTCCTCGTCGAGCTCGTAGGTACGTTGCCCTTGCGCCTGCAAGGCTCGGTTGACGCAGGTTTGCGACGTGTGTTGGAGCTATAATCCGATGGCTTGACGCTCAGCGTGCCTTACCGGGCGCGTATCACGCCTTTCCACTTTCGCATCACCAGCTCGGCGAGGTTCAGCGCTATCGCCAGCGCCAGCAGGCCCGGCCACAACTGCATCGACGATGCGATGGCACGCCGTCCGGCGTCGAACACGAACTTGGGGTCCGGCTGGAAGCGGCCGCCGGTGAACTCGGCCACCTGCCGCAACAGCGTCTCGTTCGACCCGTAATCGGCCAGCTCCGCCTCGGGCCGGTACAGGCCCGCTTCCGGGAATGCGCGCGATTCCGCGAGCGGGCGCACGCGGAACAAACCCTGCCTCGCGCCGATCGGCAGACGCCCGCGGAAGGTTCCCGCCGCGACCTTCTTCACCGCGACGGGGCGCTGGAAACCGTCCGGGCCGAAAGCGAAGATGCCGGGAATCTGCGCCGGTTCGTCGACATCGCGGCCGAGGCGATAATCCACCACCAGATCGCCGCTGGCGCTGTCGTACTGGACTGCCGCTTCGCCGGCCTGCGAGTGCGGGAGCAGATCGCGGCTGAGGTTGGCCCAGAACTTGTCGTAACCCTTCCAGGTCACCCAGTCGGCGGCCCATCGCGCTTTGGCGTCGGAGGCGAAAACGGCCGAGCGGCCCAGCCCGTACTGCCAGCGCGAGAGCAGAGGATCGCGGTCCAGAGTGAGAATCGTCTCCGCCGTCGGCTTGGCGATGAACCGCGTGTACCCCTTGAGCGCCGGCGCGGTCTCGATGCCGGTGCCGTCGAGAATCTCCGCCCGCATGGTGATGGCGGGCGTGAGAGGCTTCTCCACCGCGGTGGTGCCGGTGTGCTCCATCACGTCCTTCAACAGGATCTGCTCCAGGCCGGCCGGCTCATTCAGGAAGTAGGCCCGGCCGCCGGCGGTCACCGCGATCTTGTCGAGATAGGCGCGGTTCACGTCCTGGCCCAGGCCCACCGTGGAGATGGTGACGTGCTTGAGATTCGCTTCGCGCGAAAGCTCCATGCTGTCGCCTTCCTCGGAGATACCGTCGGTCAGCAGCACGATGTGCCTGTAGGTTGCACTGGTCGGCAGGATGCGGCGATAAGCCTCGTTGAGCGCGGGCGCGATCTGGGTGCCGCCGTCGGGCGTGATGCCGGAGATCAGCCGCTTGATCAGCGTGCGGTCCTCGGCGCGCCGGATCGGAATCGTCCATTGGTAGGAGTTGTCGAAGATCAGCACGCCCACCAGGTCGATGGGCCGCAGATTGTCCACCACGCCGATCGCCGCCAGCCGCGCCAGCTCGATCTTGCGCCCCTCCATCGACGAGCTCTTGTCGATGATCAGCACCACGGCGGTGCCTTCGGGCGACCGCGGCGGCGCGAGCTTGGCGGGCAGCGTGCGGTCCAGAGCGTCCTCCACCTTTTTGCCTTCCATGTAGGTGTTGCGCTCGCCGCCGATCACCAGCACTCCGCCGCCCTGCTTGACATATTTCTCGATGTCGGCTTTGCGCGCGGCCGCGATGTTCTCCATGTCCCAGTTGTTGAAGATGACCAGTTGGTAGTCGGGCAGATTCGGGCGCGCGAACTCGGTGACGCGTTCCACTTCAAACTGCGCCGCGGTCAGCGTCGCCGGCAGGTGGGAATCCACGGATGGCGAGTCCTGCGTGACGTAGAGAATCTTGGGCCGCCGCAGCATCACCGCCTGATCGAAGCGGACCTCGCCCGCGCCTTGCGCCCGGATCGAGATCGCCAGATCGAGCGCGCCGGGCGTGTTCAGGCTGGCGTGCAGGCGAATCGTGTTGGCGCCCGCCGCCAGCGCGACCTGCGTCTTGCCGAGGCTGCGGCCCTCGGCCGCCAGTTCCACCTCGGCGGATCCGGCCTGAGGCACGGAAACCACCGCATCGATGGGGAACTGTTCGCCCGTGAATGCGACCGGCGGAAAGCTGATCGACTCCAGTCGCAATGCCGGCCGCGGCTGCCCGGCCACCGCGAAGGTATCGATGGGAATACCCAACTGCTGCGCCTGCCAGGCGGCGCGCGCGATGCTGCCCTTGTTCTCCTTGCCGTCGGAAATCAGCACAACGCGCGGCACCAGTCCGGACGGCAACGAGGCCGCGGCTTCCCGGATCGCCGCTTCCAGATCGGTGGCGCGTCCCTCGTCGCCCGCGGTCGCCTTCACCTGGAGCGGTTTCAGTTCCTCGCCGGCGCCGAGCGTCCGCGTCGACCGCGCGAACGGAATCACGCGCATCCAGTTCCTGCCACGCTGGTTTTCCATCGCCGTAGCCAGTTGCGACTCCCGGTCCAGATCGCCTGCCGACATGCTGGCCGAGGTGTCGACCAGCACCGCCACCGCCACTTTGGTTTCCGATATCTTGAGACGCGGCCCGGCCAGCGCCAGCAGGATCACGGCCAGCGACAGCGCTTTCAGCACCAACGCCACTCTGCGCGACGTGCGGCCCCACTCGAAAACGATCCAGGCCAGAGGCAGCCAGGCGACGAACAGGACCCAGGCGCGATCGAACGTCATGAAGCCTTCCTCCATGCGGCTCTTCGCCAGGGTGCGTTCTTCCAGGACGCGCCCGTCACGGCGCCTGCCGCCCGCAAACGGAACGCCCGGTTGCGGCCGAACAACAACCAGTCGGTCAACAGTCCGAGCCCACCCAGAAACGCAAGCCACGGCCACAGGTCCGTCGCCGCGACGCTGCGGGCGACGCCGCGCGGAATTCCGCGCCGCACGTTCTGCGGCACCCGCCACATGGTCTCGCCCACATCCGGCAGCGTCAGCGAATAGACCACTTCGCGATCCCCAGTGAGGAGCCGCACCGCGCCCGGTGCGCCGGAGAAGAACCGCAGCTCATCGCGGTCGATGGTGAAGGGCAGCGGCCGGTTGTCCTCGCCCACCACGCGCACGTCGGCGGGGTTGGTGTCCTTGGCCACCGCCACGTTGACAGTGCCGACGGCGCCGGCCTGGACCTCCCATCGCCGGAACGTGTCGGGTGCCATCCAGCGCATCAGGTTCGCGATCAGAAGCGGCGTGGCCAGCTCATATTTCATGGACGAACGGGCCGGATCGAATCCGATGACCGCGATCTTCGCGGCTCCGGGCCGCGCGACGACCAGAGGACCCTCGCTGGATTCAGCCACCGGAATATCGCCGGGCGCCGCGGCGAAAACTTCCGCCGAGGCCAGTTGCACGTCCTTGGTCCGCAAGCCCGCGCCCAGTGGCGTCTCCGGGCGCCAGCGCTCCAGCTTGACCGCGGACCGCGTGCCGCGCACCGGAACCGGCGAAGCGCCGGCGGGCGGTTCAATCCAGATGGAGTCGGAACGCGGACGGGACGGCGGCGCGAAGCGGTCGAACACGACCACGTCCGCCTTGGCTTGCGGATCGTACTTGGCCGGCGGCAGAAACACGGCGTCCAATTGCGGATTGGAGGCGATCAGGGGCCGCAGCGGCTCGGGCTCGTTCGAGTACACCACCACGCGCAGCGCTTTCTGCGCGGGCAGCTCGATCACCGCGCGGTCGTCTTGCGGGAAGGCGTCGCGGATATTCAATCGCGCCTCCAGGTAACCGGCCACGCGCGTCCGATAGGTAAACGCCGCCTGCTCCTCGGCGTTGGGTTTCAGCGCCATCCGTTTCGATCCCGCCGGCGCCCCGCCAAACTGAAGCGCGAGGTCCACCTCATGCGGACGCGTGCCGTAGTTTCGAACCACGACGAAGATCTCCCACAGGTCTGGCGATGAGGGTGAACGCCGCAAACCGAGCTTGCGTAGCCCGACGTTTTCCTGCGCGGCCGCCACCGGCAGTACGCGCAGATTCGAAGGCAGTGCGGACAGGCTCGCGTCCTCCTCCGGAACCCGGAAGGCGCTAGCGAGCACGATCTCTCCGGCGCGCGGGGATTGCAGTTTCTGCGCGCGCTGGGCGAATTCGAGCGCCTGGGGCAGGTTCAGCACGGAGGCCCCCGGCTGCGACACCCGGATCGCTTCCGCAACCGCGCCCCGGTTCGACTCGAACGCCGTCGCCGGCGTGGCCAGCGCATCCGCGCGGACCAGCATCACGCGGTCGCGCCCGGGCAGTGAATTCAAATAGGCTCGCGCCTCGGCTTTGGCGTCGTCCATGAGCGTGCCTGGTCGGGCGGCGTTGGGTCCCGCGGCGCGGCGGGCCCCCATCCACGCCGAGGTGTCGAGAATCAGGACGTGATCGCGCGCGGCGCTCTCGTCACCTCCCCAGCGCGGTCCGGCGATCGCCAGCAGCAGCAGCGCGATGCTGATCAACTGGAGCGCCAGGCTCCAGGGCTGCTGGATCCTGCGGCGATGCTTCAACTCGGTGCGGACGTCGGCCGGAGTCCAGAAGCGCAGTGTGGCGACGAGCTGGCGGCGCTTGGAGCGGTCGAGCAGATACAGCGCCACCACCCCGGCCGAAATCGCGCCCGCCAGGCCCAGCAATTCGCCCAGGCCGAGATTGAGAAAATTCATCGCGTCACTCTACTGTACAGCGCCGCTGGTCACCAGCGCCCCGAAGATCGCGTCGTCCACCGGCACGCTGGTCGGCAAACCGACGTATCGTCCATTGTTGCGCAAAGCGACGGTCCGCAGGTGTTGGGCGTAGTCGTCAAAGGAGGCGGTGTACATCGCGCGGGCGTCGGAATCGAAGGCCAGCTCCACGCGCTGGCCGGTCTCGGCGTCTTCCAGCTCCAGCTCGCCGTCCCAGGGCGGCTGGCGATCCTCCTCCGCCCAGACGTGCACCAGGATCAATTCGTGCCCGAAGTCGGAGAGAAATTGCAGCGGCCTCTCGCAATCGCGGTCGTCGAGAAAATCCGAAATCACCAGGGCCAGGCCGCGCTGCGGATAAGCGGAGACGAACTCGCGCGCGATTTCCATGAAATCCGTCCGCCCGCCCGGCTTCACCGCGGAAAGGAAGTTGACCGCGGGTTGAAAGCGGTGCCGGCCGCCGCTGGCAACGAAGGAGTCGAAGAGCTTATCGGCGAAGGGCTGAAGGCAGATGGAATCCAGGCGCACCAGGCCGACGTAGCACAGCGCCGCCGCCAGCTTTCGCGCGTATTCGAACTTCGGAATCCGGCCGGTTTCCATGGAGCGGCTGACGTCGAGCAGCATCCGCACCGGGATGCGCGGCTCGAGCTGGAACATCTTCAGGAACAGTTTCTCGAGCCGCAAAAAGGCCCGCCAGTTGACCGCGCGCAGATCGTCGCCCTGAACGAAATGGCGGTGATCGAGAAACTCCTGGCCCGAGCCCGCAAAACGCGAGGTATTGTGCCCTCCCACCAGGCCCGGCAGCGATTTCTGCCACTGGATGGTCAGCCGCTCGAGCTTCTCCAGCAGCTTGGTCTCGATGAGAGTTTCCGCCGCCACGTTAGTGGACCGCGGCGCCGACGCTGGGGATGACCTTGTCCAGAATGGTTTCCGGCGTCTGCCCATCCGCGTGCGCGTCGAAGTTGAGAATGATCCGGTGACGCAGCACGGCCGCCGCCACCGCTTCGACGTCTTCGGTCGATAGATGCAGCCGGCCATGCATCAGCGCCCGCACGCGCCCGCACTCTACCAGCGCCTGCGCGCCGCGCGGTGAGCTGCCGTAGCGCAGGAACTTATTCGCGAGCTCGTGCGCCGCGGGGCCGGGTTGCGTGGCCATCACCAGGTCGATGGCGTAGCTTTGCACGTGCGGCGCCACCAGCACCTGATGGCAGACGTCGCGCAAGCCTAGGATCTCGCGGCGGTCGAGAATCTGGTCGAGCGCGATTTCGTCCTTCTGGATGGTGCGCTCGACGATGGTGCTCAGATCGCTCCGCGACGGATAGTGCACCAGGATCTTCATCAGGAACCGGTCGAGCTGGGCCTCGGGCAGCGGATAGGTGCCCTCCATCTCGATCGGGTTCTGCGTCGCCATCACCAGGAACGGCGCTTCCAGATGATGCGTCTGCGTGCCGCTGGTGACGGTGTGTTCCTGCATCGCTTCGAGCAGCGCCGACTGTGTTTTCGGCGTGGCCCGGTTGATCTCGTCGGCCAGCACCAGGTTCGAAAAAATCGGTCCGGGCTGGAAACGCAGGCTCTTCTGACCGCTCTCGGTATCCATGATCATGCTGCCGACGATGTCGGCCGGCATCAGGTCCGGGGTGAATTGAAGTCGTGAATATTTCAGGTTCAGCACGCGCGAAAGAGTACGCAACAGAGTGGTCTTGCCCAAGCCGGGGACGCCTTCGAGCAGCACGTGGCCGCCCGCGAGCAGGCAAGTCAGAACCCCGTCGACCACATCCTGCTGGCCGACGATGATCTTTCCGATCTCTTCGCGAACCCGATTGAGCTGAGAAGTAGCAAGTTTGAGAGCGGTATCGGGCTGCACGAACTCATTCTAGCGCAACGGGTCCGGGTGGTTCTTGGTGATTTTGCGCAATGAACTAAGGTGTTCGCCTGCTTTCCGCCGGGCAATGGCACTGTTACTCTGCCAACGGAGGTACTGTATGCATCGGATGATGCTCGTCGTATTACTCGGCGGATTGGGCTGTGGGGACGCGGCCTGGGCCCAGGCGATGACGGAAGCCGCCGCGGCGGCCGCTGGCGGATCGGTCGGGGGCGTGGCCGGCAAGAAAGTGAGTGACGGGCTGACCGGCGTCCTCAACAAGGTCGAGAAGCAGACCTCCAAGACCGCACAAACCGAGGTTCCGTCCAAGAATAACGCATCGAAGAGTGAATCAGCCGCGCCGCTCCTCGACGTGGCGCCGGGCGTCCCGAAGAGCCAGACCAGGGCAGCGGTCCGCCAGCAGGATTCGGTGCCACCGCCTCCTCCACTGCGCCGCGCGGTCGCGGAGAAACCCGCGCCGCCCCCGCCTCCTCCACCGCCTGCGCCTGTCGAGGTTGCGCCTCCGCCTCCCCCGCCTCCTCCTCCGCCCGAAGTGACCGTGGAAGACTTGCAGACAGTGAGCAACGGCATGAATCGCGAGGATGTGCTGAAGCTGGGTCCGCCGGCCTCCCGCATCAGCATGTTCGACGATGGCCACTTGGTGGAGATTTATCGCTACATGGCCGGCGATACGACGCTGGGCGTGGTGCGGCTGACCGACGGGGCGGTATCGAGCATCCAACTGCGTTGAGTTAAGCGGGAGGGGGCTAGAACTCGAGGTCGAGTGAGAATTGAATCTGCCGGGCTCCCGCTCCGGTAATCGGCTGCTGGAATCCCGGTTGGGATATGGCGCCCGTGCCGAAAACCGGATTGATCTGGGCCACGTTCGCCCGATTGAACAGGTTGAATGCCTCCGCTACCAGATCGAAGTGCGCGGTCTTGCCGAGCGGGAAATACTTAAGAAGCCGGAAATCCATATTTACCAGCAGCGGGGTCTTCAAGGAATTCCGCGAGAAACCGGGAGGGCGCGCGGACAGCGGGAACGCGCCGCTGCCATTATCGACACCCGTGAGAGGATCGACCGGCCGGCCGCTGTCCACGGTGAATATGGGCGCGACTTCGATGTGCCCGAAAATGCGCGTCAACCAGCCGCGCTGCTGAGGCTGCTTGGTATTCTCTTCATCGCCGATAGGCAGTTCCCAAAGCGCGTTGAAGACCAGGCGATGGCGCTGGTCCTGGCGCGACAGAGCCCACTCACTTGCCAGATCGAAAGGATTTTGCGGCTGCTCGTTAAAATCCGACGCGTTATCGTAGGTTTTGGAAAAAGTGTAGCTGGCGGAGAACTCCAGTTCATTCGACATTCTGCGGTTGAGCGCGAAGCTGGTGCCCTGATATGTGGAGCTGGCCGAGTCCTCCAACTGATAAACACCGTTGAACCGGGTATCGGCCCGCTCCGGTCCAAAGGCGGGGGCGCCTTGTGGGCCCGGCGGCGGAAAGTTGATATTCCGCGTGCGCGAGAGTTTTACGCCTCGGACGAAAAGATAAGACGCAGTGGCTGTCAGATCGCGGGCGAGCAGGTGCTCCGCAGCGAAGCTCGCCTGCTGGCTATACGGTGTGGCGAGCCCAGCGTCGGCGCGGTAGACGGACGGCTTCACCTCCGCCCATGGCGCTGCACCACCGCCATCGAGCACCTTCTCAAACCTGTTCTGGATCGCGGGGTTCAGGCTGGCCAGCACATAACGGTCGAAGAAGATTCCATATCCGGCGCGCACAACCCAGGTGGGCGTGACCGCGTAGGCGAGGCCGGCGCGCGGGCTCACGTTGTTGGTGTCCTGCGGGAACAGAGAGGGCAGATGTTCGAGGTCGTAGCGCACGCCGAGATCGACTGTCAGCTTTCGCGTCATCGACCAATGATCCCCTACGAACGCTCCGTAACCCGTCACGCCAAAGCTGGTGTCGGACGCGCCGAAGGCCTGCCGGAATTGATCGGGCCGGCCCGCGGCGAAATCGGCCAGGCCGCTGAAGATATACAGGCCGCCAAAACCATCCGCCATCGCGGCATCCTCATGCACGTGGTTGACGGTCACACCCGCTTTCCAGAGCTGATGCCCGATGTTATGCGAATAGGTGTACGCCGCCTGGTCATGCGTCTCGGTGCGGCGGCCGTTGCCATCGTAGGGGTGGCCGAAATCGGCTAGGCCCGCCACATCGACTCCGGGCCCGGCGGGATCATTCGTCCGGAGCACCGCTCGCCGGTCCGCGAACTGAAACCGCAAGTCGCCGACGGATTGCGGATTGAACACGGAAGTCAGCGCTCCGACGACGGCGTGGTCCCGGGTAAAGCTGCTGCCCCGTGCGCTGGGGTCGGCGAGGCCCGACGTGTGGAAGGCGTCCCCCGCTTCACGATTGTTGGTGAACGCATAGCGGAGCATGAGGGAGTTGCGGTCCGTTAATTGGTGGTCGACCTTGGCGGACGCCTCGGTTTCGGCGCGCGATGTAGGGAAACGGTTGTCAGTTACTTGCCTTGTGGCCAGCCCTGGATACGCTCCGCCGGCGAGGATGCGATTGATCGCGCCTGCCACGCCGGGGTCGATAAAGGCGTCCTCAAGCGAGCGGTTGTGCTCCTGCTCGAAGGCGACGTAGTAAAACGTGCGGTTCTTGACGACCGGTCCGCCGTCGGACGTACCGATCCGATAGCGTTGGAGATCGGGCGCGGCACGCTCGGCTTCGAAAGGGTTGCGTGCGTTCAGCGCTCCGTTTTGAAGGAATACGAAGGCATCGCCGTGGATGGTGTTCGCACCCGTCCGGGTCACCACGTTGATGGAGCCGCCCGAGGCGCCGCCGGTCTCAGCCGACAATCCCGCGTTGACCACTTGAAATTCCTGCACGGTTTCGAGCGAAAGCTCGGTGCGGCTGGAGCCCACGAATTCATCGTTGTTGTCGAGGCCGTCGATGGCGACGTTGTTGCTGCGCCCTCGCAAGCCGCCGAACGTGAAGCCGCTGTCGGGCAAAGGCGCAAGAGATCGTTGCTGAGCCGAGCTCGCCACGCCCGGAGCCAGCAGCACGAAGTTCAGATAATTGCGACTCTGGACGGGCAGTTCCTCGATGCGCTCCCGGTCGACCGCGGAACTGACCGAGGTTTGCGCCGGGTCGATGGCGGGAGGTTGCGCGGTGACTGTTACCTGCGTGCTGACCCCTGCCGTTTCCAAAACAATATCCAAGTGGACCGTGGCGCCAAGTGCGAGCGTAACGCCGGCGTGCCGGTAGGGTGCGAAGCCAGGCTGCGAGACCAAAACCTCGTAGGCGCCAACGGGTAATGCAGAAACGCGAAAAACGCCCTCATCGTCGGTGGAGATCTCTCGCGTCCGGCCAGTGTCGGGATCGCGCACGGTTACGGCCGCTCCGGGGATGCGCCCGCCCTTCGAGTCGCTGACGGAGCCATCCAACGCGCCGCTCACAAGCGAGGTTTGCGCCGGCGCCGGCAGGGCCAGCACTACGAGCAGGGCGGAGGTCTGGAGAACACGGGACATGCCTCGATGCTAGCGTGTTGGGGACAACAACTGGGATATACTCTCAAGTGCGTGCCAGACACCATCCGGCTCAGCCTGCATAGCTTCACCCAGGAGGACGCTACCGTTGTGAAATGCAGCGGCCAGTTGACGGCCGGCATCACCGGCGTTCTTCACAAGGAAGTCAAGCGGCTGATTCCGGCGAGCAGCCGGATCGTCCTGGATCTGACCGATCTCACCCGGATGGACAGCATGGGACTCGGCACGATCGTCAGTCTGTACGTCTCGGCCCGGACCTCGGGCTGCAAACTCGAGTTGATCCACTTGAGCCAGCGAGTCCGGGAGCTGTTTCGAATTACGAAGGTGGCGTCCTTATTTGAAGTTTACGGAGATCATCCGGTCAAGCTTCCATGAAGGGGAGGATGAATATGCGAGATCAAGGACAGTTGACGCGGCGCAGCGCGCTCAAACGCGCGGGCGGAGCGATCGCGGCGGCGGCTCTTCCCATCGGGGCGGGGAAGGCTGCGCCTCCCGCCGGTCAGCCCGTCAGCGACATCATGACGAAGCTCAGCACGTACATGAGCGAGGCCCGCGGCCGCGCGGTCCCGGCCGAAGTGGTCGAAAAGACCAAGCACGTCATCATCGACACGCTGGCCGCCATGATCTCGGGCTCGGAGCTGCCGCCCGGAAAGTTCGCCATCCAGTTCGCGCGCGCGTACAAAGGCGAAAAGATCGCGACGGTGGCCGGCTCGAACGTGGTGTGCGGTCCCATCGAGGCGGCGCTGGCGAACGGGATGCTCGCCCATTCCGACGAGACCGACGATACACATCCGCCCTCGCAATCGCATCCGGGCTGCTCGGTGGTGCCCTCGGCGCTCGCCTTGGGCGAAATGTTCGGCATCGACGGAACGCGATTTCTGAGGGCCGTGACGCTCGGCTACGACGTCGGACCGCGCGTGACCGCCACGCTCGGCAAATTGCAATACATGGTCGAGAGCCACAGGAGCACGCACGGAATCTCGGGCATCTTCGGATCGGCGGCCGCCGCTGGTTGCGCGGCGGGTTTGACCGCGCAGCAGATGCGATGGCTGCTCTCCTACACCGCGCAGCAGGCCTCGGGTCTGGCCTCCTGGCAGCGCGACACCGAGCATGTCGAGAAAGCGTTCGACTTCGGCGGCATGCCCGCGCGCGGCGGCGTCACTTCCGCGCTGCTGGTGCAGGCGGGCGGCACCGGAGTCGACGACATTCTCTCCGGGACCGACAATTTTCTTCTGGCCTTCCAGCCCAAGAACGATGCCGCTATGCTGATCGAAAAACTCGGCGAGCGCTACGAGGTGACGCGAACCCAGATCAAGAAATGGACCGTGGGAGCGCCCATTCAGGCGCCGCTCGACGCTCTCGACAATCTGCTCAAGCGGGAGCGCTTCGACGCCGAACAAGTGCGGCAGGTAACGGTGCGCGTCGCAGCGGATGAAGCCACTATCGTGGACAACCGCGAAATCCCGGATATCTGCCTCCAGCACCTGATGGCGGTGATGCTGCTCGATAAGACCGTCTCCTTCCGCTCCGCCCACGATACGCCGCGGATGAAGGACGCAGCCGTGCTTCGCCAGCGCGCCAAAGTGCAACTGATCAAAGACGAAGAGCTGGAGCGCCTGATGCCGCGGCGGGAGTCCATCGTCGAGGTAACGCTCGCCGACGGGAAGCGTGTCACCGAGCGCGTCGGGGCGGTGCGGGGCTCGGCCGACAACCCCATGACCCGTGACGATATCATCGCCAAGGCGCGCGATCTGATCGCGCCGGTGCTCGGCGCCGCCACCAGCGCCAAGCTCATCGAGAAGGTGTTCGATCTGGAGAACGTGAAAAACGTCCGCGAGTTCCGCCCGCTGCTCCAGCGGGCGTGAGGACTGCGGCAGCCGGCGCGCCAGCACAGCGCGACCTCAAGACTACTGTCCTCCGGTTGGTATCATCTCAATGCCATCCTTCGTGACAATGCTGAGATGCCCAATCCACGGGTGCCCGGCGCGCAAGGTCGAATCGACGAGAGGCTCCAAATTTTCGGGGATCGCTGGGAAAACCCAAAACAGAATCACTCCACAACGTTTCAGAGGAACCGAGCGCTGAAGTGCGATCGCCAGAAGTCTTTGTCAAGCGTCAAGACGACCCGACCATCCGCTTCGGCGCGCTCAAGCAGCAAGCGGTCTTTAAGGCCCGGGCAGTCGATCCGCGCCCAGACGACGTCGTGACCTCGCTTGTTCAAAATCTTGACGATGGGCTGCGGAAAATTTTCGTCCGCCAGAATTCTCATTCAGGCAGGGATCGGGTAGGCTTTGTACTCGTGCGCGAGGTAGCTGGCATAGGACAGGCAGGCCAGGATGTCTTCTCTGGTCAACCCCGGATAGTTCGCCAGGATCTCGCTCTCGGACTGGCCGGTAGACAGTAGTTCAAGGACGAACTCGACGGCTATACGAGTGCCGCGAATTACTGGCTTGCCAGCCAGGATCTCAGGATCGACGATAACGCGCTCCGGCCACGGCATGAGTTCATGATACCTCGGGAGAACCAGGCGCGCGATCTGATCACGCCCGTGCTCGGCGCCGCCACCAGCGCCAAGCTCATCGAGAAGGTATTCGATCTGGAAAACGTGAAAAACATCCGGGAGTTCCGCCCTCTGCTCCAGCGGGCGTGAGGATTCCCGGAGTCGCTACTTGCGCGCGGCCCTCAGCTCGTCGCCGCGATTGGTGTGCCAGATCAAAGCGTTGACCGCGCCCCCCGCATCCGTGACGAATTCGAACTTCGAAGGAGGACCCTGGGCGGGCGGTTCAAACAGGAACAACGTCTCGGTCTCGGCGTTGATTGGAAACGCTCCCATTCCTCCGTTATCCGCCATGAGTTGATTGCCATTGAGCGAGATGACAATCTCGCGGCCGCGAAGCTGGTAGGTCCCGACATACTTGGACAGGATCGCGGGGGCGACTTTAATGGTCCTGTCTTCGCCCTTGCCCACCATGTGGTCGCGATCCCGCTCGTTTTCGTTGCAGACGGTCTCGAGCATTTCGTCGTCCGCAAGCAGGCGCACCTGGAACGGAACGGTCCAGGACTTGTTGTACGCCTCTGGATCGTTGTAAGTGATTTGAAGATCCATGTTGCCGAAATCGCGGCGGCGGAAGCGCTCGGTCATGCGCAGAGATTCCGTGTGCGGATGGTTGAAGGCGTCGAGCGTGGTCTTGTTATTGAAGCCGGCGGTCTCGATCACTAAAGTGTCGCCCTCCCAACGACCCACGGAATATCCCTGCCACGCGGTGGTGAGGAATTCCTTGGGAAGCGTGCGGCCGTCCATGAAGATCTGACGCTGGAAGTTGCCGTCAGCCTCATACAACATGACGATCAGCTTGGGAGTCTGAACGACCTTGAAACCCTGGCTGAAGGGAATTCTCGGACCGGGCGGCAGGCAATATACGCCGGTGCCGTTCTTTCCTTTGTCGTCCATGGCCCGTTGGGAGGCGGCTTGCGCCCAAGGCTGGATATCGCCGGGTTTCAGATCCGCCGTAATATTCTGCGTGTACTTGCTCGCCGCGGTCCGCCAGAAACCGGACAGATCCGGTTTGCCATCCGGGGTGCGCGGCGCCGGAGCGGAAAGATTCGGTTTCCCGTCGACGGTGCGTGGGATGCCTGGAGTCGGATAGTTCAGCCACTGGGCGGCGACGGGCAGGGACATCAGGAGAACAGCGGCCAGACGGTTCGAGATCATAAGGGAAAGCGCCTCCTATTTCGGAATCTTTCAGACGCGAGTATACACTGGCTGAGGGAGGCACGCAACTTTTTGGGGTGTTACGCTCAGCTCCGCAATTCGGCCGCGATTTCGCCCGCCGCCTTACGCGCCTGCTCGATCGCCCCGATCTCGAAGCTGATCGCGCCCACCTTGGGATGGCCGCCTCCGCCGTAGCGCTCGCAGATGGTGGCGAGGTTGAATTTCAAAGGCGCCGTGGCCCACGGATTCGAGCCCACCGAAACCTTGGTGCGAAAGCTGGACGTGCTCACCGACACCGTGTAGGTGGACTGCGGGAACAGGTAATACGGGATGAACTTGTTGTAGCCTTCCAGGTCGTCGCCGACCAGGTCGAAATACACCACCCCGTCGTCGCAGTGCGAGCGCCCGCGGATAATGTCGATAGAGCGCAAATGGCGATCGTAAAGCGGCTGGTAAATAGCCAGAATTTCCGGGTCCGCGGCGATTTCGGCCAGCTTTTCGCGCCGCATCTTCCGGATGATTTTCTGCACGACTTCCGAGCCGTGCGCGCCCTCGATCACCAGCGTGAGGCGTGTGGCCGGAGCGCGCAGTTCGACGGCCTCCTGGGCGCTGGCATACTGCGCGCCGTCGACGATGTCCGCCCAGTTGACCAGCTCGGCCAGATCCGGCGCCTCAAACCCGAACCGGTCCCGCGTCACGGTGGCGATGTAGCTGGTGCAGGAGCGGAACGTCGGATCGTACATCTTGCGGCCGCTGGTGTCGTGACGGAAGTGCTCGGCGTCCTCCGGCGTCAGGAACGCGCTCTGGTGATGATCGAACCACCAGGTGAGGCGCGAGTCAGGGGAGTATTTGAAGTCGACGATGGCGTTCTCGTCGCCGTCGAAAAGCTCGGGTTCGAACAATTGCGACGCCTTGTGCGCCATGCCGGTGAAGCTGAATTCTGCGTCCGGGTGAAATTTGCCCTCGATGAAGCGGCTGAAAAAGGCGGCCGAGGCCGCGCCGTCAAAACAGTGGTCGTGATAGAGAATTCTCACCCGCATCGGACGCTGGACCAGGAAAACCTGCTAGTGTCGCGCAAATGAGGGCCCCGGTGCAAGTGGGTTTTTCGCGGTTGTACCCCCGAGGATCGCAAAAGGCGTCATGATAGAGGTATGCGAGAGGTCCGGCTGACGCTGATGCTGTGCGCGCTCGCGCTTTCCGCGCAAGCCCAATATCCAGGACGATACCCGCCCGGACAGTATCCGCCGGGTCAGTATCCGCCGGGACAGTGCCCGCCGGGACAGTGCCCGCCGGGGCAATATCCCCCGGGTCGCGATCCTCGCGGGCGGCCGGGCAACCCGAATGATCGCCCGGCGCAGCAACCGCGGAGCAGGAGCGACAAGAACTCCCCCATGGTGACCACCACCTACGGACTGCTGCGCACGGTGGCCGGGAGTCAGTTCGTGCTCGAGGCGGAAGATCACCGCATCATCAGCTATCGGACATCGGACAAGACCACGGTTCAGAAGGACGGCAAGGACGCCGCGTTGACCAGCTTCGCCGCAGGCGATCATTTGAACGTCGATTCGACCGAAGACGAGCAGGGCTACTTTACCGCCGTGTCGGTGACGTTCGACAAAGCGGGCACGCCGCAGGAGCGCGCCGCGGCGGCGGCCACGTGGGATTTGCCGAGGCTCAACCGGTCCTTGCCCGCGGCCAAGACTGCCAGCGCACCAGTGCGCAGGGAGCCCGGCGACGAGCGGCCGGTGCTGCGCCGCAACGATCCGCCGAAGAGCGATCCGCCTAACGAACCGCCGGCAAAGGAGGAGACCGCTTCGGCCGCGCAGCCCCCTCCGCCGCCGCAGGCTCCGGAAGAGCCCGTGGATACCCGGCCCGCGACCACGATTCGCCCGGCCGATCCCCAGCCCGATGACGACGATCCCGGCCCGCCTGCGTTGAGGCGAGGCGCACCCGCGCCGCGCAGACCGGACTCTCGCGCCTCCGCGGGTCCCGGCGAACCTTCGAGCGGCCCCGCGCTCGTCACACGGCCCGCCGATCCCGAGCCGGTCGCGGCGCCCGCAATCGCCTTCGTCGAAGATCCTGTGATCCAGAAAGCCAGGGAAGTTGCGGCCGCCTTCGGCAGCTCCCTGCCGAATTTTTTCTGCCAGCAGGTGACCACGCGCTACCAGAGCGACCATCCCAAGACCGGCTGGGACGCGCTCGACGTGGTGACCGCCGACCTCGCTTACGAAAACGGGACCGAGAGTTATAAGAACATCAAGGTCGGCAACAAGCCTGTCAACCGGCGGATGGAAGACATCGAAGGAACCCGCTCCACAGGCGAGTTCGCGACGCTGCTCGAGGACCTGTTTTCGCCCTCGACCGCCGTGTTCCGCAAGAGCGGCCAGGACACGCTTCACGGCCGCACGACCTTCGTTTACAAGTTCGAGATAGCGCGGGAGCGGTCTCACTGGCGGATTGAAGCGCCCTCGCAGCTCTACTATCCGGCGCAGCGCGGCACGATCTGGATCGACAAGGAAACCTCGCGCGTGCTGCGCATCGAGCGGGAAAGCCGCAACATGCCGCTACTGTTCCCCTTCGACACGGTCGAGACCGCGACCGATTACGACTTCGTGCGGCTGGCGGCCCCGCAGCCGTTCCTGCTCCCTGTGAATGCGGAGGTGCTGAGCTGCGTGCGCGGCAGCCGCCTGTGCTCGCGCAATCGCATCGAGTTCCGCAACTACCGCAAGTTCGGAGCCGAGACCAACGTGACCTTCGCCGATCCGCAGGACGAGAAGAAACCGCAGTGATCCAGATTCTAAGGAAGTATTTCCGCGACCGGGATGGAGACGTCCGGATGCGCTTCAAGGGCGGCGGTGTCACGCTCGGTCAGCACTTGAACCCGCTCATACCGTCCTTGCGCAGCACCGCGGTGAACTATCAACTGGCGCCCGCCGATATCCAGCACCCAATACTCCGGCACTCCCGCCCGAGCGTAAAGGTCGCGCTTGGTGGTCGCGTCATGCTGGACGGTGGTGTCGGCAACCTCCACCACCAGGATCAACTCCTCACCCCGGGGATGGCGGCGCCGGTAGTCGGGCTTGTTCTCCCCGAGCACCGCCACGTCCGGCTCGGGCCAGCTTGACTCGCGGTCGGCGGCGCTGACTTCGATCGGCAGTTGCACCCGGACTCGTTCAGGCCGAAGGATCTTGACCAACCACGAAAACACAAGTTGAATGCCAGACGCGTGCGGAGGGTTCTGTCCCATCTTTTCAATCAGGTCCCCCTCGATCAATTCGAAGCGCTCACCGGCAAACAGGCCGGCCTCAAGCATCTGTTCCACTTCGGCGCGGGTGAACCTCTTGCGCGGCGGGAGATCGCCTTCCACGGGAGGTTGCAGAATCGTAGCCGGCATACCGCAATCAAAGTCTATCAGCTTCGAAACACCTGGAAGGATTCAACTTCCTCGGACAAAATCCTCGAGCTCGCCTCCACCCGGTGATTTGCGGGCCCAGTGGCGGACGTGGAAAACGTGAACGGCGTGCGTCTCCCGATGAATGGCAAAGTAGATGCTTGCGGAGCGATCTCAACGCGAAAAGCCATGCTTCTTCCGGAGTCGCGCCTCAGCCTGGTCCAATGGGATCCCCTCGCCGCGCTCGATCTGTCCCATGCCACGCCGGATCGCGGCGATGGTTTCGGCGCGCTCCAGCCGGTCGAGAATCTCCTGATAGCTCCGAGCGTCCTGAACCACGAGTTCGGCCGGACCGTTTACCGTGAGTACGAGCGGCATCCTCTTCTTCTTCAGCCGGCCAACGTAGCTCTTGATGTTCCGCTGGAACTCCGTCACGAGCGAACTTCTCGCAGGTCTATCACCGGCACCTCCATCATGCTTAAAGCAGATAATGCGTTACCACCGATGCTGTGGGGTACAGGGAGTGCGGAAAATGGTGAACCACTGCAGACCTACCGGCGGCGAGGCGGGCCGGCGCTCCCGAAGTGATATTGTGGTGGGTGTTTAGATCCGCTGTGAGGAATCGACAAACTGAAATAGGACTCTTCCTTATCGTGTGTGCCACCATGTGGGCACAGAAAGGGGAATCGCCCGACTTTCCGTTGAAAGTACCGGCTCTCGTGTAATCCACTTTACGAAGCTTTCCTCCTTTTGACAACTGCAGTCTGCGGCGGAGCCAAAGTATCCATCTGGCGGAGCA
>JBGPLI010000114.1:0-18421 GCA_041486445.1 Bryobacteraceae bacterium
CTCGACGGCCATCCTGCAGGTGATGGCCACGCCGGTGCTGGGCATCACCCTGGTTCTGCTGATTCTCGAGCGCGTGTTCAACATCGGCATCTTCGACCCGGCGATCGGCGGCGATCCGGTGCTGTTCCAGCACTTCTTCTGGTTCTACTCGCACCCGGCCGTGTACATCATGATTCTGCCCGGCATGGCGATCATCAGCGAGTTGATTCCGACGTTTTCCCGGAAGACGATTTTCGGCTACCGCGCCATCGCGTACTCTTCGGTTTCGCTCGCCCTGCTCTCGTTCATCGTGTGGGGCCATCACATGTTCGTGTCGGGGCAGAGCGAGCTGGCCTCGGTCGTTTTTTCGGCGCTCACGTTCCTGGTCGCGATTCCTTCCGGCGTGAAGGTGTTCAACTGGATGACGACGATGTACAAGGGCAACATCTCCATGGACACGCCCATGTGCTATGCCGTGGCCTTCCTGCTGTTGTTCGCGATCGGCGGGCTGACCGGCATTTTCCTCGGAACCCTGTCGGTGGACGTGCACCTGACCGACACCTATTTCGTGGTGGCGCACTTCCACTACGTGATGATGGGAGGCAACGTCATCGCCTTCATCGGGGGGCTGCATTACTGGTGGCCGAAGATGACCGGCCGCATGTACTCGGAAAAGTTGGGGCGCATCGCCAGCGTGCTGGTGTTCGTCGGTTTCAACACCCTGTTCATCCCGCAGTTCATGATGGGGAGCCTGGGAATGCCGCGCCGCTACTACAACTACCTGCCGCAGTATCAGGTGTACCACATGATTTCGACCTTCGGCTCCTGGATCATCGCGTCGGGATTGTTCCTGACGGCGGGGTACCTGCTGGCGTCGCTGCGCAAGCCGATGGACGCGCCGGACAATCCCTGGGGCGGCACGACGCTGGAATGGCAGACCTCCTCGCCGCCGATCACGGCGAACTTCGAAGACCAGCCGGTGTGCGATCGCGAGCCCTATGATTACCGGCCCCGGACGGTGCACGCATGAGCACCACGACGGTTGAAGTTCATCCTCACGGACCGCATGACGAAGGCCACGGGCACGATCCGCATCAGCAGCATCACTTCACCACCATGGAGCAGCAGTTCGATACCAGCAAGATTGGTATGTGGCTGTTCCTGGCGACCGAAGTCCTGTTGTTCGGAGGCCTGTTCGCCGGCTTCGGGCTGATGCAGCAGAGGTATCCGCGCGAATTTGTCGAAGCCCACGAGCATCTGCAGCGCCCGCTCGGCGCGCTCAACACCGTGGTGCTGCTGGTTTCAAGCTGGACCATGGTGATGGGCGTGCTCTCCGCCAAGACCGGCCAGCGCAAGAAGCTGGTGGTGTTTCTGCTGCTCACGATCTTGTGCGCGTGCATCTTCCTGGGCGTGAAATATTTCGAGTATTCGCACAAGTTCGAGGAAGGGCTGCTGCCGGGCCACTGGTACAAGCATCAGGGGGACTTGATCCCCGGCAGCCACGGCTACGCGACGTTTTTCAGCTTCTACTTCATGATGACCGGGCTGCACGGCATCCATATTCTGGTGGGAATTTTTCTGCTGGCCTGGATCGCGGCGCGGGCGAACCGCAATGAATTTTCCGGGACCTACTACACGCCCGTCGATCTGGTGGGGTTGTATTGGCACCTGGTCGACATGATCTGGATCTACCTGTTCCCGCTGTACTATCTGATCACATGAGCTCGATTACCGATACTTCTCACGAACACGCTCACCACCACGCGGGCGAAGCCGCCGTGTACATGAAGACGCTGACCATACTGCTGATTTTGACCGCGATCACGGTGGGCGCGGCCTACATCAACTTCGGCGCCGGCAACGTGGTGATCGCGCTGACCATCGCCAGTATCAAGGCGACGCTGGTGGCTCTGTTCTTCATGCACCTGCGTCATGAAAAGCCGATGAACGGCGTGATCGCGGCCGCGGGCTTCCTGTTTCTCGCCATCTTCCTGATGTTCGACTTTCTCGACGTGGGCACCCGCGAGAATCTTCAGCCGGTGAATTTGAAGCCGCCGCTGCCTCCGCCCGCCGCCGCTGCCGCTGGCGCTCAAGGGACCGCACCCGGCGCCGCTCCCGCGGCCGCGCCCGCCGCGGCTCCCGAAGCCGGGAAGAAGTAGGGGCAAGCGCAGGCAGGTGGAACCTCTGCATCCGGCGGAAGTCCGAGTGTTGGGCGCGCTGCTCGAAAAGGACATCACCACGCCCGAGTATTACCCGCTGACGCTCAACGCGCTGGTCAACGCCTGCAACCAGAAGTCGAGCCGCGACCCGGTGGTCGGATACGACGAGGACACCGTGATCCAGGCGGTGAGTCTGTTGCGGGACAAAGGAATGGCGCTCAAGATCACAGGCGCGGGACACCGCGTGGAAAAATACTCGCACCGGCTGGGAGAAAGCCTGAACCTGGGACGCCGCGAGCTGGCGCTGCTGTGCGTGCTGATGCTGCGCGGCGCCCAGACCGTCGGCGAGCTGCGCGGACGCACGGAGAGGATGCACGACTTCGCCGATCTGGAGGAAGTGGAGCGGTGCTTGGAATCGCTGGCCGCGCGTGAGCCCGAGCCGCTGGTTGCGCGCGCTTCACGAGGCCGGTGGGTGCAACTGCTGGGCGGGACGCCGGATGGTTCCGAGGAAGCCGCGGCGGAAGCCGTTCCGGAACGCCGGGCGGCGCTCGAAGATCGCGTCGCCACGCTCGAGCGGGAGGTAGAGCGGCTGAAGGACCAGTTCGAAGGATTCCGCCGCCAGTTTGAGTAACAGGCAATGCGGCGAACCCGGATGTCTTCACTCCGCCGAAACAGCCTCGCTAAGTTCGCGCTCCAGGGCGGGCGCTCTTCGCAGCTTGGGGATAATGACGCGATTCAACCACATGATGACGCCGGTGACCAACAAGAACGGCGGGACGAACCCTAACAGCGTCCACAGGGCCTTCACGCGCCAGCCCGCAAAATTCCCGAAGTGCAGCCAGGTGAACCAGCGGATGATCTTGTCGCCGGTGCTGAAGTGTCTCGGCGGGCGGACTCGCCTCGGCGGCGGGGCGTCTCCGTCGGCCACCAGCACGAAGCGCACACCGGAATTGCGTTCGAGCGACGGCGGGGCTGGAGGCAACTCCACCAGCTTGTACTGCTCGAGCGGCGCGAAGGAATCGATGGCCCTCTGAAACGGCGTCGGGAAGCACACGTAGACTCCGGTGAATCCCCACATGAAGATGAACGCCAGGGTCCAGAAGCCGACCGCGCTATGCAGGTCCCAGTTGAGGCGCTTCCACCCCACCCGGGAATGGATGGTCAAACTGCGGCGCCAGGTTCTGATTCCCGGCCACCAGATCACCGCTCCGCTCAAGGAGAGCAAGGTAATGAAAGCCGCTCCGATGCCGTTCCAAAGACGGCCCGTTTCTTTATACAGCAAGTTGGTGTGCAGGTCCGCGAGCCAGGCGAGAAAGCGAATCGATTTCGGCACCGACTCGCCCAGGTCCCTTCCCGTGTAAGGATCGAATAGCCGCTGCTTCTGCGTGCCGCCGCGCCTCATCCAGATTTCCGTGGGTTGGTTCGGCTGCTTGGCTGCAAAGACGAAGGTCACCGAGTAGCCAGGGTAGGACTGCTGCGCCGCCTTCTTCAGTTCCGCCTCAGACAAGCGCGGTCCGGAAATGGCGACGGGATCTGGCTTGCGCCCCAGGGTCTTATAGAGTTCGTTGCGGAAAACGATGGCGCTGCCGCTGACACTGATCAGGAAGACGTAGAGGCCCACTCCGATTCCGGTCCACAGGTGAATCTGGAAAAGCGCCTTCCGCAGCCACAGGTTCTGCGGGCGTCGAACCCACTGTTCCACAAAAGTCATCAGGCTCTCCTGTTGGAGATTTGTCTTCACATGACTATAGCGTGATTTGGCCCTTGCACGCCAGCCGCAGATAGAGGCTGATGCGCGCGGACCGGTGTTGTTCATCGGCCTTAATCGGCGGTTACAATCGCCTGAATCGTCTCCGGCGCGTTTCCTTCGAATCGATTGTTGACGAAAATGTAGGCCGCGCGGCGCTCCGAGCGCATTCGCTCCATCAGCGCACGAAGGGCCCTTCGTCCCTCGGCATTCTCGTCCTGGACCTTGTTGTAAGGAGAGAACCGCGCCACCGCGTCTTCATAAGCACGTCCCTGCCGCAGCAGCGCGCGGGCCACCGTGAAATCGGCCGTGAAGACTCCCGGCAGCACGATCTGTTCCTCCAGGGGGGGCATGCGCGTCCAGGAGTTGAGCACGTGCGCCGTGCAGTGGGAGCGAAGACAGTCGAAGTAGCGGGGTCCGAGATAGTCGCGGTTCCGCACTTTGACGGCGTAGCGAAACGTGCCTGGAAGCGCGTCGAGAAACGGGTCCAGGCCGGCGACGAATTCCCGCCCGGTCGCGCCGCGGGCGCCGAACTCGAAGATCAACGCCGCGATGCGCTCGCGGTAGGGCTCCAGCGGTTCCAGGAACAGCGCGGCGAGCGCCTCGGCGTTCAGGTAGGACTCGTTTTTCTGGCCGGCTCGCGGACCGTAGCGGGGATGTTTCGGAAACACCTCGGCCGTCACCTCTTCGGGAACCTTCAACGCAAAGCGGAGCGAGATGGGCGCGGAGGCGAACAGCCGCTGCCAATATTCCGGCGAAGGAAACTGGTAGAACGAAAAATCGCCGCAAACGACCGGAAATGTTTCGGCGTACTCGGCCAGGCACTCCGCCTCGAATCGCTTCCGCGAATAGCGGCCGCGCACGGAGTAGCGGTCGCGAGTATAGATCTGACCGAGCCATCCCTCGTACTTCCAGGAACTGGTGCCGATCCAGATGTTGCCGGCGGCCAGAGCGCGGAGGCGCGCGGCCAGAGCGACGTGATCAAACTCCGGTGCAGGGTCGAATAACGGAAGCAAACTCAATAGGCATGCGCGGAGCGGTTATAGTAGGGGTCCGCGCCCGCTTCAATGATCCCGCTCGGCAGCACTTTGATCAGCACTGGCGCCGCTCCGTTGTTATACCGCGAGCGGATTCCCACCTTGTGGCCGCGCGCGGCCAGCTCGGCCATCACCGGTTGGGGGACGCGCTCGTCCAGCAGGAGATCGCCGAGGTTCCAGGCGTGATTGTCGAAGCTCGACACCAGGTGCCGCGTCTGGAAGCGAGGCGTCTCCACGGCGTTCTGCGCGTTCTGATTGAAGTCGAGCACATTGAGCATAACCTGGCTCAAGGCCTGCTCCTGGTTGTCGCCGCCCGGCGTCGACAGCGCCAGATAGGGCCGGCCATCGGGCAGCGTCACCAAAGTCGGGCTCAGCGTGACACGCGGACGCTTGCCTCCGGCCAGCTCGTTGGGGTGACCGGGGACCAGCACGAATTGTTGCGCGCGCTGCCCCAACGGAATTCCCGTATCGCCGGCGATCACGCTCGGCAGCCAGGCCCCCGACGGTGTCGCCGAAAAGACCATTCCGTCGTGATCGATCGCGTTGACGCAGGTCGTGTCCTTGGCCATGAGCGCGTCGCTGAACGGGAACCGGACCACGTCGATCTCGGTCGGATGCCGGCCCACTTTCCCGTTGATGTGTCCGGGAAGGAACTCTTGCGATGCCTTCGCCGTGATCTGGCGGCGCCGCTCGGCCGCGTACTCCTTCGACAAAAGCACCTCGGTCGGGATCTTGTTGAGCCTCGGATCGCCGTAATAAGTGTCGCGGTCGGCGTAGGCCAGCTTGAGAGCCTCCACCATCCGATGAATGTGCTCGGCGGAGTTGGGCGGCGCGGTGCGCGGGTCGTAACCTTCCAGGATGTTCAGCGCTTCTAGCATGGCCGGCCCCTGGCTCCAGAAACCGGGCTTGTAGACGTGATAGCCGCGATAGGTGCCTTCGACCGCATCCTCCACCTCCAGCTTGAACGCGGCCATGTCCTCATAGCGCAGCAGTCCGTTGTTGGCTTTGCTGAACGCGTCGATCTTGCGCGCGATCTCGCCGCGATAGAAATAATCGCGCACGGCGTCGATCCCGGCCTGCCGGGTTGCGCCGCCGGCCAGCGCTTTCTTTTCGGCCTCGGCCATCGCGCGCAGCGTACGGGTCAGGTCCGGCTGGCGGAAAATCTCGCCGACTTGCGGCGGACGTCCGTTGGGCATGAAGTGTTGCTTCGACGCCGGCCACAGCTCGAAGAAACCCCGGCTGCCGGCGATGCTGTTGGCGCGCATCTCATCGATGGCGTAGCCGTCGGTCAGCTCGATGGCGGGCTGGATGATCTCATTGAAGGGC
The DNA here is from genome assembly GCA_041486445.1 of Bryobacteraceae bacterium. Taxonomy (GTDB): domain Bacteria; phylum Acidobacteriota; class Terriglobia; order Bryobacterales; family Bryobacteraceae; genus Palsa-187. Next base: position 6,249 of record JBGPLI010000114.1, read on the forward strand.
TTCGTGCCGTACTCGCGCAGCGCCAGCAGGCCCGCGTCCACCATGCTTGGAACCAGTGCCGGCATCAGCCCCGCCACCGGGATCACGCCCTTCAGGCCGCCCGGTTCGTTCTCGAGAACCTCTCCGGGCTGGAGCTTTCGCGCGCGGAACATGTCAGCCGTGGCGAGCTTGGGCATCGGTCCGACGCCCGCGATGGCGTGCACCTTACCGTCCTTGGTGCGGATCAGGATCGGCGCTTCGCCTCCCATGCCGAAGTGTGAGAGCTCGGTGACCGACGCCGCGAACATCGTGGCCACGCCCACATCCACGGCGTTACCGCCGCGGTAGTACATGCGCATCCCGGCCTCGGTCGCGTATTCACTGCCCGCGGCCACCGCGCCGTGCACGCCACGGACGGCCTGGCGCACGGGGCGATCGAAGAAGGTTTTGGGGGCTTGCGCCGCACAGAGAGTCGTCAGGGCGAGAGCGACCAGAAGGCGTGTCCGCATTTGGAATCATTATAATAGTTTCTGAGTCGATCCGAATGGCAACGGTAGACATCGCCAGCCTCAGTTCCGAGGAACGCTTGCGGCTCCTAGAGCAGCTTTGGGAGAGTCTCTCTGCAACGCCGAAGGCGATCCCGCTGACCGACGCGCAACGCGAGGAACTGGACCGGCGGCTCGATGAGTTGGATCGCGACGGCCCGGTCGGCATCCCCTGGGATGAAGTCCTCCGCTGGATTCGCAGCCGCGCCCGGTAATGCCAATCGTAGTCCGCCCGGCGGCTGCTGCGGATATCGACGACGCGTTTCTGTGGTACGAGAGCCAGCGTCCCGGACTGGGCGGTGAGTTTCTGGTGGCTGTTCGGTCCGCACTCGACGAAATCGTTTCACATCCGACGATGTATTCGGTGATTCATCGAGACACGAGGCGGATGCTCGTGCATCGGTTCCCCTACGGAATCTTCTATCGTGTGTACGGCGACACCATCGTCGTGGTTGCTTGCATGCACGGGCGGCGCGATCCAAGGCGATGGAGATCCCGAGCGTAAACACTATCGGTATAATAGTTCCGTCGTGGAGCCCACCCTTCGTCATGAACGTCCTGTCGCGCAGACCGGATCGTGCACGTCAGCGAATGGTCGACCCGAAGAGAACGAACCGATGCTCTACTGCCCCGTGTGCAGCCGCCGCCTCGCCGAACGCAAATGCAAGCTGGTGTGCGAGCAGTGTGGTTATTACATGAGCTGCGCCGACTACTATTGAAACGATGAGCGAATTGGCAGAACTCCTGGAGCGATTCCGGCGCGGCGCGGAGCTGCTGGCCGTCGCCACGACCGGCGCGGCCGGGCCCGAGCTCGATTACAAACCCGGCGAAGGCCGATGGAGCGTGCGCCAGATCGCCTGCCACCTGGCCGATTCCGAAGCGGCGACCGTGATGCGTTTGCGCCAGATCATCGCCGAGGACAACCCGGTGCTGCCGGCTTTGGACCAGGAAGCCTGGGCGAAGCGCCTGGATTACGACAAGCGCAAGATCTCCCAGGCCATCGAGACGTTCCGCCGGTTGCGCGGGGAGAACTACGAACTGTTGAAGGATCTGCCGGAGAGCACCTTCGCGCGCACTGGAACGCATTCCGTGCGCGGCCCACTTACGCTGTTCGCCTTGCTGCGAGGCTCCACCCAGCACACCGAGAATCACGTGAAGCAGATTCAGGGCGTGCGCGCGGCGTTCAAGGAATATAAGGTTAAGGCTTCCGCGCAATCGCAATAATCGACGTCGGCCGCCATGGCAGGAAACGGTCGATGCGCCGCCACAGCCAAACAAAACGGTCGTAGAGGCGCATCTGGTTCCAATCCAGGCTGGTGCGCTTGAGAATCCGTCCGCTGACGAACCACGCGGGACGCGACACGCGATTGAAGCTGAGGATCTGCTCCACCTGGAAGCCGGCGGCTTCCATTTTGCTCTTTAGCTCGGTCTCCGAGTAACGCCGGAAGTGGCCCAGCGCAACGTCTATGGTGCCGAACACGCTCTGCCCTTCCGGCACCAGCAGGATGGCGCGGCCTCCGTGATCGAGCGCCGAAAGGATGTTGGCCAGGCCCCGGCGGTCGTCTTCGATGTGCTCGAGCACGTTGAGGCAGATGACGGTGTCCATGTTCCCCGTGAACGGCGCGAAGTCTTCGGCGCGCGTCAGGTCGCAGGAATGGATCTCCAGATTCGGCCGGTGGGGAAAACGCGACCCCAGGCGCGCCAGGTGCTCGGGATTGATATCTGTGGCCGCGTAGCGCTTGCGGCCGCGGAGGAGGGCACGCGTCAGATTTCCGATTCCCGCGCCGATCTCGAGCACTCGCTGGCCCACGTGCGGCCGAATCGTATCCGCCATCCACGCATTGAACCGCGGCGCGGCGGACAGCGCGTGCAGCGTCCTCGCTCCCGGGTCCTTATACAGATCGCCGGTCCAGGAAAAGCGCAAAATGGTGAGCACGATCGCCACGGCGTCGCCGAACCGGATCTTCTTCCCTTCCTCGTAAGTGCGTCCGTGGTAGCTCACCGGCACTTCGTAAATCCGCGCGCCGCGCCGGCCGAGCTTGATGGTAATCTCCGGCTCTACTCCGAACCCGTTCGAGCGGATCGGCATCTCCTTGAGCAGCGCGGTGCGGAAGGCCTTGTAGCCCGTGCCCATATCGGTGAGGTTTACGTCCGCCACCAGATTGCACAGGCCGGTGACGAAGCGGTTCGCCACCGCGTGCCAGTAGTACATGACGCGGCGCTCGGCGACAATCATGAAGCGCGAGCCGTAAACGGCGTCGGCCTTGCCTTCCAGCAGGGGCTTCAGCAGTCTCGGGTACTCGCGCGGATCGTACTCGAGATCGGCGTCCTGGATCAGGCAATACTCGCCGCGGGCTTGCTCGACGGCGGTTCGTATCGCCGCTCCCTTGCCGCGGTTGTGGGGGTGGCGCAGCAGACGGACGACGCCGGGATGTTGCGCCGCGATCTCTTCGACGGTCTTGTCGGAACCGTCGGTGGAGCCGTCGTCGACCACGATGATCTCGCGCGAAAGAGCGTCCGGAAGCGGCGCGTCGAGCACCCGCTGAAGCAGCGCGCCGGCGAACTCTTCTTCATTGAAGAGCGGAACCAGGATGGATAGGAGTGCGTTAGCTGGCACCGTGGCGGCAGTAACGGTTAGTATAGCGGGTTAGTATAGCGATGGATTGCGCGAAATTTACCTGTAACATCTGCGGCGCCGAATCCCCGCGGCCTCCGGGACAACTCGAACGTGAAACGCCGACCTGCGCGGGCTGCGGGTCGGGTGTGCGGTTGCGTGCTTTGGTCGCGCTGCTTTCCCAGGAACTGTTCGGCTTGCAAATGACGCTGCCGGAGTTCCCGGTCCTGAAGTCGATCCGGGCCATCGGCATGACCGACCCGCCCGCGCTCGCCGGCGGACTCGCCGAGAAATTCGACTACACCAATACGTTCTACCATCAGGCTCCCCGGCTGGATCTCACGCAGCCGGACGAGCGCGACTTCGGCCGGTACGATTTTATCCTCTCGAGCGAAGTGCTGGAGCACGTGAGCGCACCGGTGGAGCGCGCCTTCACCAGCTTGTACCGGCTGCTGAAGCCGGACGGCCTCCTGCTGTTCACAACACCTTACGGCCTGGGGAATCCGATCATCGAGCATTTCCCCGATCTCCATGAGTATACGATCGCGAACCTGGCCGGACGCGCCGTGCTGGTGAACCGGCGGCGCGATGGTTCGATCGAGGTCTTCGAGGACCTGGTGTTTCACGACGGTGACGGCTCGACGCTCGAGATGCGCAAATTCCGCCAGGGGTCACTCGTCGAAATTCTGCGCGACGCGGGATTCGCGAGCGTCCACTTCGCCGCCGAGAACCGGCCCGAGTGGGGTGTGGAGCACGCGCAGAGCTGGTCCCTGCCGATTATCGCCCGAAAGGGAAAGTTTTCCATATCCGCGCGCGAACTGGCCGCCGGGTATATCGCCGCTTCCCGCCGCGCCACGCAGTCCGAGAACGAGGCCGCTTCGATTCGGAGCGATTATGAGCATTTCACTGCTTATCACGACCAGAGGGAGGCTGAGCTAGCTCGCGACCATGAGCGCTTGGTTGCTTATCACAACGAGAGGGAGGCGGAATTGGCCCGCGAGCTGGCGGAGCGCGCTGAATGGGTCCGCAGGGTGGAGGCCGAGCGAGACGTGTGTCTTTTGAAATTCGAACAGGAACTCGAACAGACGCGCACCGGGTTGAATCGCCTGCGGAATGAGTTCTGGACGCGCGTTGGCCGTAAGCTTGGTCTGCTGCGCTACAGTAAATAGGCACTTGAGAAAGAAACACCACCTGAGGAGGCTCTCATGGATTTGTCTCTGATCGCGGTCGCCGTGATCGTCGTCTACCTGCTGTCCAGCATCAAGATTCTGGCCGAATACGAGCGCGCGGTCATCTTCCGGCTGGGCCGCGTGCTCGGAAAACCGAAGGGACCCGGGGTGATCTTTGTCTTCACGCCGATTGACCGCATGGTGCGCATCTCCTTGCGGCTGGAGGCCATGGAGGTGCCCGCGCAGGACGTAGTCACGCGCGACAACGTCACGGTGAAGGTGAACGCCGTAATTTATTTCCGCATCGTCGAACCCACCAAGGCCGTGATCGAGGTCGCGAATTATCTCTACGCCACGTCGCAGCTCGCGCAAACCACTTTGCGCAGCGTCCTGGGCGAAACCGAACTGGACGAATTGCTGAGCCAGCGCGAGAAGTTGAACGTGCGGCTGCAAAGCGTGCTCGACCAGCACACCGGCCCTTGGGGCATGAAGGTGGCGATGGTGGAGGTGAAGCAGGTGGATCTGCCGGACCAGATGATCCGCGCCATCGCTCGCCAGGCCGAGGCCGAGCGCGAGCGCCGCGCCAAGATCATCCACGCCGAAGGCGAGGTGGCCGCCGCGGTCAACCTGGAAAAAGCCGCCGAGATGATGGCGCGACAACCTATCGCCATCCAACTGCGGTATTTGCAGACGCTGGTCGAAATCGGCTCGGAAAAGAACACAACAGTTGTGTTCCCGTTGCCGATGGATATACTCTCGAATTTAGGACGCGTGCTCCAAAAAATGGCCGGACCCGAGCCGGCCGCGACAAAGTGAAAGGGACTGCGGAATCGGTGCCCAAGAACGACGACGGCGAATTTGAACTGATTCTGGGGAACCGCCAGCTATTGAGCGTGTTCTTCATCGTGGTGATTCTGCTCGGCGTGTTCTTCACGATGGGTTACATCGTGGGGCGGAATTCGACGCCGCTGACAGCGGACGTAGCCGCGGCGCGCAAGGAAACCAAGCCGCCAGGGGTGGAATCGCCCGCACCGCAGCCCGAGCCGGCGCCGGTAACGCCGGCTTCACCGCCTTCGGCGGCCGCGGCGCAACAGCCTCCTCCCGTGCAATCCACCAAACCGATCGAAACGCCAAAAACGGAAAAGGCCCCGGCCCGCGTAGCTCAGAGCGACGAGCCCGCCGCCGGCCAGATCTATCTGCAACTGGCGGCGACCAGCAAGCGAGAGGCCGACATCATGGTGGACGTGCTGCGCCAGAAGAAATTCAAGGCGATGGCGGCGGAGATTCCCGAAAAGCGCGGCACGTTCCGGGTATTGGTGGGACCTGTGGGAGACGCGGCCCTGAACCAGATGCGCGCCGACCTGCAGGGAGCCGGCTTCCCCGGCAACGCCGCGATCAGACGAACCTTCTGATATGGGCGGCTTGGTTCACATTGAGCCGCGTGTTCCCCGGCTGCCTGCATGGTTGCGCAAGGGCGTCACGCATTTCGAGGGAGTCCACCGGCTGAAGACGGAATTGCGCCGGCTGCGTCTCAACACGGTTTGCGAATCGGCGCGTTGCCCCAACCTGCACGAGTGCTTCGATCGCGGTGCGGCGACTTTCATGATCCTTGGCAATCTGTGCACGCGCGGCTGCGGATTCTGCTCGGTGCCAAAAATGCGCCGGCCCCCGCCGCTCGATGCGGACGAGCCGGTCCACGTCGCGCGCATGGCGGCGGCAATGCGGCTTCGCCATGTCGTGATCACCAGCGTGAACCGCGACGATCTGCCGGACGGCGGCTCGGGTCATTTTGCGGAGACCGTCCGCGCGGTGCGAGCCGCTCTGCCGGATGCGCGCGTGGAAGTCCTCACGCCGGATTTTTGCGGTGACTTCGAATCCGTGGCGCGCGTGCTCGATGCCGGACCTCACGTTTTCAATCACAACCTGGAGACGGTACCGCGCCTGTACAGGAGGGTCCGTGCGCAAGCGAACTATCGCCAATCGCTCGGCGTACTGCGGTTCGCCAAGAGCTACCGGGTGCAGGCGATCACCAAGTCCGGGGTCATGGTCGGCCTGGGCGAGACCCCGCAAGAAGTCGAATCGCTGCTTTGTGACTTGCGCGAGGCCAGTGTCGAGGTCGCGACGCTCGGCCAGTACCTGCAACCGGCGCGGCGCAATTTGCCGGTAGTCGAATACGTGCCGCCGCGGCAGTTTGACGCGTATCGCGATTACGGCCTCTCCATAGGCTTCCGGATGGTGTTCAGCGGCCCCCTGGTGCGTAGCTCCTACATGGCTGACCTGGTCGGCGAGCAGGCGTCGCGGCAGTGAATCTCGCGCTATCGCTGGCTTCGGCCATCCTGCTGATCCTCATTTTTCCTCGTTTCAATCTCACCTGGCTGGCTCCGGTGGCCCTCACGCCGCTACTGGTGGCCTGCGCGCGCGAAGCGTCCTGGAAACGGCGTTTCCTTTCGGGGTGGGCCGCCGGGTTCGTCTTCTGGTTCGGCGCGTGTTACTGGATTCAGTTCGTTCTCGAAGTGCACGGCGGGATGGGGCGCTGGGGCGGCTGGGGAACGTTCGCGTTGTTCGCGGCGTTGAAAGGCCTGCATCTGGCGGTGTTCGCCGCGCTCGGTGGATTCCTCATGCTGAAACCGTGGGCGCTCCCGGCGGCCGCCGCCTTGTGGGCCGGAATCGAGCGAACGCACGGACCGTTCGGCTTCGCCTGGCTCGACCTGGGCAACGCCGGCATCGGCATGCCCCTGCCGATGCGCCTGGCTCCGGTCACTGGTGTGTACGGGCTGTCGTTCGTGTTCGCGATGCTCGGATGCGCACTGGCCCTGGTGATCCTGCGGAGGCCGCGGCGGGAGCTGGTATGGCTGATCGTGCTGCCGCTGCTGCTGGCTCTGCCGCGGGCCCCGAGGCCGGCGCGCGGAGCGGAACAAGCGCTCCTGGTACAACCCAACGTCGACAGCGAAATGGTGTGGACGGAAGCGTCCGTGCGCTCCCTCGAGCAGCGTCTGGCCCTGCTGTCCCAGCTTCCGGGCTCGAGCCTCATCGTCTGGCCCGAGGTCCCTGCACCGTTCTATCCGAGTAATCCTGTATTTCGCGATTACGCTTCTGCGATCGCGAGTAGCGCGCGAACGTACTTTTTATTTGGGGCGGTCGGCTACACGGCCAACCGCGAGCCGCTCAACTCGGCCGAAATGGTGGACCCCTCGGGCGCGATCGTCGACCGGTACGACAAAATCAAGCTGGTTCCGTTCGGCGAGTTCGTCCCGCCCGCCTTCGCATGGGTCAACCGGATCACGAAAGAAGCCGGCGACTTCGCGCCTGGCAATCGCGTGGTGGTGTTCCCCATGGGCGAGCATCGCGCCGGCGCGTTCATCTGCTACGAGTCGGCGTTCCCGGATCTGGTGCGCCAGTTCGCGCGCGGCGGCGCCGAAGTGCTGCTGAATCTCTCCAACGACGGCTACTTCGGCATGAGTGCGGCGCGCGAGCAGCACCTGGAGCTGGTGCGGATGCGGGCCGCCGAGAACCACCGCTGGATTCTGCGCGCCACCAACGACGGCATCACCGCGTCGATTGATCCGGCCGGCCGCGTGGTCAACCGAGCGGAGCCGTTCCGCGAGCTGGCCGTGGAGATGCGCTACGACTACGCGAGCGGACAGACGCCGTACACACGCTACGGAGACTGGTTCGCGTGGGGATGCCTGGCGGCGGGGCTTGTCGCGTGCTCGGCAAACGCGTTTACCCGTGCCGTATCACCAACACGTCGCCATCCTTGACGATGTACTCTTTCCCTTCCAGCCGCAGCAGCCCCTTTTCTCTCACGCCCGCATAACCGCCGTGCTCGATGAGCGCCTTCCAGTTCACCACCTCGGCGCGGATAAATTTCTTCTCGAAATCGCTATGAATGGCGCCCGCAGCCTTCACCGCCGGGCTGTTCATCGGGACGGTCCAGGCGCGGACCTCGGTCTCGCCGGCGGTGAGGAAACTCATCAATCCCAGCAGCGCGTAGGTGGCGGCAGTCAGCCGTTCCAGGCCGGACTCGGCCAGGCCGTAGCTGGCCAGATATTCGCGCGCCTCTTCCGGCGACAACTCCGCCAACTCGGCTTCGATCTTGCCGCAGATCGCCGTCACCGCCGTATGCGGCCGGTTGGCGAACGGCCCGTTACGATATTCCTCTTCGACGGCGCTCATGCGCCCGGCATCGGCCTCGCCCAGGTTGAGCACCATCAGCATCGGCTTCTGCGAAAGAAACTGAAAGCCGCGAGCGCGCTTTTCGTCGTCGTCGTTGAACTCCAGACCGCGCAGCGGCCGGTTGGCCTCGAGCTCCGCCTTCAACCGCTCCAGCAGCGCGAACTCCTTGTCCAGGTCCGGACTCTTGATCTTCTTGCGATCCTTGTCCACGCGCTCCAGACGCTTCTCCACCACCACCAGATCGCTCAGGATCAGCTCCATCTCGATGTCCTCGAAATCGCGCAGCGGATCGACAGAGCCCTTTTCATGCGGAACGGTATCGCTTTCAAACACACGCAGCACGTGCGCCAGTGCGTCCACCACGCGGAGGCTCGCCAGGTAACTCGGATCGCGCAGCACTTCCTTGGAAATGGCGGGAAAGTCGAGATACTCGACGGCGGCGTGCGTCACCTTGGGAGGCTGGAACAGCTTGGCCAGCTCCTCCAGCCGCGCGTCGGGCACCTTCGTCACGCCGGCCCGAGCTTCGAGCGAACCAATCCGCGCCGATTCGTGGACGCCGGTCAGAATCGTGAACAGACTGGTCTTGCCCACCATAGGCAGGCCGATGATTGCGGTTTTCATTCGGATTCGGGACTACAGAGGAACGTCCACGAGCGTGAGGATTTCGCTCAGAATTCTTTCCGCCGCCTCTGGCGAGCGCTGCGCGATGGAAACGCGCGAATTCACCACCACACGGTGCGCGAACACGGGCACCACCATCCGCTTGACGTCGTCCGGGGTGGCGTAGTCGCGGCCTTCCACCGCCGCCAGCGCCTGCGACGCGCGGAACAACGCCTGCGCACCGCGCGGGCTCACGCCCATGGCCAGGGATTCGTGCGCGCGCGTCCGTTCGACGATCGCGAGCATGTAATCGACCAGCGTCTCGTCCACCGAGATTCGTCCCACGACTTCCTGGAGCTGGATCAACTCCTCGCCCGAGATCACCGGCTGCACGGACTCCGCCGTGGAGGCGCCGGTCTGGCGCACGATCTCCCGTTCAGCCGCCGGGCCCGGGTAACCGATGCGAATGCGCATCAGGAAACGGTCGAGCTGCGATTCCGGCAGCGGGTAGGTTCCGTGATGCTCCACCGGATTCTGCGTCGCGATCACCATGAAGGGGCGCGCCAGGGGCCACGAGCGGCCGTCGATGGTCACTTGCAGCTCGTTCATTGCCTCCAGCAGCGCCGATTGCGTTTTCGGCGTGGCGCGATTGATTTCGTCGGCCAGCAGGAAATTGGTGAAAATAGGGCCCTGCTTGAATTCGAACTCCTGTGTGTGCGCGTTGTAAATGGTGACGCCCAGAACGTCGCTGGGCAGCATGTCGGAGGTGAACTGGAGGCGATGGAAACTGGAATGCACACTCCGGGCCAGCGCTTGCGCCAGGGTCGTCTTGCCGACGCCGGGGACGTCCTCAATCAGCAGGTGCCCGCGCGCGAGCAGACAGGCCAGCGACAGGCGCAGCACTTCGGCTTTCCCACGGATCGCCTCGCCCAACGCCGATTCGATTTCAGATAACCGGGAGAGGGAAGCAGGCGGGCTGTACAGGTAATCCCGCTGAGCCATCATTTTTATGATATCGAAAATTCCCGCGCCGGAACCAACAATATCCGCACATCCATCACATTCGTCCCGGTGGGGCCGGTTTTCACCAGCGCCCGCAGCCGCTCGAAGAAATGGTAGGAGTCGTTGTTGTCGAGGAACGCGCGCGGATCGAGCCCGAGTGCGCGAGCGCGGGACATCGTCGACGCGTCCGCGATCGCTCCGGCCGCGTCGGTCGGACCATCGATACCGTCGGTTCCGGCGCTGAAAACCGTCACAGGGCCGAATCCGTCGAGCGCGATCGCGGCGGCCAGCACGAATTCCTGGTTTCTGCCGCCGAGCCCTTTGCCCCGCAGGGTCACAGTCGTCTCTCCGCCCGAGAGCAGGCACACGGGCGCACGCGCCGGCCGCCCACTCGCACGAATCTCCTTCGCGACGGCGGCGTGCATTTGCGCGATGTCGCGCGTCTCGCCCTCGATAAAGGTGGACAGCACCACCGTGCGATAGCTCAGTGCGCGAGCCTTTCGCGCGGCGGCGTCGATGGCCTGCCGGTTGCTTCCCACAATCACGTTCTGCACGCGGTTGAATACGGGATCTCCGGGCTTCGGCGTTTCGTGAAGAGCGAGCCGTCGAATCGAATACTTCCGGAGCACGGCCGTTGCGTCGGCGGCTGTCGAGCGGTCGGGAACCGTGGGGCCGGAGCCGATCACGTCCAGGTCGTCGCCGATCACGTCGGAAAGAATCAGCGCGATCATGCTGGCCGGGAAAGCGAGCCGCGCGAGCTGTCCGCCCTTGATCAGGGAGATGTGTTTGCGCACGGTGTTGATCTCATGGATGGTGGCGCCGGAGGCAAGCAGCGCCCGCGTGGTCTCCTGTTTTTCCGCGAGCGTGACGGGCTCGGCCGGCAGCGGCAGCAAGGCCGACGCGCCCCCGGAGATCAGGCAGATCAGCAGATCGCGGGGACCGGCCGCGTGCGCAAGTTCGGCGATCCTCCGCGCGCCCTCCACTCCGCGCTGGTCCGGCACGGGATGGCCACATTCCTGAAGGGTGATGCGGCGGAGCCGGGCCGTGGCGCCGTCTGGAACATTCAAGAAACCGCCGGAGATGCGCGCGCCCAGCAGCCGTTCCACCGCGCGCGCCATCGCCGCGCCCGCCTTCCCCGCTCCGATCACCTGCACGCGATCGAATCGCGAGAGTTGGTAGAGGCGGCGGCCGGCACGGAGCGTCCTCCCGTCGAACCTCAGATGCCGCAAGACCGCCAGTTCCGGATCGGCGGCGTCGAGCGCCGCGCGAAAAATTTGCAGCGCGTGATTCCGGCTCATCACGAAAACAACCCGAGCGCGAGAATCTGGTCCACCACCGGGCGCGGATTGTCGTCCAGAACCTCCACCCGATAATCGGCTCGGGCGTAGGCGGGGCGGCGCGCGTCGAACAGCGCTCGGAACTGCCATGGATCGCGGGCCAGAGGGCGGTGTGTTTCCGAGGCCACACGGCGCTCGATGGTCGAAAAGGGAGCGTCGATCCACACCGAAACGCCGCCGCTTTCCACGAGCGCGACGTTGTCCGGGTTCACAAACGCGCCACCTCCAAGCGAAATCACCTGCGGCTGGCCGGACCTCACGGCTCGCACGCGTTCACGCAACGCGGCCGTTTCGGCTTCCCGGAAGGCTGCCTCTCCTCGCGTGTCGAAAATCTGGGCGATGGTGAGACCTTCGCGCCGCTCGATCTGCTCGTCGAGATCGAAATAACTCCAGCCCACTTCTTCCGCCAGCGCGCGTCCGATGGTCGATTTTCCGCACCCCATGAATCCGACGAGGTAGATGCCCGGGGTCCGCTTCAGCGTGTGAATCATTCGTATTTCGGAGAGCCATAATGGTAGCATGCAGCCGGGTTTGTTGCCGCTGTTTCCGCTCCAGGTGGTGTTGCTGCCCGGCGCGCAGCTCCCTCTGCATATTTTCGAAGACCGATACAAGGAGATGATGGCGGAAGTGATTCGCGATCGGCTCGAGTTTGGCGTGGTTCTGGCCAGCGAGAAGGGCATCGTCAATACGGGCTGCACGGCCGTCGTCGACAAGGTTCTGCGCCAGTATCCGGACGGCCGGATGGACATCC
>JBGPLI010000115.1:0-18222 GCA_041486445.1 Bryobacteraceae bacterium
ATCAGGCCCACCACGATGATCAGCGCCTGGATCTTGGTCACGCCCAGGATCAACGTAAGGATATCGACCATCGCCTTGTTCACCCATCCGAGGATGATGCAGTTGATCGGAATGCCGAGGTAGAGCGCGCGGAACCCACGCAGGAACGCGGCGGGGCGGCCGGCGTAGCGGATCTCGGAGAACTCGATGTCGGTCATGACGCCGGAGCGCCGCCACAGGCGCGCATAGAAAAAAACCGTGAGCATGCCGCTGGCGACGAAGCACCACCACAGCCAGTTGCCCGCGATGCCTCCTCGGGCGACCATTCCGGTGACGGCGAGGGGCGTGTCGGCGGCGAATGTCGTGGCCACCATCGAGGTGCCGGCCAGCCACCACGGCACGTTGCGGCCGGAGAGGAAGAACTCGGTGGTGCTCGATCCCGCGCGGGACTTGTAATAGAAGCCGATCGCGAGGTTGAACAGGAAGTAGAGCCCGACCACGGCCCAGTCGAGGGGAGTGAGTTGCACTGAGGAGACAGTATACAGGGAAGGAGCCAGGAGTCAGAAGTCCGGGGACCGGTGCGGCTGACATAGAATAGAAACTTGCGTCATTTCTTTCGCCGCTCCATCCCAGAGTTCACCAAAATCCTGCTGGTCGAAAGCGGCTCGCGCTCCATTTTCGACCAACTGCTTCCACGGCTCTACAGCACCTACGGCGAACATCTGGAGATCGACCTGGTCACCTGCTTTGCGGGCGAGCCCGCCGGATTCCGCGGCGCGGTCTATCGCGTCACCGATTACGCCGGACCCGCGGCCCGGAAGAAGCTGTACGCGGAGCTGGCGGAGCGCCGGTATCCGATGGTGGGGATCATCTGCGCCGCCGAGCCGATCATGACCAAGTGGAAATGGATGCTGGCGGCGCGGTTGCGCGCAAAAGTTTTCGTCGTCAACGAAAACGTGGATTTCTTCTGGCTCGACTGGGGACACTTGCGCATCATCGGCCACTTCGCGCTGTTTCGCGCCGGGATGACGGGCGCATCGGCGGCGCCCACCCTGGCGCGGATGCTGTTCTTCCCCGTGACGCTGGCGTATCTGCTACTCTACGCAGGCACTGTACATCTGAGAAGGAGGATTCGACTTTTATGAAGGCCGTCTACATCGAACAAATCGGCGGCGCGGACGCGCTGCGCTACGGAGATTTTGCCACCCCCGACCCCGCCCCAGGGCAGGCGCGCGTGAAGCTGACCGCCTCCGGCGTGAACTTCATCGACGTGTATCATCGCATCGGCGTATATAAGCTGCCGCTGCCGATGGTGCTCGGATCGGAAGGCGCGGGAACGGTGGACGCGGTGGGCCAGGGCGTCACCTCCGTCAAGCCGGGCGACCGCGTGGCCTATGCCATGGCGCGCGGCAGCTACGCCGAGTACGCGGCGGTGCCCGAAGGTTTCCTGGTGAAGGTTCCCGCCGGGGTGGAGCTGCGCGATGCGGCCGCCATCATGCTGCAAGGGATGACTGCGCACTACCTGACGCACTCGACGTTTCCGCTGAAGCAAGGCGATACCGCGCTGGTGCACGCGGCCGCGGGCGGCACCGGCGCCCTCATCGTGCAGATGGCGAAGATGCGCGGCGCGCGCGTGATTGCCACCGTGGGCTCGGCGGCCAAGGCGGAGATCGCGAAGAAGGCCGGCGCGGACGAGGTGATTCTTTACCGCGACCAGGATTTCGTGGCCGAGGTGAAGCGGCTCACCAACGGCGCGGGCCTCGACGTGGTCTACGACGGCGTCGGCCAGGCGACCTTCATGAAGAGTCTGGATTGCCTGCGGCCGCGCGGCATGATGGTCTCGTTTGGAAACGCGAGCGGTCCCGTGGCGGCCTTCGAAGTGCTGGTGCTGAGCCAGAAGGGCTCGCTGTTTCTGACCCGGCCGACGCTCGCCAATCATGCTTCCCCCGAGGAACTCAAGTGGCGATCGGGCGACCTGTTCCGCTGGATCGGCGAAAAGAAGCTGGCGCTGCGCGTCGAGCACGTCTACAAGCTGGCCGACGCGGCGCAGGCGCATCGCGATCTGGAAGGGCGGAAGACTACTGGCAAGCTCGTGCTGATGGTGTGAGCAATGAGCACCTTTGTTCTGGTTCATGGCGCCTGGCACGGAAGCTGGTGCTGGAAGCGGGTTCGCAAAGCCCTCCAGGCGCGGGGGCACGACGTGTTCACGCCGACGCTGACCGGCGTGGCGGAGCGCTCTCACCTGCTTTCGCCGCAGGTCAACCTGGACACGCACATCGACGACGTCGTGAACCTCATCCGGTGGGAGGAACTCTCGGACGTGGTGTTGTGCGGCCACTCTTACGGCGGGTGCGTGATCAGCGGCGTCGCGGACCGCGTCGCGGATCGCATCGGCGCGTTGGTCTACCTGGACGCGTTCGTGCTGGAGAGCGGCGAGAGCCTGCACGATACCTTGCCGCCGGAACAGAGGAACGCCCAGCTCGAAGCGGCGTCGCGCACGGGGGAGACTTCGACGATGCCGCCGATTCCGGCTGAAGCATTTAAAGTGAACGCCGCCGACGCCGCGTGGGTGAATCGACAGTGCACGATGCAGCCGCTCGCCACCTTTACGCAGCCCCTCAAGCTCACCGGGCGGATTCAGGAAATCAAGAACGTCACCTTCCTGCTTGCGACCGGCTTCGAGCATTCCCCGTTCCCGCCGCATTACGAGCGGGCGAAAGCCAAGGGCTGGAAGACGCGCACCTTCGCCTGCGGCCACGACGTGATGCTGGACATGCCGGCGGAGCTGGCCGAGGCGCTCATTCTGGCTTCTGAAGCGTGACGATCGCCTGGGCCTCCGCCGACACGCCCGCGCCCACCGGCCCGACGCGCTCTGCGGTCTTGAATTTCACCGACACGCGATCGATCTCCAGGGCGAGCGTGCGCGCCAGCGACTCGCGGATCGCCTTGCGGTAGTCCTTGAGCTTCGGCCGCTCCAGAATCACCGTAGCATCGACGTTCGCGATCGAGTAGCCGCGCTCGCGCACCAGCGCCGCGGCGTGTGCGAGAAACCGCGCGCTGTCGGCGTCCTTCCACTGGGGATCGGTGTCCGGGAAATGCATGCCGATGTCGCCGAGCGCCGCCGCTCCGAGCAGCGCGTCTGTGATCGCGTGCGAGAGGATATCGGCGTCGGAGTGACCCTCCAAGCCATAGTCCGACGGCACGATGACTCCCCCCAGGATCAGAGGGCGCCCGGCCGCGAGCCGGTGCACATCCCAGCCAAGGCCCGTGCGGGTCACGATGCGGTCTGCCCGGCTGTCTCCTCGGAAAGGAACAGCCGCGCCAGCTCCATGTCGGTCGGCCTGGTGATTTTGAGGTTGCGGTCGCTGCCCTGGACCACGCTCACCTCCACCTGCTCCAGGCGCTCGATCAGGCTGGCTTCGTCGGTGCCGAAAAAGTTATCCTGGCGCGCCATTTCAAACGCTCGCCGGATCAGATCGAAGCGAAACACCTGCGGCGTCTGGGCCAGGACCAGGTGCTCGCGCGGCAGCGTGGCGCGAATTTTGTTCTTGTGCACGCGCTTGACGGTATCCACCGGAACGATGCCGACGATGGCGGCGCCGGTGTGCGCGGCCTCGGCGATGACCTTCTCCACCAGCTCGGAATCGATGAACGGGCGCACGGCGTCGTGCACGGCCACCAGATCGGTGTCCGGCGCCAGACTGGCCAGCGCGTTCTCGACCGACTGCTGCCGGCTCTCGCCGCCTTCGACGAAACGGACCGGCTTAGAGGGATGCTCCTGGTGGACCAGACCGCGGGCCCAGTCCAGATCCTCCGGCCGCAGCGCCACCACGATCTCGGTGACCGAAGGGCAGCGCAGAAACTTGCGAATGGTGTGGATGAGGATCGGCGCGCCCTCCAGCAGCATGAACTGCTTGCGGCTGGTGCCGGCCTTTTCCCGTCCCATGCGCGTGCCGAGACCCGCGGCGGGAAGTATGACGGAGACTTTCATGGGCGAACTAAAGATTGTAGCGCTGTTGGACTACACTCCCGCGCCGGTGGCCGGAGCGGGCTCGCGGGCCGGGCGGTCCTTCTCATGCACGGTGTGCGAGCGCTCGTCAAACCGGCCGAAAATCATTTTTCCGGCGGTCGTCTGGAGCACGCTGGTGACGGAGATGTCGATGGTCTTGGAGATCATCTTCCTGGCGTTGTCCACTACCACCATGGTGCCGTCGTCCAGGTAGGCGACGCCCTGGTTGTATTCCTTGCCCTCTTTCAGAATGAAGACGCGCATGGTCTCGCCCGGCAGCACCACCGGCTTGAGCGCGTTGGCCAGCTCGTTGATGTTCAGCACCTCGACGCCGTGAAGCTGGGCGACCTTGTTGAGGTTGAAATCGTTGGTCATGATCTTGCAGTCGTAGAGCTTGGCCAGCTCGATCAGCTTCATATCGACGTCGCGGACGTTGGGGAAATCGTCCTCGAGAATCTGAACGTTGAGCTGCGGCATTTTCTGAATGCGCGCGAGAATATCCAGGCCGCGGCGGCCGCGGTTGCGCTTCATCGAATCGGAGGAATCCGCCACCAGTTGCAGCTCCCGCAAGACGAACTGCGGGATGACGATGGCGCCGTCGATGAATCCGGTTTCGACGATATCGGCGATGCGGCCGTCGATGATGACGCTGGTGTCGAGAATCTTGAAGGTATTCTTGGAGGCCTTCTCCCCGCCGAACAGGCCGCCGAGGGCGGCGAGGTTGAGCATGTCCCCTTTGGCCGCACCCACCACCAATCCGCAGTAGGTCATCCAGGCGAGCAGGACCACTTGCAGAAACGGAATGGTGTCGCTGTTGTTGGGCATGGCGCGGCCGAGCACCAACGAGATCAGGTACGCGCCCAGGATGCCGAGCACGCTGCCGAAGGCGGCGCCGATCAGCCGCTTCAGGCTGACCTGTTTGATGCGGATCTCGAAGATGACGACGCCCAAGCCGGCCGCGACGCCCAACGCCGCCGCCCAAGGGCCCGCCAGATGGAAAGGTTCGAGGAAAAACGCCGCACACCCCAGCACGACGACAAACAGAAGGCGAATGATGAGCAGGTCTTTCAAGGCCTGGTCCTCCCCAGCCCGCGTAAAACTGCTGTATTAGCGGTTCAGTATAGCACCGTTGTCAAGCTGAAATTGGGGGGATTCACCCAGCCCAGGAGCTTGTTGAAAAGCCCCGGCTAGCCTGGAGGCATGTCCTACGACATGGGTCGTCAAAATGCGGCCGGAGCTGACCTTCATGCGTCCGCGCTCCGGGTCTGCCCAGCGAGGTGCGCAACAAGAAACGCGAGCGTGAGCTGCCAGGCCTGCACCGCCGCAACCCGTCGGGCGCCGAGAGAGTAACGTATTCGGTGCGAGGGTTCCTGTCGATCGATCCGTCCGCTAAGCCGACACGCGCGGCGCGCGCAGATGCGTGTTGAACCACGCCATGGTCCGGCCCCAGGCGTCGCAAGCGGCGACGGGATCGTAGATCGGACTGGTGTCGTTGTGGAAGCCGTGCGCGCTCCCCTTGTACAGCACCACGTTGAAGGTGACGTGCGCAGCCACCAGCGCGCCCGTCAGCTCCGGAATGCGCGCGGCCTGATTGGTGTCCTTTTCCGAGAAAACGCACAGAACCGACGCCTTGACGTTTTCCGGAGCAGGCAGAGGACTCGGCGGCGTGCCATAGAAGGCAACGCCCGCCACCAGCGGAACGCTCTGGAACACCGAAGCGTACACGTTGCTGCCGCCGGCGCAGAAACCCACCGCGCCGATGCGGTCGCCGATGGCGAAGGACTGCTTCTTGAGATATTCGGTGGCGGCGACGATGTCCTGGACGCGCTCGGCCGGAACCGTTTTCCCGTAAGCGGCGACGCGCGACGGATCGTCGGTGAACTGCTTGCTGCCTCCCTGGCGCGAGAGCAGATCGATGCCCAGGCCCACGAAACCGGCCTTGGCCGCGCGGCGCGTCACGTCGCGGATGTGATCGGTCAGCCCGCGGTTTTCGTGGATGACGATGACCGCCGGTTGCGGGCTGCTCTGCCCGGCCGGGCGGGCCAGAATCGCGCCGATTTTCTCCAGCCCGCTCGGGAACGTCACGTCCTGCCACTGGACGGACTTGTCGCTTTCATCGACCTTGATTCCGGCCGGGCAGGCTTGCTGGGAAACCTGCGCGAGCCCTTCGCGCTCCAGCACCGCCATGGCAGCCGTGGCGCCGCCCGTGAGACCGGCCAGCCGGCGCATCAGAGCCCGCCGATTCAGCCCGCCATCGATGTACAGGTGGATCAGGCTATCGATCTTCTCGTCACGCGTGCGCGGCGTCGAAAAATCCTGCGGTATGGGCATAGCGAAGTTCTCCTCGTGCCAGTGTATCGCACGAGTTCGCCTGCTGCTACTTCCCGGTGGTCCGTCTGCTCCAGTCCTTCCAGTACGGAGTGCCGTTCTTGTCGCGCAGCGTTATGGTGACGTCGTAGATGTGTATTTCAGCGGCCAGCACAATGTCATCGTCGCCGTTCATCACCCGGGAGCCGATCACCTCGATTCGGTCTCCTTTGGTGAATGTGACGCCGAAAATCTTCACGAAATCGGCTGGCCCGACGTAAACGTCGAGATTTTCAGACCCCGATCTCACCGCGAGATGCACCCCCTGCAACGGCATGTGCGGGGCGATTTCCCAGACGTCGATGATCTTGCCCATCACGTCGACCACGGTCGCGGTATCGTAGGTGGGCTCGGCGGGGAGTATAGGATTTTTGGGAATGATTCTGTTCGAGACGGACGCAGGTAGCGCTACGGCCGCCAGGATGAGTGTGAGAGCGAAGGTTTTCATCTTCCACCTCCAGCTCTTAAGGTGTGCACCTTAGCTGCCAATCGTGTGGCGCCGTAGGCTAAAGCCCACGCTGCACGCTGAAGCGTACGCCACGGCTTAGGTGCGTGTTTTGACCCGCTCCAGACTCCGGCGCCTGCGTGACAACCCGCACCAAAACAGCGCCAGCGGAAGTGCAGTCGCGCTCCCGGCCCATAAGAGCACTCGATTCCGTAGAGAGGCCTGGGGCGCGAACTGCAAATGAATCACGAGCGTAGCCAGCGTGTAGTCCGAAGTCAGCGGGTTCCCGCCGGTGACGTCCTGAAGATAGAACGTCATGCCCTCGGACACCCAGCCGCCCGTTTGCGCCGAGCCCCGATCTCCCCCGGTGACGAAAAGTGGTCCGCTCGGGCTGCCGATGTGGATCTCGATCGCCTGCGTGTCCGGAGCGTTCCAACTGATGCTGGTCGATCCCAGGGCGGTGCCCTTCACCGTTACGGGATTCGGGCTGGCAGTCAGCGACGGCGCCACCGGCGAGCATGGCGCGTTGAGAGAAGTTAGGCAGATGTTCCCTTCAAACGCATTTGCGCCGGCCGTGGCCAGATTTTTGATGTCGAAGCCGCTGTTGGCGGTGTGGTCCACGGACACTTGCACGGCGGGGTTTCCGGTAATGACGTTTCCACGGAAGATGTTTCCCTGCACGCCTGCGACGAGAACGATCCCGTTGGTATTCCCGAGAACCGTATTGTCTTCGATGATGTTGCCCGTATCCGTGGCACTGACAAGACCGATCCCGAAGTTGTTTCCCTGAGCCGAATACCCATTCCCACTGAGCCGGTTCGCACGGACCCGGTTGCGGCTGGCGCCGCCAGTCAGTCATATGCCGCCGCAGGGAAAGTTGAGATTTCCACTTCGTGCGGAAACGTTGCCGCTCACATCGTTGCCGGAGGAGCCGCCGCCGAGTAAGATGCCGGCGGTGCAAGTCGTGGAGACCGTCACCCCCGTCACCGCAACGCCGTTGCTGCTAACCAGCAAGATTCCCACGCGCCGAAACTGTCGAACCAGGCCGGGGCCACGAATGATGACGCCTGTTTGCCCGGTGACGTTAATCCCATCCTCGTCAGGAGACGTGAGCACCAAGGTTGTGGGTACGCCGTTACAGCCCGTTTGCGCATCGGCAAGCCCGGTCATGGTGAAGCCGTTCAGGTCCAGCGTGATGCCTGGCGCTCCGACGGCGATGCAGGGTGCATCGGTGACCGTGCACGTCACGTCGCCGACCAGCTTGCTGTCGTCGCTGATCGTCAGCGTGGTGGAAATGGTTCCGCTGATATCGGCAGCGTAGGCGCTGCTGGTCCAGAACAAGAGTGCGAAAAGCGCCGTCAAGCGCGTCATATCCGTCTCCGTTAGGCTAGAGTACTCTCCTGCCCGGCAGGTGTCAACGACTGTCATCGCACATACGAAGGAGTGAAAAGGCGCTTCCACCGGCGGCGAGCGCGCAGGCTCGCGTTCACCTCTTCGAGCGATCCGAAAAAGCCCGCGAACGAGCTCCGCAGATGCGCGGGGGAGCGGCGCGTCTGCCGGAAATCCCTGCGGCGGAACTGGTCGGTGACCGCGACCACGGCCGCGCCCATGGGCCGATATTCATGCGTGCCCTGCGCCCAGGCGAGCCCGTTTTCGGCGTCGATCCAGAGAGCGAACCCCACGCTACTTTCCCGCGCTGAGAATGCTGGTGAACAGGTCGACGCCGGCCTGCGCCGCGACGCCGTCCTGCTGCGAGGTTGCGCCGCTCGCGCCAATCGCGCCGACGATGGTTCCGTAGGCGGCCAGAGGAATGCCGCCCTCCAGAGGCACCGCTCCGGGCAGTCCCAGAATGGCGGCGCGTCCGCCCGCCAGAACGTCCTCGATCGCCTTCGTCGGACGCCTGAACATCAGCGCGCAGCGCGCTTTCTTCGGAGCGACCTCGGCGCTGGCAGCAGTGGCGTCGTCCATTCGCTCCAGGTACAGCAGGTTTCCGCCGTCGTCCACGATCGCGATGGACAACTTCCACTGGTTGCGATCCGCCTCTTTCACGGCGGCGGCCGCGATCTGCTTGGCGACGTCCGCGGTGAGCAGCTTCCGGTCCGCGCGCGCCAGCTTGGCGGCGCTGATGGCCTGTCCGGTGTGCCGCTGGGCGTGCTCGGCGATGTGGGTGAGCAGGCCGACCACCGTGGTCGGGAACCGCTTGCGGCCCACTTCGCGCGGCTCGTCGAGCTTGGCGGGATCGAGCGCGCGAACCACTTCTTCGGCTCGCCGGAAGGCATCGTCGACCGCCGCCAGCAACTCCTCGCGCGTGGCCCCGGGCTCGTGCTCGGCGTGCATCGCCGCCACTTGAGCCTCCGAGATCTGCTGCCCCTGCACGTAGGTCATCAGCCGCCCGGTGGCGCCGGCGATATGCCGGACATGGAAACCGACCGAGCCGAAGCCGTGCGGCCTGGCCCAGATCTGCTCGACGCTGAGTCCTTCGGTGAACTTCGCCAGGTCTTCGCGCACCTGCGTAAACGAGTGCAGAATCGGCGCCGCGAGCGGGTGCAAGCCGACGATCGGTCCGCGCAGCCAGGGTTCGACGAGAGCTTCGGCCATGGTTACTTCGCCGGCTGCGGCGGAGCCTTTCTGGCCGTGTCCCAGTGTTCCTGGATCATGCCGTTATCGACGCGCAGCATGTCGAACCAGTTGTACTTGTACGTCTTCGACGGATCGGCCGGGTCCTTGCCGTCGCGATCGTACATGTAGAAGACCAGGTCGCCGCTGGTGAGAATCAGGGATGGCTTGTTCTTCCACTCCGCCTTGATCGGCTCCGGCTTCGCGCGGGGGCCGAAAAATTTCATGAAGCCGTCGCGGCCGGTCGCGACATTCGGGTTGTGCTGGATGTAGCCCGGCGCCATCACCTCGTTGGCCACTTCGACATGGCCGTATTGCAGGATGTCCTTCATCTCCCTGGTGGCGATGTCCTGGTTCTTCTGCTCCTGCGGAGTCAGCTTGCCCATGTTTTGCGTGGGCGGGATCGCGCCTCCGGGCGCAACCACAGCCGCGCCGCCCCCAGCGTTCTTCGTCGCTCCGTCCCAATGTTCGACGAGCTTGCCGCCGGCCACGCGGAACGCGTCGAAATCGTTGTACTTGTAACTCTTCGACGGATCGGCCGGGTCCTTGGCTTCTCTTTCCCAGATCAGCACCACGTAAGCGCCCTTGGCGAACGCCTTGGCCGGCATGCGGTCCGGCGGAATCGTCGCCGGGATGGGATTCACCGGCGTGCGGCCGCTCAGAATCGCTTTGACCGCGGCGCTGCCCTGCGGAAAATTCGGGTTGTGCTGGATCAGATCGGGCGCCAGATACTTGTCCGCCGCCTCGGCATGGCCGGCGATGAATCCTTCGCGCCACCAGTCCAACACCAGCTTCAGGTTCGCCTGCTCTTGCGGGGTCATGCTCCTGGACTGAGCCGCCAGCGGCATCACGCACAAGGCGATCAGCGCGAGCGAGGCAGCCAGAGGTCTGACTTTGAAAAAATTCATCGAGATCAGCCTACCATATGATATCTTCGGTTGGAGGAGGATCGAGGAAACAAATGCTTGGAGAATTGATTGCCGAATCGCGGGGAAAGCGTACAGGGAGGCGGGTGCTCTCGACCAGCCCCGGATTCAAGGTAGAGGTTTCGTTCGAGGACAGCGGTAAGATCCTCGGGCACGAATTCAACGAGATCGCGACCTATTGGTCGGGGTCGAGGCCGGACGGAAGCCTGTACGGCGAGGGAGAGGGCGTCGTCCTCCTGCAAAATGGCGAAAACGCCACGTGGAAGGGCGCCGGCGCCGGAACCATTAAGCCCGGCGGAGCGGTCAGCTATCGGGGGGCGGTGTACTACAGCACGGCCTCAACCGCGCTCGCGCGTCTGAACAAGGTCGCCGCGGTTTTCGAGTTTGAAGTGGACGCCGAGGGGAACACGCATACCAAGCTTTGGGAATGGAAGTAACCGCGAGACGGGTCTGGGCCGCCGGGAGAGAATCGCCGCAAGTATCGGGAATTGAGTTCGTGCGAGAATAACTCTCAGCGGAGCACACTTGCTTTTGGTGACCAACCAACAGCTCGATCTGGCCATCGGCATCCCGATGCTGTTCAACGCATCGTTGATCGGACTTGTCGTGGCGTTGTTCAACGCCAAGTTCTCCAGCATCGAGGCCAGATTCGCCAGTCTCGAGTCCAGCATCGCCGCCCGGTTCGACGCCATCCACAAGCGCTTCGACGACATGCGCGATCTGTGGCGAGCCGAGCTGCGCCGCGTCGAGGAAGTCCTCGACGCCAGGCTGAAGCACCTCGAAGAGCGCGGCTAGCAGCTAATAAACCGTCCGCACGCGATACTAGGAGCATGCCCCCATCCGCGCCCGCCGCCGCGCTGCGCGTCCGTAATCTTCGGAAGGCATACAGGGACGTGGTCGCCGTCGACGGCCTCAACCTCGAAGTGCGCACGGGCGAGTGCTTCGGCCTGCTCGGACCCAACGGGGCCGGCAAGACCACCACCATCGAAATCTGCGAGGGACTGACCGAGGCCGATTCGGGCGAGGTCGAAGTGCTGGGGCTTCGCTGGAGCTCGGCCGCCGGGGAACTGCGGCAGCGCCTCGGCATTCAACTCCAGGACACGCAGCTCTCCGAGAAGCTGACGGTGCATGAGACCGTCCGCCTGTTTCGAAGTTTCTTCCGGCAGGGACCGGACGCCGAAGAAGTGATCGCTCTGGTGCAGCTTGAGGAGAAGCGCGACTCGCGGGTAGGGGCGCTCTCCGGCGGGCAGAAGCAGCGGCTGGCGCTAGCTTGCGCGCTGGTGGGCGATCCCGATTTTCTGTTCCTCGACGAACCCACCACCGGCCTCGATCCGCAGGCCCGGCGCCAGCTTTGGGAATTGATCGAGCAATTCAAGCTGGCGGGCCGCACCATTCTGCTGACCACGCACTACATGGACGAAGCCGAACGCCTTTCGGATCACGTGGCGATCATGGATCACGGCAAGATCATCGCGCAGGGAACGCCGCGCGAGTTGATCGCGTCCATCGGAGTGGAGCACCTGGTCGAGTTTTCCGCCGGCAGCGCGGCCAAGGCGCTGGAGGTCCCCTCGTTGCGCCGGATCGAGGGCGTCCGCGACGTGCACGCCGAAAATGGCAGCGTCGAGATGCAGGTGACCGAGCTGCATCGCGCCGTGCCCGCGTTGCTGGCCGAGCTCGGCCGGCAGGGCGTTCCGCTCACCGAATTGCGGACGCATTCCGCCACCCTGGAGGACGTCTTCGTCGCGCTGACGGGACGGCGTCTGCGCGATGAGTGACGCGACCGCCATTCCCGCCATCCGCGCGCCGCGCGGCGCAGCTCGGGCGGACCATCCGCTGGTGCAACTGACGCTGGTGCGGTTTCGCGAATTCCGTCGCGAGCCCGAGGCGCTGTTCTGGGTGTTCGTGTTTCCCCTGCTGCTGGCCGCCGGCCTGGGAGTCGCCTTCCGCAATCGCCCGCCCGACGTGCTCAAGATCGCGACCGCCGCGCCGGAGCTCGCGCAATCGCTGCGGACGGAGAAACTTCTCGACGTCGAGCAACTCTCTCCCGGCGCCGCCGAAGAGGCGCTCCGCACCGGTAAAGTCGCGCTGCTGGCCGAGCCGGGACCCGGTGGGGCCGTCGTGTATCGATACGACGACACCAATCCCGAGGGCCGCACCGCCCGCATGCTGGCCGATCGCGCTATCCAGCGCGCCGCCGGCCGTGCCGATCCGGTCGCCTCCGGCGATCAATTGATGCGCGAGCCGGGCTCGCGGTATATCGACTTCCTGATCCCCGGGCTGCTGGGAATGAACCTGATGGGCAGCGCGATCTGGGGACTCGGATTCGCGATCGTGGACGCACGCCGAAAGAACCTGATGAAGCGCCTGATCGCGACGCCCATGCCGCGCCATTATTACCTGCTGTCGTTCGTGCTCTCGCGGCTGCTGCTGTTGGTGATCGAAGTCGCCGCACTGGTCGGGTTCGGCGCTTTGGTGTTCCAGGTGCCGGTTCGTGGCTCCTGGTTCGATCTGACGGCGCTGTGTGTGCTCGGCTCGCTTTCGTTCAGCGCCTTGGGCTTGCTGATCGCGTCGCGGGCGCGAACGATCGAGGCCGCCTCCGGAATGATGAATGTGGTGATGATGCCGATGTGGATCGTCTCCGGCGTGTTCTTTTCGGCGCAGCGATCCCCGGACGCGCTGCAACCGGCGATCAAGGCGCTTCCGCTGACGGCGCTGATCGACGCCTTGCGCGCCAATATGCTGCAAGGCGCGGGCTTCGCGCAACTGTCCGCGCAGGTGGGAGTTCTGGGAGCCTGGCTGGTGGTGTGCTTCGCGCTGGCGCTGAAGCTGTTTCGCTGGCGATAACAGCGCCGGAGAGTTACACTATGTCGATGACGAGGTGACTTCATGAACAACTTCCGTCGGCCATGCGTCGCAACCCTGCTTCTAGCTTGCAGCATGGTTCTGATTGGTTCGATTGCCGCTCCGGCACAGCCCCCCGGGTACCATCTGGTGAAAAAGGTTCTGCTGGGCGGAGAGGGCGGCTGGGACTACTTCACGGTAGATCCGGCGACCCACCGGATATTCATTCCGCGCGGGACCCACACCATGGTGCTCGACCCCGACGGCAACGTGGTGGGTGAAATCCGCGGCATGCAAGGGGCGCACGGCATCGATCTCGCGCCTGACCTCAAGATGGGCTTCACCAGCAACGGCGCGGCGCACTCCGCCACGGTCTTCGATTTGGCGACTCTGCAAATCCTCCGCGAGGTCAAGATCCCCGATCGGAACCCCGATTCAATCCTCTACGATCCGGCGACCAAGCACGTGTTCACCTTCAACGGCGCGGGCGGCAACGATGCCACCGCCTTCGACCCGAAGACGGGAGAAGTCCTGGGCAGCCTACCGCTCGGCGGTAAGCCGGAGACGGCCCAGTCCAATGGCGCGGGCCGCATCTACGTCAATGTCGAAGATAAGAACCAGCTCGTCGAGTTTGACGCGAAGGCGCTCAAGATCCTGCACACGTGGCCGCTGGCGCCTTGCGACGAACCCACCGGGCTGGCGATTGATATCGCGCACAAGCGGCTGTTTGCCGGCTGCCATAGTAGGGAGATGATGGTGATCGATTACACCAGCGGCAAGATCGTCTCCAGCGTGCCGATCGGCCAGGGCGTGGATGCCAACCGCTTTGATTCGCGCACCGGCCTGGCGTTCGCATCCTGCGGTGGCGATGGCACCATAACCGTGGCCCACGAGGATTCGCCCGGCAAATATACGGTGGTTCAAACCATCTCGACGCAAAGAGGGGCGCGCACGATGGCCCTGGACACGGCCAATCACAATATCTACACCGTGACGTCGGAGCTGGGGCCTCCCCCTGCGGCGACGAAGGAAAATCCGAGGCCCCGGCCGACCATCGTGCCCAACACGTTTACGTTCTTTGCGTACAGCCAGTAGCGCCCATCACTGCTTGAGTCCCAGGTCGCCCAGAATTTTCGGCGCCGCTTCTTCCATCGCCAGCAGGTTGTGACACGCCCCGCAGTCCTGCGTGATCTTCGCACCGGCCGAACTCGCATGCTGTTCGTCGTGGCACCGGAAGCATCCATCGAAATCCATGTGACCGAGATTGTTCGGATACGTTCCCCAGGCGACCTTCATTTGAGGAAACACGTTGCGGCCATAGATCGCCGCCAGCGTCTGCCCGGCGCGCTCGACATCGGCTTTTTGCCCTTGCGGATAATTCTGCGCAAATGCCGCGGGAATCGCGGTTGTGGCCTCCTCCCGGCTGGCGTACTCCTTCTTCAGGATCTCCACGGCCCGCTTTTTGGCGAACGGCAGCATCGGCGAAATCGAGCCGCCGGCCATGGCCCGGTCCACGGCCCGTTCGGGCAGCTCGAAGGTGTGGGCGGGACGGTTGTGGCAATCGGTGCAGTCCATCTCTCGCAGGGAGCCGGGCCTCTGGGCCGGCGCGCCGGGAGCGGTGAACACCACGGCCCCGCCGGGAGTGCGGCGCTCGATCCAGCCGATCTTCAGGCGGCGTTCATCGGAGGCGAAGCGGATGCTCACGCCGTCCCCGAAGTGGGCGCGGTGAATCGCTCCGGTGCGCATCAGCAGCACCGTATGGCTGGCGGCATTCTTTTCGTCGTCCGCGTATTTGTCGATCACGCGCAGGCGGTCCTCGCCGCGCCGCTCGGGGGAATGGCAGCCTTCGCAGGTTTCCGACGCCGACCGCAGGTTGGGGACGGGCGTGGGAATCGGCCTGGGATAGCTGCTCAGAGCCAGCACCAGCAACTGGTTCACACCGGCCAGCTTGCTGCGGGCGAATCCCGTGGCGCCCGGACCAGCGTGGCACTTCACGCATTCCACGTGCGAGTGGTTGGCCGTCTGGTAGGCGGTGAACTCCGGCTGCATCACCGTATGGCAAGCCTGGCCGCAGAACGACACGCTCTCCATGTAGTTCACGGCGCTGTATCCCCACTGACCGGCGATCACCATGTTGGCAAACGTGGTCACGACGATGAAGCCAAACATCCGGCGCAGCTCCGTGCTCCCGAGCGTCATCAGGGGGAAATTTTCCTTCTGTACGCCCCGGCGGTGAAGAATGGCTCGGCGCAGAACGATTCCAACGGGGATCAACACCAGACCGAAGATGAATACGCCCGGCAGGATCAGGAATCCCAGGATGCCCAGATATGGACTCTCGGCGTTGCCTCGAATCAGAATGGGCAGCAGGAACAGCCACAGTACGGCCGCCGCGGTCACCATCACCACCCCGGCCAGACTCAGGCCGTTATCGGAAAGATAAATGAGCGGCGACAGCCGCCCGTACAATCCCGCTGGTTTCTGAGGTTGCATACAGATTGGGTCAAATCACGCAGGTGTGTGCTATTTCGCAGGCTTACAGCCGTTGAGTGAACGACAGTGAACCGTTCGTTTCTCTCTCAGCATACCTCCGCTGCGAGCGCTGCAATTGGCGGGCCAGTGCGTGTGGTAAACTCGCAGCCGTCCTCGGCCGAGCGGCTTACTTGGAAGCCGGATTGCTACATAGAACATCACGCCGAGGCAGGAGATCCTGGCTGTGACGGAACGAGAACGGGAAGCGCGCGCCGAGGCGCAGGCGGAGCGGCGGTTCCGCGAGTTGTTGGAAGCGGCCCCGGACGCGATCATCGAGGTCGACCGTGAAGGACGCATTGTGCTGCTCAATCGAGTGACCGAGAAGCTGTTCGGCTATGACCGGGAGGAGTTGCTGGGACGCCCGGTGGAAATGCTGATTCCGGACCATCTTCGTTCCGTCCACGTTCATCACCGCGCCCAATACTGGAACCATCCCGCGACGCGCCCCATGGGCAGCGGCCTCTCGCTCCTGGGCGTGCGCAAGGGCGGCTCGTCCTTCCCGGTGGAGATCAGCCTCAGCCCGGTCAAGTCCGACGGCGGCTTTCGCGTGACGGCCATCATCCGCGACATCACGGAGCGCAAACAGGTTGAGGACCGGCTTCGCGCGGTCCAGGAGAAATACACTCGCGAGCTTGCCGCCACCAACCGGGAGCTGGAGCGCCGCAACTGGGAGATCGAGCGCGCCAATCGCTTGAAGAGCGAATTCCTGGCCAGCATGAGTCACGAGCTGCGCACGCCGCTGCATACCGTGATCGGGTTTTCCGAGCTGCTGGCCGAGGAGCTGGAAGGGCCGCTCAACCCGAAGCAGAAGCGCTTCGTCAACCACATTCACAAGGATTCGCTGCATCTGCTGGAACTGATCAACGATATCCTCGACCTCAGCAAGATTGAAGCGGGCCGGCTGGAGCTGCATCCGGAAGTCTTCGACGCCGGCGCCGCCATCGGAGAAGTGCTCGCCACCATTCGGCCGCAGGGGCTGGCGAAATCGATTGCCATCGAAACCGATCTGGGTGAGCTGCTGACGCTCCACGCCGATCGCCTCCGTTTCAAGCAGGTTCTGTACAACCTGCTGAGCAACGCGGTGAAGTTCACGCCGGAAGGCGGCGAGATCTCCGTGAAGGCCGGGCTCCGCGACGGGTTCCTCGAAGTCACGGTGAGCGACAGCGGCGTGGGCATTCCGGCGCACGAGCACCAGTCGGTGTTCGACAAGTTTTACCAGGCCGGCGCCACCACCAAGGGCGTGCGCGAAGGCACGGGGCTCGGTCTCGCCATCACCAAACGGCTGGTGGAGGAGCACGGCGGAGAAATCCGGCTGGAGAGCGAGCCGGGCAAGGGGAGCCGCTTCACGTTCACGATACCGCTCCAATGAAGAGAATCCTGATCGCCGACGACAAAGCCACCAGCCGGGAACTGGTGAGGATAGTGCTCGAAAAGGGCGGCTTTGAAGTTTTCGAAGCCGGAACCGGCGCCGAAGCCGTGCGCAGCGCCAGGGAACTGAAACCCGACCTGATCATTCTCGACCTGCACATGCCGGAGATGGACGGTTTCGGGGCTATCGAACAACTGCGCCGTGACGGGGAGTTTGCCGAAACACCGATCGTTGCGCTCACCGCCAGCGCCATGCAAGGGGACCGCGAACGGGCCCTGGCGGCGGGGTTTACCGGCTACATCACCAAACCGATCGGCCTGGGGGCGTTGCGCCGCGAGGTGGAACGTTTGTTACGCTAGACAATCCGGATGTCATCCGCTCCCAAGGCCGCGCTCTCGCTGTTGATCATCGACGACAACGCCTCCAGTCTCGAGTTGCTCTCGAGCGCTTTGGCGCAACCGGGTCTGGAAATCCTCACCTCCTCCGATCCCGAGGAGGGCATCGATCTGGTCTTCAACCGCCATCCGCAAATCGTTCTCACCGACCTGGTGATGCCGCACCTGAGCGGCCTGGAGGTGCTGGAACGGATCGTGGAGTTCGATCCCTCCATCGACGTCATCCTCATGACGGCTCACTACTCGACCGAGTCGGCCGTGGAGGCGATCAAGAAGGGCGCCACCGATTACCTGAATAAGCCGGTGTCCATCGCCGCGCTGCGCGAGCGCATCGGCAAACTGGTGGTGGAGGCCCGCAAGCGCCAGCACGCGCTCCAACTGGAGGGCGAGCTGCTGGCCAGCTCGGAGTTCGAGGGGATCGTAGGCCGTAGTCCCATGATGTGGGACCTGTTCTCCCGCGTGCGCCGCGTGGCGCCCCATTATCGCGCGATTCTGATCACGGGAGAGACCGGAACGGGCAAGGACCTGATCGCCCAGGCGCTGCACCGGTTGAGCCCGGCGGCCTCCGGGCGCTACGTCGTGCTCAACTGCTCGGCCGTGGTGGAGACGCTGTTTGAGAGCGAACTGTTCGGACATGTGAAAGGCTCCTTCACCGGGGCCGCTCACGACAAAGCCGGCCTGTTCGAGCATGCGCACGGCGGCACGCTGTTCCTGGACGAGATCGGCGACATGCCGCTGGCCAC
>JBGPLI010000116.1:0-18159 GCA_041486445.1 Bryobacteraceae bacterium
ACTCATCCAGGCTCTCCCTTTTTAGCGCTTCCCGATACCGGTTCACTCCGAGCCGAATCGCGGATTCTGGTGTCTTCCGCGTCTTCTTGACGAACGCGTGGAGCACGTAAATGCTCCGCTCAAACCTGGCCACATAGAAAACGCGATGCTCGGCGCTGGCGTGGATGCGGATTTCCCTCACTCCGGCGCCGATCGTGGGCATCGGTTTCCAGTCGCTGGGCTCCATTCCATGCTGAACCATTTCCAGCTCGTAGCCCGCCTGCTGCCGGGCCGGTTTCGAGAACGCCCTTACCCTGTCAAGGCTATCTCCGAGCCAGACAACAGGCTTGAGACTTTCTCTCACTCGCTTCGATTATACAACTATTTGTATGGGCGCGTGCGCTCTACGAGCGGCGTCTACAGTCCCGGTTTGTACGTCTTGCTGAAACCGTTCCGCGTGTTGGTCACCGTAAAGGTGCCATCGGGTTGCGCGGAGAGCTTGATCCAATATGCCTTGCCGTTGTGGACGGGCGCGGGGGGCGCGTTGGGTCCGGGCGCCGGCGCGGGAATCGGAGCTACGGGCAGCGCGGCCGGCTGCTCGTCGATTCCGTTCGCGATGAACATTCCCGGCTGCGTGTATTCCTGGCCGCTCAGCAGCGAGAAATGAAGCTGCCAGAGATCTTCGAGGCCGGGAGAGGAATGTATGGTCTGCATCGACTCCGGCTCACCGCCCTTGCGGGTGCCGTTGTTCATGATGCCGACACGAGGATGAAGACCCCACACGATGGGCGGCGTGTTCGAGCTGGACTGTCCGTGGTGGAGCCCCAGCAGCACGTCCACAGTAGGAAGTTTGTTATTGGGGCACGCCAGCTCGAATTCCTTGTTCTTGGTCAGATCGCCCAAATGGGCTGTGCGAAATTTTCCAAAGGTCACAAAGACCGCCACCGACATGGGGTCCTCGGCATTGTTCTCGCCCGCTTTGTAACTGGAGCAATAGGGATTGGCCTTGCCGCCGCCGGGCAACGCAGTCTTGATGATCTCGCCGGCCGAAGCCACCACGCGCACATCGACACCCCCGAGAGCAATCTTGTCGCCCGGCTTGGCCACGGTGTGCTTGGCGTTGGCGTAGAGTCCCGGATAGGTGTTCTTGAGGAAGTTGTCGGCGAGCTCGCCCGGCTGGGTGTTGGGGCCGTGGTCGATGAACTCTTTGATCGGAATCTTGGAGGCCAGCTCGGCTTCTCCGCCGAAATGATCGCCGTGCCAGTGCGTGGTGATGAGATGATCGATCTGCGTGAGTCCGGCGTCTTTGACGGCATCCATGATGCGGCCTGAATCCCGAGCGGACGGGATGGCGCCGGCGTTGCCGGTGTCCATCAACAGCGACTCGTGGGTGGGCGACACGAACAACACGCCGTTGCCGCCTTCGACATCGATGACGTAAATCTCGAGCGTTTTTGCGCTCTTGTTCTGCGCGGGCACAAGAGCGGACGCCCATACGGCAATCGCGAGAATCATCATTCTGCGCATCGTAATCTCCTATTTCCCCACCAGGTGTGAGGAATCCTTTTCGTTTTCCAAACAAATATAATCAAGCAGCTCGGAATTGAGCACAAGGGACTGGGTGAGCTGAATGGTCCAGGGCTTGGTGTACGCCTTGGGATCGTCGACGGTGAGCTCGATCTCGAGTGTGCCGAAGTTGGGGCGGCGGAACTTCTCGGTCATCTTGGCGGCCTCGGTGAGAGGGCTGCCGGAGCGGTCGAGCCACTGGCCGTCCTGGAAACCCGTGGTCTCGACCACCAGCGTGTCGCCGTCCCAATGTCCGGTGGAATAACCGTTCCAGGACGGATTCGGGTCCTCGGGCAGAGGGCGCCCGTCGAGAAAGATCTGGCGGTAGGAGGCGTTGCGCTCGCTCAGGAAAATGAGGAGCCCTCGCGTGTGGACGATCTTGCGCATCAGGGCGCTGGTGTGAAGCTTGGCGATGCCGCCGGGCAGGCAGTGCGTGGTGGGATCGTCCTTCCCGTAATCAACCCGGCGCTTTTTCACGAGCTCAGCCGCCCAGGGTTGGTACGGGAGACCGTCCTTCATGGCTACGCCGATGTTCCCGAATTGCCGGGGGACGGCGACCTCGGGAGCGCACACCACGGCGCCGTTGGGGGTTTGACACATCATGCTCCAAAGGCCGGAGAGGTCGGGCTTGCCGTCGGGCAGTTTGGGAGCGGGCGCGGCCACGTTCGGCGATCCGTCGGCCTTCCTGGGGACTCCTGCGGTCGGGTAATTCAGCCACTGCGCGGGCGCGGGCATCCCCATCACCGCCAACAGAGCCATACCCGCAAGCCGCATCAGTCACCTCCCATTTTTCAGAGGTAGTGTAACAGATCTCACTCCGCCGCGCGGACCTGAGCGAGGCGGGCGCGCATGGGCTCGGACAGCGAGGCCTCGATCTCAGGCGTGATCAGGCCGACGGAATCCATGTCCTGAATGTGGACCTGATCCTTGAGGCGGAAGCTGGTGAGCTTCATGCGGACCAGGTCGGCGACCGGCGCGATGAGGATGCCTTCGGCGGTGCGCGTGGGCTCGGAGAAGTCAGGCACGGGCTCGAGATAGTCGGGGCGGACTTTCTCGCGCACGAAGATAAGGTGGATAGCGCTTCGGGCGCGAGGCTCGGAGGCATCGACGAGCATGTCGAGGCCGGCGGCGTGGCGGTACTTAAAGCCGAAGTTCTTCACCGCCTCCGCGATCCGCTGCAAATGCCGACGATCGACGGCGACGTCAACGTCACGGGTGAGTCTGGCCGCAAGCGGGTCAACGCGATCCACATGGAAAAACACGGCGAAGCCGCCGACCACTTGGTAGGGGATGCCTGCGCCTTCAAGCGCCGCCGCAAGACGCTTTGTGACCTCGGTAAGACGGTCCACTCTGTTCTCAAAGAAAGTGTTGACGAGCATCGCTTCCTCTCTCAGTTTCGCATGAGTCGGCCAGGCCCCTCGACGGCCTGCGCCGGTGATGGCGCTAGCTCCGGCGGCGGCTGTGCGTGCCATAATCTTACAGGAGTCTTGCTGGAGTCTTGCCCATGGAAACGACCAGGCTCTCCACGCGGGGTCAGATCGTCCTGCCCAAGAACATACGTACCTCGCGAGCCTGGGCGCCAGGCACCGAGTTCACCGTGGAAGAAACCGGGGAGGGAATACTACTGCGTCCCGCCGGCCGGTTCCCCGAAGCCGATCTCGACGAGGTCGCCGGCTGTCTGCGGTCCAAAGGCAAATCGAAGACGCTCCGGCAAATGCAGACCGCGGTTGAGCGTGAGGTGATTCAGCGTCATGACCGCGGTCGATACTGATGCTCTGGTCCGGCTTCACACGGAGGACGAGCCGTTTGATTGAGGCCACGAATTAACACGGATGAACACGAATGCGCGCGGCGGGCCCCTCGACGCCGCCCCTGGAAAGTCGTATACTATTCAGCGGTCCGGTACTTAACCTTAGCTTGCAAGCGAGATGAGGTGATCCTACAATGGCAGACATGAACAACATGGAAGTTTCCAGACGAACCGTCATCAAGGGGGTCATCGCCGCGGGCGCGGTGTCCTCGGCGGGCTACCTGTTCCGCACTTCCACGGTCGGGGCCCAAGTGTCGGCTCCCGGCTCGGTCGAGCGCCTGATTACGCTGAACGTCAACGGCCAGCAGAGGCGCGTCGACGTCATGAAGCAGGAAACGCTGGCGATGACACTGCGCTACAAGCTGGGCCTCACCGGCACCAAGCTGGGCTGCGACCGCTCGGAATGCGGCGCCTGCACGGTGCTCATCGACGACGTGCCGCATTACTCCTGCTCCATCCTGACGCACATGACGCGGGGCAAGAATATCGTGACCGTAGAGGGCCTCGCCAGCGCCGACGGCAAGCTGCATCCGGTGCAGCAGGGCGTCATCGACGAACAGGGCTTCCAGTGCGCCTTCTGCATGTCCGGGTTCCTGATGGCGACGGTCGGCTATCTCAAGACCAACCCGAACCCCACGCGGACCGACCTGGCGCACGGCATTTCGGGCAACCTGTGCCGGTGCCAGGACTACGACAAGATCCTCACCGCCATGATGAAGGGCGCCGAGAACCTGAGGAAAGCGAACCATGCCTAATAAAGTGAACGGGACCGAACACAAACTAGTCGGCAAGAACTACCCGACGCCGGACCTGTACGCGAAGGTAACGGGCCAGTCCAAGTACGCCGAGGATTTTCGCGCCAACGGCATGCTGTTCTGCAAGCTGCTGTTGAGCACCGTGCCGCACGCCCGCGTCAAAAACATCGACGCGAGCGCCGCGCTGGCGATGCCGGGCGTGAAGGCGATCCTCACTCAGGACGATCTGCCCGCGCCGGCCGACAGCCGGACCGACAACGGCGAGGTCATCAAGGCCAACAAGCGGGCCGAGCGCGCGCTCACGATGGAACCGCTGTATGAGGGCGAGCCGATCCTGGCTGTGGCCGCGATCGACGAGCTGACCGCGGCCGAAGCCATCGAGAAGATCAAGATCACATACGAACGGCTGCCGTTCGTCGTCGATCCGCTGGAGAGCCTGCGGCCGGGCGGACCGAACGCGCGGACCGACGGCAACGTGTGGGTGCGGCCCGCGCCGCCTCCGCCGCAGCCGGGAAAGCCTCCGGGGCCTCCGCCGCTGCCCGAGGTCGTGGAACTGAAGTGGACCGACGCGGATTTCGCGGAAGCCAAGCAGGGCCGTTTGCCGATGGGCAAGGTGGCCAACCCGACCGACGAATGGAAGGTCGGCGACCTCGACGCCGGCTTCAAGAACGCGGCGCTGGTTCTGGATGAGACGTTCGTCACGCCCAACACCAGCCATCAGTGCCTGGAGACCCGCAGCGCCATGGCCTATTGGGAGAACGGCAAGGTCTTCGTCTACACCGGCACGCAGAGCACCTCGCAAACCGTGCCCGCCATCGCGCGATGGCTGAACATCGAAGCCAGCAAGGTGGTGTTCATCAGCGAATACACCGGCGGCGGATTCGGCAGCAAGATCACCGGCGCCCTCAGCCTGGTGATTCCGGCGCTGCTCGCCAAGAAAACCGGCGCCCCGGTGATGATGCGGCTTACGCGCGAGGAGGAGCATTACATCGGCCGCGGGCGTCCCAGCCTGCACGGACGGATGAAGGTCGGCTTCGCCAAGGATGGCCGCATCACCGCGCTCGATATGTTCGTGATTTGCGACAACGGCCCCTACGATCCGGTGGGCGACGCAGCATCGTCGGGACGGATCGTTTCCCTGCTCTACCAGCCGCAGGCGATGCACTTCCGCAGCGTGACGGTGCTGACCAACACGCCGCCGCGGAGCTCGCAAAGCGCGCCGGGCGGTATGCAAGGGATCACCATCATGGAGCCGATCCTAGCCAAGGCCGCGCGCAAGCTCGGCGTGGACCAGGTGGCGCTGCATCGCATCAACGCCCCGGCCGGCAAGGCGAAGTTTGGACCGCCGCTGGGCGGAGGCAAGCAAGCCTACGCGACCAGCGCCTTCGTCAAGGAAGCCCTCGACCGCGGCTCGGACCTGTTCAAGTGGGACGAGCGAAAGGGAGGCACCGGCAAGCGCGTCGGATCGAAGGTGCGCGGCGTGGGCGTTTCGACCAGCGCATACGTCGGCGGCTCGGTCGGCTTCGACGGGCTGCTGCTGATCAAGCCGGAGGGAGGGATCTGCTTCCAGTCCGGTATCGGAAATCTGGGGACCGAGTCGGTACACGACGTGCATCGTGTGGCGGCCGAGTACCTCGGCATTCCGTGGGAGAGGGTCGAGATCTGCTGGGGCAACACCGCCAAGAACCTGCCGTGGACCTGCATTTCCGGCGGCAGCCAGACCACCCACGCGATGACTCGCGCGGCGCTCGCCGTGGCCACCGAGACCAAGAAAAAACTCCAGGAGATCGCGGCCAAGACGCACGGCGGCCGACCCGAGGATTACGACGTCGCCAACGAACGAGTGTTCCGCAAAGGCGGCGGCGCGAGCATGACTTTCGCGCAGGCCGCGCAAACCGCGATCAAGCTCGGCGGACCCTACGACGGCCACGAACCGCCCGAGGACGTGAACCGGTTTACGAAAGTGTCGATGGCGGGACTCGCCGGGCAGGGCCTGGTGGTCGCGGCCAAGGACAAGTATCCGCGCGACGGCGTGACGCACTCCTTCTGCGTCAGCTTCGCCGAGGTCGAAGTGGATGTGGAGACCGGCCGGTACAAGATTCTGGACTTCCTGAGTGTCGCCGACGTGGGCACGGTGATCCACCCGCGCGCGCTGGGGGGCCAGGTGAACGGCCGGGCGATTCTGGGGATTGGCCATGCGCTCGGGCAGAAGTGGGTTTACGACCAGCACTACGGGCTGCCGCTGGCCAAGCGGTTCCATCACAACAAGCCGCCGACGATCCTGGACGTCCCCGTCAATATGAAATGGGACGCCCTGGATATTCCGGATCCGGAAACGCCGGTGGGCGCGCGCGGCATCGGCGAGCCTCCGGTGGGCGGCGGCTGCTGCGCGATCCTGAACGCTCTTTCCGACGCCCTGGGAGACGAGATCTTCCGGCGCGCGCCGGTGACCGCTGACATGATTTTGGCCTCGCTCGAAGCAGGCAGACCAATGCAAGACCCGCTCAGGGCCCATATATAAGGAGAACGGAACATGGCTGTAATTCGGGACATAATGCCGGCGTTCGAGCTGTTTCAGCCGGCCACGATTGAAGACACCCTGGGATTGCTCGACCGGTACCGTGAAGAAGCCTGGGTCATGGCCGGCGGCCTCGACAGCTTCGACTGGCTCAAGGATCGGATCAAGAAACCCAAAGTGGTGGTGGATCTGAGCCAGGTGAAGGAGCTGAGCGGCATTCGCCCGTGGAACGGCGGCCTGGAGATCGGGGCCACCACGACGCTCACAGAAGTGGTGCGCCATCCGATGGTGAAGGAGAAGTACAGCATCCTGTCGGTGGGCGCGGAAGCCGCGGCCTCCCCGCAGATTCGCAACCAGGGGACCCTCGGCGGCAACGTGTCGCAGGACGCGCGCTGCTGGTATTACCGAAGCGGCTGGAAGTGCTATCGCGCGGGCGGCAACGTCTGCTTCGCCGACACCCCCACTGCCATCAATCGCGAGCACGCCATCCTGGGCGCGGACCGCTGCGTGGCCGTGAATCCTTCCGACACGGCGCCGGCCCTGATCGCGCTCGAAGCGCAAATGGTGATCCGCAGCAAGCGCGGCGGTGAGCGCGTGGTGGACGCCGAGAATTACTTCATCAATCCCGGCATCGATATCACCCGCATGACGGCGCTGAAGCCGGGCGAGTTGCTGGTGGCCATCCGCATTCCGGCGACCTGGGCGGGCGCGCGCTTCTACTTCGAGAAGATCCGCGACCGCGCGGTGTGGGACTTCCCGCTGGTCAACATCGCCTCGGCCACCAAGTATACCGGCGACCGCATCGACAGCATGCGCCTGGCGGTGAACGGCGTGGCCGCGCATCCGGTGCGCCTGAAGCAGGTGGAAGACGCCGTGGCGGGAAAGAACCGCAGCGAGGCGACCGCCGATATGGCCGGCAAGCTCGCGATCCAGGGCGCCGAGCCCCTCCAACACAACGGCTATAAAGTGCCGCTCCTGCGGAACCTGGTGAAGCGTGCCATTCGCGGCGAGCTGGAGGCGACGTGGGCTTAATCGAGTGGGCGACGAGCCCGTACGGCGAGGATGTCCCGATCCACGTCGCGTGGTTCCTGATTTGGGTGTCGGCGATCGGCGGGTTGGTGTTCCTGATCGGCCACGCGATCTACGTGAAATATTTCGCCAGACCCGAAGTGTACGCGGACACCGCTCCGGCCGACGTGGTCGCGCGCGTGCCCGCGAAGGTTGCCAGGCATTCGCTCGCCGCCCGGCTGTTTCACTGGATCATGGCGGCGGCCATGTTCGCTCTGCTGATCACGGCCTTCCTTCCCAAGGTGGGCGTGGAGTTCGCCTGGGTGACCTGGCACTGGATCGCAGGAATCGTGCTGACCGTCTCGGTGATCTATCACATCATTCACGCGACCTTCTGGCTGGACCCCTGGTCGATCTGGCCGGACAAGACCGATCTCGAGGACGCGAAGAGGCGATTGAAGCAGGCGCGCGGCGAGACCACCGATCCGCCGCGAAAATTCGCGAAGTATCCGCTCGAGAACAAGGCGTACCACTTCATCATCGTGCTGGCGGGTTTGTCGGTGATCGTGACCGGGGTGTTCATGATGTTCCGCGTGCGGACTGGGATTTTCCCGCGCAATCCGTACCTGTTCGGCGACATGACCTGGGGCCTGATGTACGTGCTGCACGGACTCGCGGGCGTCGGCCTGATTGCGCTGACTATAGCGCACGTCTATTTCGCTCTCCGGCCGGACAAATTCGACATCACTAAGTCGATGGTCTTCGGGCCGATGAGCCGCGAGCATTATCTGGCCAACCACGATCCGCTGCGCTGGCCGCCCGAGGCCGAGTCGTCGAAGTCGAGCAAGGCCGTCGCCTGAGCGCACGTGACGCTAACGGACCGCTGTAACGCCATCGAAGAATGCTACGAGTTCATGCTGGCCTACGCCGCGCAGGGACTCCCCGCTGAGCAGGCCACGCAAACGGGCGGGCAGCTTCGTCATTTTCTGGACCGCGCCGTGGAAGCGCTGTCAGGACTGGCTGAGGCTTATTCCACCGAGGTGCCGCAGTATCAGGCCTTCCTCGCCGTGCTGGACCGGGACGCCAAGGATTCGCTCGCCGCCATCGAGATGGTGCTGGCGCAGACGGCGCTCAGCTCCCAGTTGATCGACAATCTGAACGCGTCCATCCATCTGCGCGCGCTGCTCACCGATTTGTTTCTGATCGACGAGGTGATGAAGCTGCAGCGGATGCCGGCCAAGCCGGCGGCCACGGGTGAGGCCGGCAGATCGGTGATCACCTGAACCGAGGCGACATGATTGCTGATAGCTGTGATCGACCCGTGGTGTTGATCATCTGCCGAACGGCATTCAGCACAAAATAGCGCCGATCTTCGTTCCACAATGAGCCAAAAGTGATTCTTCGCACTCCCTCTATCATGATCACCCTTCCCCGATTCCAGTTGTATGCGTTAGTAGCGAGTTCCTCGCGTACTGAGCGGAAGTCGGCCCAAGAATAGTTCCGAGTCCAACCAAGCCAACCGACACCCATAAAGATCGAAAGCCGATTTGAGTGGCGCGTAATGGTTACTCTTCCTGCAACGGTTAGGGCACACCAGGCCACTAGGAATAACGTTCCGAGAAAGAATGGGAGCCCGAGCAGCGACTGGGCAAAGTCAAAATGACGGGATGCTATTTGCTTTCCGTAGATGCCATACATCGACGTCCCCGACCAAACACAAGTGAACGGAATGAGAAAAATCGCCATCCATGAACGCGTTGTCGCTCCGACCCGGAATCCATCAGGCAACTGCTCAAACCAAGCACCCGCTGGCGGGGAATTGAGATCCATGCCCGGCGAAGTGCTGGCGACAACCTCGGAATACTGAAAGGACTTACCACAGGTGCGGCACAGCGCGAGGTCAGTTGAGACATTGACATCTTCAATTGAAATCGCCGATCGGCACGATGGGCACGTCATTTCCATGTAAGGCGACCGAGTTCAATGGTCTCGTCCTCCGCCAGATACGCCGCATAACGTAGCGCCTCGTCGATATCGGGAGATTCGAGATAAGGATAGGCTTTGAGAATAGCTTCCTTGGTTTCCCCCGACGCCATGAGGCCGAGCAGCCGCGAAACCGGAAAGCGCAGATTTCGAATGCAAGGCTTGCCGGTCGCCACCGCGGGGTCAATCGTGATTCGCTCGAAGCGCATGGAGTTGTTCCTTCCAATCATAACAGCGCACCGCGCACAACCACAGCGCCCCGACTCACGCGCTCAGCTCCAGTTGATCGATAATCTGAACGCGTCCATTCACCGGTGTCGCGCCGCTCGCCGATTTGTTCCTAATCGACGAGGTCATGAAGCTGCAACCGATGCTGGCTAGGCCGGCGATCACCAGTTAGGCGTCGGGGTCGGCGAGGTAAAATGTAAGCTATGCCGGAGTGGCAGGAGCGCATCAGCATCAACCCGCTGGTGTGTCATGGCAAGGCGTGTATCCGTGGCACGCGCGTCATGGTTTCAGTGATCCTGGATAACCTGGCCGCTGGTGTGCCTCGCGAAGAGCTGCTGCAAAGCTACCCATCCCTCCGGGAATTGGACATTCAGGCCGCTCTCGCCTACGCGGCCGAGCTCGCGCGTGAGGGCACGGCGGATCTTCCTCTGGAACACACCGTTTGAAGCTCAAGATCGACGAAAATCTTCCGGTTGAGTGTGCAATCCTACTGCGCGCCGCGGGCCTGGAAGCCGCTACCGTAGCTGACGAGCGCCTCGGGGGAGAAGATGACACCGTGATTGCTGATCACTTTCGCGCGGAAGGTCGCGTACTGGTCACACTGGATCTGGATTTCGGAAACATCCGGGCCTATCCTCCCTCACAGTACGCTGGGATCATCGTCCTCAGGCCCAAGGGGCAAGACAAGCGCACTGTCTTGACGCTCATGCAACGGATTGTCAAGGAGCTCACGAACCGAAGACCAGCGGGAGAGCTCTGGATTGTCGAACCGGATCGAATTCGCTTCCGAGCCGGGTGCGGTTGCCAAGGGCCGCAGCCAAAGCCCCAGGTTGCCTGCGACGACAAGCGAGGCCGCCCGTCGCCGGCCATCGGGAGAGAGCGCGAGATAGCCTACCACGGAATTTTCGGGAACCGCTATCGACGTCCGCATCACACGTTCTTCCGGCGGCTTCTCTCGGAAATGCACGAAGCTCAGCGCGCCGAGGGCCAGCAGGAATGCCGTCGCCACAGCAGGCCACATCCAGTGGCGCGGGTTCCCGACCTGCGCAGGCGGGGCATGCGGCACGCACGTTCCGTGGCCCTGCTCCACATTGTCCAACACGATCCGCGCTTCTCCGATCGCCTGCAATCTCTGCTTCGGATCCTTGTTGAGGCACCGCTCGATCAGCCTGCGCACCGCCTCAGGCGTCCCGGCCGACAGCCGCTCCAACTTCGGATCGTCCTTGATCGCCGACGCCATGATCTCCGCCGCGGTCTCGCCGCTAAACACAGGCCGCCCCGTCAGCATCTCGAACAACACCACTCCGAACGCCCAGATGTCCGCTCGCCGGTCCACGGTCTTTCCCTTGGCCTGTTCGGGAGCCATGTAGGCCGCCGTCCCGAGGATCACTCCCGCGCGAGTCGCTCCCATGGTCAGCGTGGGTGAGTCAGTAGCACGGACTTCAGCCTGTGTACTCTCCTCGATCGCCTTCGCCAGCCCGAAATCCAGCACCTTCACCGCGCCCTCCGGCGTGATCTTCACGTTGGCGGGCTTCAGATCCCGATGAACCACGCCGTGGTCGTGCGCGTATTCGAGCGCGCCGGCGATCTTTGTTGCAATGTCGAGCGCCTCTTCGACCGGCAGCGCACCGGCCGCGATGCGATCCGCCAGCGCCGGCCCCTCGACCAGCTCCCTCACCAGCGCGCGAGTCGCGCCCGATTCCTCGACGCCGAAAATCGGCGCGATGTTGGGATGGCTCAGCGACGCCAGCACGCGCGCCTCGCGCTCGAACCTCATCATGCGCTCGGGGGTCGTGGGCGAACGCGGCGGGCAGCACCTTCAGCGCCACATCGCGCCGCAGCCTGGTATCGTGCGCGCGGTACACCTCGCCCATTCCGCCCGCGCCGATCAGCGCAAGGACCTCGTAGGGGCCGAGTTTGTCGCCTGGCTGGAGCGGCATAGCGTTTCCATCAGCTTATCGCAGTTCCGGTCACCTTCCCGTGACGGATGCCCACACACGGGGTCGAAGATCCGTTACGATAGGCTTAAGCTGCACAAGAGTCGATGAAATCAATTTGGTGCACAGTTTGGATCCTGGGC
Source organism: Bryobacteraceae bacterium (assembly GCA_041486445.1). GTDB lineage: Bacteria > Acidobacteriota > Terriglobia > Bryobacterales > Bryobacteraceae > Palsa-187. Next base: position 11,928 of record JBGPLI010000116.1, read on the forward strand.
GCGTTGCTGGTAATCGCTACGCTCGATGCCCGGCCGGATCCTCCCGCAGTGAATCCGAATCCTGCCGCCTATAAGGTCCTGCAGACGCATGACTGCGCCTGCGAACCCGCGACGCTGCGTTGTGATTCCCCCGCCGCGGTCCATCCGTTTTCGGTGGGTTGGGTTGCCGCGGACACGTGGGAACCCCATCGCCCCAGTGACCGGATGATTCTCACCGGGCAGGCCGGGGATCCGTCTCCCCCGCTAGCGCCATTTCGCGCGTAAGCTTTCTTTCCAATCGTAGTAGACAGGGCGACCGCTGGGGTCCCGGTCTAGGGATAGATACAACAGGATTTCTCGTGAAAACATCCGAAGTGATTCGTGCGTGGGGCAAGATTCTCAAGGGAGAGCCCCCCTCCCTCTCCATCGAGATTACCCGCGAATGTCCGCTGCAGTGTCCCGGGTGCTATGCCTACGACGATGCCCATCTGGGGGGTGGTGGCGTGACCTTGCGCAACTTGAATGATCGCAAAGGCCAAGAGCTCATTGACGGTGTGCTGGAGCTGGTGGACCGGATCAGACCTCTGCATCTGTCGCTGGTGGGAGGCGATCCGCTGGTTCGGTATCGCGAGCTCGAGTCGATGATTCCGCAGTTGCTGAAACGGGGAATCCACGTGCAGGTGGTCACCAGCGCGTTCCGTCCCCTGGCGGCCGACTGGGCGGAATTACCCCATTTTAACGTGGTGGTTTCGATCGACGGGCTCCAACCGGAGCACGACCTCCGGCGTTCCCCTGCAACCTACGACCGGATCCTGAAGAACATTGCAGGTCAGAACATCACGATCCACTGTACGGTGACCGGTCAGATGATGAAACGGCCGGGCTACTTGCAAGAATTTCTCGAGTTCTGGACCCCGCGAGCGGAGATTCGCAAGGTGTGGTTCAGCTTGTTTACGCCGCAAATAGGCGACGATCTGCCAGAGATGCTCAGCCCACAGGAGCGCGAGCATGCGATTGCGGATATGATGGCGCTGCGGAAACAGTTCCCCAAGCTGGATATGCCAGAGGGGATGATCCGGCAATTTCACACGCCTCCGCAAAGCCCTAAAGAGTGCGTGTTCGCACTCACAACGCAGACGCTGTCGGCGGACCTGAAAACCAAGATCGTTCCGTGCCAGTTCGGAGGCAACCCGGACTGTGGCTCCTGCGGATGCATTGCGTCGATGGGTTTGGCAGCCGTGGCAGCGCACAAATTGGGAGGCGTCATTCCTGTCGGCGCCATCTTCAAGGCTTCCGTCAAGGCCGGACAGGTTCGGGCGAAGCGCGCGGCGCCCGCGCCCGCAGTGGAAGAACAATTGCGAGTCCTATCGCAGTGATAAAAAGCGAGGTGTGAATTGCAGCGGCTACTGGATCTCGCCCGGCGCGTGGGGAACGACCCGTTGCTCACGCAGGCGAGCACCGGCAATTGTTCGGTGAAGTTGGACGGCGTCCTATGGATCAAGGCGTCGGGCAAGTGGATGGCCGACGCGGGGCGCGAGGATATTCTGATTCCGTTGAATCTGGCGGAGGTGAGGGAATGCCTGCGGCGGCAGATGGATCCAGCGGACCAGTTTCCAGGGGCATCGCTCGAAACGGCCTTGCACGCAGCGCTGCCCCATCGCATAGCGCTGCATGTGCATTGCGTGAACACGATCGCGTGGGCCGTCCGAAGTGACGCACCGATTCGACTGCAACGTCTTCTGGAGGGGCTGCCCTGGCAGTGGATCCCCTACGTCGCGTCGGGTCTGCCACTGGGCCGGGAGATCGAACACGCTCTTGCGGCCCGCCCGAACACGGACATATTCATACTGGGCAACCACGGTGTGGTCCTCGGTGGAGAAGATGCAGAAGCCATCGAAGGGTTACTGAACGAACTGAAGCGGCGGGTGGCCATCCCTCCTCGCGAGGCGCACCCGTCGGATTACACGGCGCTTTGGGAAATCTCGAGAGATACCTGCTGGGAGTTGCCCGATGACGATGGAATCCATGCGCTGGGCACGGACGAAATTTCTCAAGCCGTCCTTGGGGGCGGGCTGCTGTATCCATGCCAAGCGATTTTCACGAAGTCGACGGCGCCGGAGTTGTTTCGCCCGATTCCGTATCCCGATTCGGGAGACCCGTGGCAGCGACGATACGCGAACCGGCGATTCCTGATGATCCAGGGACGGGGAGTGATCGTGAGCAGCGCCATCACGCCGGAGGAACTCGCGATGCTCTCCGGGTTAGCGCAAGTGGTCCAGCGGTTGAACGCGACGGCACCGCTGCGCTACCTCAGCGACGCCGAGCTTTCCAGCATCCCCGGCCAGGTAGCATGCCGCTACTGGACCGGAAGGACGGCCTTGCTCTAAGGGATTACTTGCTTTCTCCCGGAAGCGTGGGTGTGGAGCCGCCGGAGAACAGCTCGCGGCCGTCGGGCAGCTTCACCTGCTTGGCGTTGGCGACGGGCTCGCCGTTTTTGGCGCGATAGCCCTGGATCTCGACGGCCGTGCCGGCGGGAATCGAATCCTTGCGCCAGCCCATCCGCAGCAGCGCGTTGGGGGGGCCCATCTCAAAGCGCCAGTTGACCACTTCGCCCTTGTCGCCCTTGACGTCCACGTAAATCCAGGAGTGCGGATTCACCCAGTCCATCTTGGTGACGGCGCCCTTGACGGTGATGGGCTTATCGGCGTCGAATTCGGCGGCGAAAGAATGATGCGCCAGAGCCGGCAGCGCAAGCGCCAGCAGGGCAGCGGCGGAAACGATAATGCAAAGCTTGGTCGGCATGAAATGATCTCCTTTTTTACTGGGCCGGGAACGCCCCGAAACCGAAAATGTTAGGCAGGGTCTGGCTGCCCTCGGCGCACGCAAACTCCATCAGCTCGCTGCCCTTGGCCGCCGCCAGAAAAGAACCGGCGACGCGGATCGGAGCGGTAAACAGCTTGGGGTCTTCGACGGTGAGCTGGTAGTCGATGACATAGGGATCGATCAAGGTGAATCGCTCGGTCGTGTGCAGATCTTCGCTGTGAAACGGCACGGTCTGGGAAAACGAGGTTTTGTCATTGAAATTTGTGGTGTCCACCACCAGCGTGTCGCCTTCCCACCGGCCGACGGAGTCCCCCATATACAGCCGGATCTTCTTGCCCACATGCGGACGCCCGTCGGTGGGAATCGCGCGCGTGACATGGCTGTATTCGTACATCAGAACGAACGATCCGGGGCGCTGCACGATCTGGTAGGGATGCCGGTCGTCGCCCTGCACCGGTCCCGGCTGTGTGCAGCGCGCCGATGCCTCGACGTATTTGAGAGACGCGGGCGGGATCATCTGATTGATAAATTCCCGCCTGGCGGCGTCGGCTTCCGGACGCCACGGCAGCACGCGGTTGGCAGGATCGACGATGCCCGCGGGCCGGTTGGCCGCAGCGGCGGACTGCGCGGTGATCACGCCGGTCATGAAAATCGTGGGGTAGGGCTGGCCCGTTTGCCCGAACTCGCCGAGCGGGGACTTGGGGGCATTGGCCTCGCCGAAGTTCACTCCGCGGCGGGCCCACATGCCGGTCATGTCGGGATGCCCGTCCGCGGTGCGGGCGGGGGTCCATTTCGCGCCGGTGTCCTGGGCTTGGAGCATCGCCGGCAGAGTTACGACCGCCAGTATGCTTGCGGCTACGATGAGGTTCAATATGGGTCTCATGGTTTGGCTCCTACGGGCTTCGCGTTGCCGTATTTCTGTTCCTGAATGTACTGCACGCACTCATATTCAAGAATTTTGACATTGTTCTCCATGCGGCGGTAGAGCGGCATGGAAATTTTCCAGGGTCTGCTGAACACTTTCGGATCTTCGAGCGTGGCTTCGTAGAGGATGTGGCCGGCATCGGCCAGGGTGTAGCGCTCCACCACGTGCAGGGCGTCGCTGTGGTGGTTGCCGGCATGATCGAGCCAGGTGCGCTCATCGAGATTGGTCACGTCGACCACCAGCGTGTCGCCTTCCCACCGGCCGCGCGAATCGCCCATCCAGAAATCCGGGAAGCCGTCGGGGTGCTTCGAGCCGTCGGTGAAAATGCTCCGCCTCGCATGGTCGAACTCGTAGGAGATGGTCGTCTCCCGAGGGTTCTGGATGATCTCAAATGGGAACGGCATGTAGGTGGCGCGGGGCACGCCGGGCAGGTAGCAGGCGGCCTCGGCCGGATCGTTGGTTTCCCGGCGCTGAAAATTTTCCCTCTTCCTGGCGAGCGCAGACGGCTGGTAGGGAATCTCGCCTCCCTCGACCACGCCCAGGCCCGCGGGCGCGCGCAGGCCCGCGTTGTGATCCTCGAGATCCACTGCGGCGGTGTTCAACACCTGCCAGACGCCGTTCAAATCGGGCTTGCCGTCGGGCGTTCGCGGAATGCCGCGCGCGGGCGCTTGTGCCCACACCGGCATCGCCAGCAGGAAAGCCATGGCGGCGCCGGCGATTCGCGAGCGGCAGCGTGGATTCATGCAGTCTCTATCTTACGACCTGGGAGTCCGGGAGGCAAGCGGGGAAACCGGGCAACCGGGTAACCGGGCCGAATGAAGGTGCGGGAGCCGCGCGCGACGTGGCCCGGGCGATGATATAACAGTTATATACAACGATGCGCTTCGAGTTCGACAAAGAGAAGAGCCGGAGCGTCAAGAGAAAACATGGCGTCAGCTTGAAAGAGGCGCAAGACATATTCGATCAGACCTACATCGTCGACCAGAAGAATGACGATCCGCAACAGTTTCGCGCGATTGGTTGGTCCCGGGGCCGGTTATGTTCCGTCATTTTCGAGATTCGGCACGATGCCGGGGGCGAATCCCATCACCTCGTCACGGTTTGGAAGGCGACGAAAGAAGAGGAGCAAAGCTATGCCAAGAACGTCTAGGAAGAATCTCACGACAGCGAAAACACCAACTGCCGACGAACTTGCGGAGATGGCCTCTCGCGGGGAAGACATTTCTTCGTACTTTACGAGAAGGTTCACAGTAGTCAGACCGATCCACCGCGTGAACGTGGATCTGACTCAGGGGATGCTGCGACAGCTCGATGAGCGGGCCGCGCGCCTCAACATCAGCCGGCAAGCAGTAATCAAAACTTTACTGGAACAGGCGCTAAGCGAGGAACAGGCGCACCGACGGCGACCCCAAAAGGCCGGCTGACGGCGCGGAGAACGAGCAGGACATGAAGCACTTTCCTAAGTGAGATCGTTGAAGGTGCCGTCCCGCTCGGCCAGCCGCTCGAGCAGCGGCGCCGGCTCCCAGCGCTCGCCGTGCTCGCGGTGGAACTCACGGACGCGATCGCGGACCTTCTTCAGGCCCACCGTATCGGCGTAGAACATCGGACCGCCGCGAGAGGCGGGGAATCCGTAACCGTTCAGATAAACGATGTCGATATCGGAGGCGCGCAGCGCGTAACCTTCCTCGAGGATACGCGCGCCCTCGTTGATCATGATGTAGAGGCAGCGCTCGACGATCTCGTCATTGCCGATGGCGCGCCGCCGGATGCCCGCCTCGGCCGCCATCTTCTCGATCAGCGCCTCGACTTCGGGGTCCGGGGTGGCTTTGCGATTTTCATCGTAGCGATACCAGCCGGCGCCGGTCTTCTGCCCGTAGCGGCCCATTTCGTAGAGCTTGTCGAGCACCAGAGGCCTGCGCGCGCCGGGCTTGTCGGCGTGCTTGTGCTCCTGGTGGGCGCGCCACGCGACATCGATTCCGGCCATGTCGTCCACGGCGAAAATTCCCATCGCCATGCCCCATTCGTGCAGAGCGGCGTCCACCTGGCGCGGCGTCGCGCCTTCCTCGGCCAGGTATTGCGCCTCCTGCATGTACGGGAAAAACATGCGATTGCCGACGAAGCCGCGGCAGTTGCCCACCAGCACACCCATCTTGCCCAGTTGCTTCGCCAGCGCCATCGCGGTGGCGAGCACGCGTTTATCGGTCGCCTTGCCGCGCACGATTTCGAGCAGCCGCATCACGTTCGCAGGGCTGAAAAAGTGGAGTCCGAGCACCATGTGCGGACGTGAGGTCGCCGAGGCGATCCCGTCGATATCGAGCGTGGACGTGTTGGACGCCAGCACGCAGTCCGGGCGGGTCACCGTCCCGAGCTCGGCGAACGTCTGCTTCTTCAAGTCCATGTTCTCGAAGACCGCTTCGACGACGATGTCCACCGTTTTGAAGCCGTCGTAGCTGGTCGTCGGCGTGATGAGCGCCATGGTCCGCTCGAAGGCCTGTTGCGACATGC
>JBGPLI010000117.1:0-18135 GCA_041486445.1 Bryobacteraceae bacterium
CGAGTGCCTTGTTCTCCGCTCCAGCGGTGGCGAGGACGTCGAAGCTCGAAAGCACCTGCGCTCCGTTGATCGTGACGCTGAATTTTCGCGCGCCGATTCGCGACAAGGAATTCTCCGCGAAGTGGAGCCGCACGGTGTAGGATGCGCCAGGGGTTAGGCCTGGCAAGGTGTAGCTGAACGCAGGCGCCTTCTTGGAAGTTTCGCGCCACGTCTGATAAACGGCAGCCGGGGCGGGATTCGTGACCGCGCTGGAATCGATGGACGATGCGGTTGACGCGGTGTGACCTCCGTTGAAGAATGCGTCCGGCTGGTAGGGGCTGACTGCCGCTCCTCCCGCGTTCACCTGATAAACCGGGACCAGGGTCGCCGACGGTGTTGCGCTGGCTTGGTTGGAATTCGGGCCTTCACCAGCTCCGTTCACGCCGGACACGACGTAGTAATACGTCGTTCCGTTGGTCACCTGGTTGTCGACTGGGCTGGTGATCGTGATGCCGCCCTGAACTGTCGCATACGGACCGCCGTTGACAGTGGACCGTTTCAGGTTGTAGCTGACGGCGCCCGAAGCCGCGGTCCAGGAGAGCGTCACCTGGTTATTGCCGCCGGTCGCTGTCAGGTTCGCCGGCGCCGGCGGCGGACTCGGATGCGGAATCGCATTGACCTCGGTGGAGTTGGGCCCCTCACCGGCCGAATTCACCGCAGAGACCACATAGTAGTAAGTCGTCCCGTTGACAAGCCCGGTGTCGGTGAACTGATTTGCGGTGACGCTGAAGACGTTGGGATACGGACCGCCCGGTGCGGTGCCGCGCTTCAGGTTGTAACTGCTGGCGCCGCCGGCGGCCGTCCATGTGAGCGAGACCTGGCTGTCGCCCGCTGTCGCCGTCAGACCTGTGGGCGCCGGTGGCAGCGACGCAGACGCGAAGAGGTCCTCGAGATCGGTTTGCACGGCTGCATCCCGGAGCAAAGGAACGCCAAAGATCTCTTCAAAGGTTCGCAGCGCCGAACCGTGCGTGTAGTGAATCGAGTTGGAATAGCCTCCGCCCTTGGCGAACTGCGAGATCACAATCATCCCGATGGGGCCGTCGCCGCCCACTCCCTCATCCCAGGTAATGAACAGAGCGCCCCCGTTCCGATATGCGGTGGAATTCAGGATCTTCGGGACCTCGTTCGAGAGCCATGTGTCCCCCTGCTTGATGGGATCGTTCAGAGGGGCGCATGAATCGTGCATGTCGTCGCATAGGTTGGGAGTGATGAATGCGTATTGTGCCACCGTATTGTTGGTCAAATCCGTGGCGAAGTCGGTATAGGGGCGTACATGAGCGATGCAAAACGCGGAATTAGGGTTGTTGACGTTGGTGACGTCGTCGAAATAGACAAACGGATTGTGCTTGGGAGCGTACTTGGCGACAGACGTAAGCGGGCAGGTGGTTCCGCTGATGTCTTCCTGGTACGCCTTCCAGGACACGCCTGCGCTCGCGAGCTGCGTAACGAAATGCGCGGTGGTGCTCTGGTGATTCGCTGACGGATCGTTATCGTTGGCGATTCCGAAATTGGTTCCCGCTTCGAGCCAGAGGTAATTCGGCAAGCTGGGATGGATGCCGGGCGGATTGAAATACTGCTCCGCGTGTGAAGCCATCGGCAGTAGAGTGTTGTTGATGTACGGGGCGGACGCGCTGCCTTTGATCTGCGACCAGTTGTGGTTCTCCATCAGGATGATGAAAACCGTTTTGACGTTTGCGAGCTGGGCGGCTGCGGGAATGGCAGCGCCGGAAATCAACAGAGCGATCGCAAGAGCTTTCGTGGCGTTCGCCAGAGTTGTCCGCATCATGATCCTCCGGGTGGTTTCGGTCTTTAGCAGCTAGTAAAGGTGGCTTTCTGCATTTCGGTGGCCAAAGAGATCGTATCGTCCACTGCTCGTATGTGACTGATCGACGGGACTCGGCGCTTCCATGATGTGCTCCAGCTAGGGATGAGACCTTAGGAATTTTTTTCTGGGGGCGGTCAGAAATAAGCGGCTCGCTGCGCTCCCGAGATGTCCACCCGGATTTCTTCCCTTCGGCTTGTCACCGCGATTCCGCCGGCTGTTTCTTCTTGCGGCTCTGCCACTTCGCGCTTTTCCTCGCCAGCGATTTTTTCTCCATCCCCTATCGTGAAAGCAGGAAGGAGTTGACGCGCTCTCTCATCGGAGGGCCCAACCGGCCAGGAGCAGTTTTCTAGATACACTGTTGCGGGCCTGCGTGCGATGGGTGTTGCCGGCACAAGGCCGGTGCCTCTCCGTTGCGGGTTAAGAAACGGAACCTCGGCCGCGAGGTGCTAAAGCGGCTTGGGAGATCTCCTCGAATTCGTCTGTGTGGCGCACGTACTCGTGCGTGCCGTGTCGAGACTCATCTCGACACCCTGGGGCCGGGTGTCGGCAAGATGGCGCCGCGGCACGCACGAGTACGTGCGCCACTCGTCCCCTTTCGGCGCCAACTCCTCTACAATGGACAAAGCGCGTGAGGCGAACATGAGAACAAACCTTTTCTTCAAAGCGGCGGTATTCGCGGTCCTGGCGATCGCTCTGCGGGCCCAGACTGCGCCCAAGTACGAAGTCGATGCCTCCTGGCCCAAACCCTTCCCGGAGAAATGGGTCATCGGCGGGCTGGGCGGAACCTGCGTCGACGCCCAGGACCACGTGTTCATCTTGAACCGGCAGGACGTCATCGAAGGAGAGCTGAACGCCGGGCGCATGGCGCCGCCGATCATCGAGATCGATCCCGCGGGCAACGTGGTCAACTCCTGGGGCGATGCGAATCTTCTCGAGCCGCGCCTCCACAGTTGCCACGCCGATAAGGACAACAATATCTGGATCGCCAGCGCCCCGGCCGGCATGGTCCAGAAATACACGCACGACGGAAGCAAGCTGCTGTTGCAGATCGGAAAGAAGGGCATCTACGATTCCTCCGACGGCACCGCCAAGGGCAAGCCTTTGAATTCCGCCGCGGCAGTGTTCTTCATGCCCTCCAGCATCTTTGTCGATCGCGGCAACGGCGACGTGTACGTTTCCGATGGCGAGGGCGCGGGCGTGAACCGCCGCGTCGCGGTGATGGATTCCACCGGCAAGTTTCTGCGCCAGTGGCTGCCCGAAGGCATGCAGTCGGTGCATTGCATGATCGTCGCCAACGACGGGCTGGTCTACGTTTGCAACCGGCAGGGATCGCGGATTCAGGTGTACGACAAGATGGGCAACTTCCGTAAGAACATCGAGGTCCCCTGGGAACCCCTCACGCCGCCGGCCGACGGGAAACGCAAGGAGAGCGGCGGCTCAGTGGTGACCATCGATTTCTCTCATGACGCCAATCAAAGACTCATGTACGTGCTCGACCAGAACACCGCTCAGGTCCGCATCCTGGACCGCGAGAGCGGCAAGATGCTGTCGAGTTTCGGCCGCGTGGGGCGCTATGCGGGCGAATTCGATCAGGCCCACGGCATGGCGGTGGACTCCAAGGGCAACATCTATTTGGCGGAGAACCGCGGCCGGCGGATTCAGAAGTTCAAGATTGTGGGACAGTGATCGGCAGCCTGTGGCGAAAGTCAATCCTGTTCTCCGGCCTCTAATACGCCATGAAGAGACTCTCTCTATATCCGCTGAAGTACCGATAGGCAAAGAAGAAGCAGACGATGCCGAAAGCGCAGCGATCCGCAAAGAGCAACTAGCGTTAAGGAATCCTCCTTGGCGGAAGATTACACCGAAGACTGGCGGAGGTACAGGAAGGCCAGAAATCTCTCGGGTTGCCTGATTTAATGCTCACGGTCGCCCTGGCTTGGATGGCAGCGTTCGCGATTACGGGCGTTCGCGTCAATATTTGGCGATGCCCAAGGTGCCGAAAGTGGTTTTCAGCGAAGTGGTGGTACAACAAGGGCTTTCTCGCCAAAGAAAGCGTTCATTGTGGATTGCCGAAATACGCCGTTCATCCCTAAGGCCCAGTGCTGGGGTTTGTCAAGGGCACAATTCCGTTGTTCGCTGACGCGCAAACGCCGTCGTGAATCCCCGATCACGGCAACATCGAAATCTTCTTCTCCAAGCCCCTCTTCCACTTACCCCCTCCAGCCGCACCGCGACGCCCTCCGCTGGCCGTAACTTGTAATCGAGGAGATCGAGCGCTCGCTCCGTCAGAGGGCCGATCCCACCGAACGGGTCATCCTAGGTCCTGGCCTGCGACGTGTGAGTGTGGCGTATCTAGCCGGTAGAGGACCGGACCCGGCCGTTACGGGACCCAAAACGGACTCCTCGTCGTGGGGGTTAATTGAGCGGCTCGGAAGGCCTTCTTAAACAGAACCGCGCACGTCAGTAAGCGGAGTCCGAAACCGGATTCGCGAAACTGAAAGGAAAGGACGTGAGGGAGCGCAGCGTCACCACAGGCTATTAGGGCCGGGATTCCAACTGCTGGTACGGCCCCGCCGCATACACGATCCGCCCGCCGACCATCGTGAGCAGCGATTCGATGCCGCCGATTTGGTCCGCCGGCGCCGTCATGTAGTCCTTCGAGAGAACCGCAAGGTCGGCGAGCTTGCCCGGTTCGAGCGAGCCTCGCTTGTCTTCGTCAAACGCGAACCAGGAGCTGTTGAGCGTGTACATGCGGAGAGCCTCGGCGCGGTTAGCCGCGCCTCCGGCAAACCATTCGAGCGCGGTGAACGGATTGTAGGAGGCCACGCGATGGGCATCGGTTCCCTCCGCCGCCACCACGCCCAGCTCCTTGGCCATCTGGATGGATGCGGCCGCCGGCCTCTGGACTGTCCAGCCCAGACCCAGCGCCTTCATCCGCCGCAGGCTTTGCGGCGACGCGTTACCCAGGTGAGCGATCGACCATCGCAGATTCGCGATCGGCGTTTCGCGGTTCACGCGCTCGAAAATCGTGAGCAGCGTATCGACGTCTTCGTCTTTCGGCCAGTGCATCGTGAGGGGCATGCCGCGCTGGGCCGCCCATTTCGCGATTTCGTAGTACTTGTCTTTGTCGTCCGCCGAGGGATGGTCGTTGTTGTTCATGCCCCAGGTGACGCGTTCCCCGAGGCCGTTGAAGCGCAGCATGTCGTCGCCAAATCCCGAAGGCAGCACCTGCGTTAGACTCTTTAGCTCCTCGAACTCTTTGCCCGCGGTCGGGCCACACAGGCTGTAAGCCACGCGGACCGTCAACTGTCCCTGCCGCCACACCTGAAAAATCGGCTGATAATCTTCCGGGTTGACGTTGTTCCCTCCGGGATCGCCGACGCCGGTGATGCCCAGGCGATTCAGCTCGTGAAAGAATTTCTTGGTGCCCGCGACCTGCTCCTCGAAAGTCGGCTGAGGAAGGCGGTCGAACAGGGCCACGATTGCGAGATTGCCTCCGCCGCCGTCGATGCCGCCGGTCGGCTTGCCGCTCGCATCCCGTTCAAGCTTGCCGGGACGCGGAAGATCGGCGTCGGTGTTGATGTTGAGCGCCTTGAATCCCGCGGGATTCATCACGGCCCAGCCGTAACCGAGTTGTACGTAGGCGGGATTGTCAGGCGCGGCCGCGATCAAGTCCGCTTGCGTGGGCCGGCGCTTTTCCTTGAACTGCTGCACGTTCCAACCGCCCGCGACAATTAACCACGCGCCGGGCTTCATGGTGCGAGAGGCTTCGGTGATTCGTCCCAGCGCTTCGGCGAGCGAGGTTGTGCCGACCCAGTTCACCTCGGTGGCGAACGTCTGGCCCGCGCGGATGGCGTGCATGTGCGCATCGATCAGCCCGGGGATCACCGTGCGGCCCTCGAGATCGATCACGCGCGTTCGCGGACCGGCCAGCTTGCGAATCTCCTCGCTGCTTCCGAGTGCGACGATCCGATTGCCGCGGACTGCCAGCGCTGCGCGAGTCGAGTTCTGACTGTCGACAGTGAGGATCTTGCCGTTCACTAGGACCGTATCGGCGTCCTGGGCCCAGGCCGGCAGCATCAGCGCCAGCCCTGCGATAGTGAGTGCGAACTTCACTCGTGCGGACGGAATCGCGTCTTTCCGTCTCCGTTGGTCAGGATGAATTTCTGCACACGCTTGCCGGTGTCCACCTCGCCGGTATAGATGTTGCCCTTCGAGTCCATCGCGATCGCATCGATCCAGTGGAAATAGCCCGCCATGCGGCCGTTATCGCCGATCGAGGCCACCATCTTGCCGTCCTGACGGTCGTGGATCCAGATCTTGTCGTTGGTCCCGTCGGCGATCAGCACGTATTTCTCCTGAGGATCGTGCGAGAAGGTGAGGTTGTAGATGGTTCCGCACATCCCGAACATGGTGCTGCCGGGACCGCCGCACTCGGCGCCGCGCGACGGCGTCGAGGGGTGCACGAAAAAGCTGGTGACGAACTTGCCCTGCTTGGTGAACACCTGGACGCGGTCGCTGCCGCGCTCGCAGATGTAGACCAGGTTGTCCACCGAGAAGTGCACGCAGTGCAGCGCGGGCGCGAACTGCTTCTGGTCCGGCGGGTTGCCTGAGGTGTCGTAGGGAGGCGTCGGATCGTTGTCGATCTCGCTCAGAGGAATGCCGTGTCCGCCCCATCCGCGCTTGAAGGCGCCGTTATCCATGTCGTAGACCAGGACGCGCTTGGTGTCCACGATGTAGATTTCGTGGGCGTCCTCGTCCAGATCAAAGAAGAAGATGCCGCCGGGGAAAACGTCGGTCGCCTGATTGTTCTGCCGCAAGGGCGGAGGCGGCTGTCCCGGCGCGGGGCGCGGTCCGCGATGCTCGAAATCCCAGAGAAGCTTTCCGTCGCCGGTGAATTTCTGAATGCTGTCGCCCCGGCCGCTGCCGGAGATCCAGACATTGCCCTGCCGGTCCACTTGTATGTTGTGCTCGGCCCCGGGCCCCGGCCGCGCCACTCCCATAGCCGGCCAGCCGTCCGTATATCCAGGCTTTCCCCAGCCCTTGATGAGGTTGCCTGCCGTGTCGAATTCCAATACCGCAGGCGCCGCGATGCAACAATCCGTGCGGGGCGGGTTGGATGCCGCGCCGATCTCGTCCGGCATCGCGTCGCGTGGCCGGTTCAGGACCCAAATGTGATCTTCGTGGTCCGTGACCATGGTCGGGACCCCTTGCATGAGCCATTTGTTCGGCAGTGGCTTGGGCCAGAAGGGATCGACCTTGTAAATGGGCACCGGCGCGCTGCGCTCGGCCGCCACGGCCAGCACGCAGAGTCCGATCGCCAGCAGCAACAACGTGGTTCGCAGTTTCATGTTCGCGCTCACTTCTCGAATTTGCTGAAGTCCAGGTAGTCGCCCGAGCAGGAGATTTCGCCCAGCTCCCACTTGGGCCGCAGCTCTAAGGAGAACGTCGATTTCCAAGGTTTCGCTAGCGCCTTGGGATCTTCGAAGGTGAAATCGATCTGCATGTGATCTTTATCGATGCGCCGGAACCGCTCGGTCACGTGCAATTCGGTGGTGTGCGGATGACCCAGCCGGTCGAGCCACGTCTTGTCGTTGAAACCCGCGCTTTCGACGACGAAGGTCGTGTCGCCCTCCCAATGCCCCACCGAAGTGCCCATCCAACTGGGGTCCACATCCTTAGGAATTGAGCGGCCGTCGGTGTAAATGCGGCGCACCATGTGATCGTACTCGTACAGCATCAGCGTGTACTTGGGCGTTTGGACGAACTCGAACGGATACGGATGGAAATACACGCGCGGCACGCCGGGCGGATCGCAGCGGGTGAGCACCGGATCGTTGGTGGTTTCGAGCGTGAACGTGCCGTTGTTGGACGCCTTGGCCTCCTTGTACTTGCCCTGCGCCCAGGCGGTCATCTCCGGCTCTTCCTTGGTGAAGGTGGCGCCCGCGTAGGCACGCATCGGCGCGGGATTGCGGATCATCCACACGCCCGTCAGATCGCGCCGCTGCGCCGGGTCCGACTTCGCAGGAGCTTCCTGACCATAAAGAACACATCCGAACACGAGCGCCGCAAACGGCACAATCACAAAGTTGATGCGCTTCATGGAAGTTACTCCTCAAACAGGGGAAGCTCTTGGCCGCCGGGTCCGATGAGTTTACGGATCCACATGGTATGCGCGCCGCTCTTGACCGCATAGCCGGAGATGGTGACCGAGTCGCCCGGCTTCAAGGTTTGATTGGTCCATCCGGCCCTTTGCAGCTTATTAGGGGCGGTCAGCTCGCCCTGCCACAGGTCCTTTTCGCCCTTATCGTTTTTCACTTCCCAGGAGAGCTGAACGTGCGGATTGGCGAACTTGAATTCGACAATCGTGCCGGTGGTCGTGACGGTCTTCGCAGTATCGAAAGCCGCCGTCCCGTGATGGGCCACCGCCGGCGCGGACACGATCAGGACGGCAATCGCCGCCGCCAGAACCAATACCATTCCTCGCATGAAACCTCCAGTTCGGCAACATCTTACCACCCCGGCCACCGATGTGTCCACGCGCGGCGGGCCGAGGCGATTGCCGGCCACGTGGTGGGTTCGTTCGGCAACCCGCCCCTGTGCCGTCCTATAGTGCCAATCCGCAGATTTCAGAAGAGTTATGGGAGCAAGGCGGAGGCCGGCGGTGGGTTCGTTTTGTAGTGGGCGATTTTCGGCAGCCTGAGTGGTCTTGCTGTCGCATGGAGATGACATGTGGACTCCGCGGCGAGGGTAGCATGTGGGCTGGCGTGCTCGCGCCGGGTGGGGGCGGGAAGTGGTTCGCGAGTCGGAGGATGAATGCGGAGGCAGGAGGTGAATTTCACTCGCCTACAGGGGTGAGCTGATAAACGCGGCCAAGTTCGCCGGCCCTCTTGAGGTCGCGCCGGCGGAGCGCATCCCGGACCTCATCCAGTTTTTGGGCATCATCCAAGGAGAGATAAGGGGGCCATCCCGTTTCGGAATCGATCCATTCGACCTCGACCTCGGCGGCGTACTGCCCCTCGTGCACGAATTTGGTGCGGCGCCTCACCATCGCGGGTGCCTTCGGCAGCAACCCGCTGTTAGGCTGCGTTTCACTCATTCTTTAAATCTCCGACTCCGCCCAAGACTGTGCCGATCCCCGTTGCCACGGAGGCAACTACGCCCCAAGTCTGCGTTTCCAGTGAGACCGGAAAGTGGATTGCTCCGACGGCCAGCGCCACATTGGCAATCGAGAGGGCCGCGCCCTGTCCGATCTGGCCAAGCCCCTTAAACCAGCGCCGCGACTTCTTCGGAAACTCTTTCGGCTCGGGCTCGGCCTGCGACTTCCTCAACTCGTCGAACTCCTGCCCCGCCTTGGCTACCTGCTCCTCGATGTTCCGAAGCTGCTGGCGAACCGAGACCTCTTGGCGCATAGCCGCTGAACGGTTTCGGTCGGCCCGAGCGCGGAACACGAGTTCGGCCAGTTCAGCCTCGGGATCGGGACTCCCCATGTCTCTGAGTACATCCTTCTCAATCTCGGGGAGGTGGTGCGGCTGAAGCCCCGACAGAATCTCGCCCACGTGCAGTTCGTACGCGTCGAGGAGGCCTGATTCGTCAACCGCGCGGTTGGAGAACTCCAGCCCGTAGCGCGTCTCATGCACAGCGCTGGCAAGCCGGTCAAGCGTGAAGGTGCCGTAGACGTCGTCGCCGTCTTCGCAATAGTTCTCGATGTATCGAAGCACGCGAGCTGACCGTTCCGCCTGATCGAGGTGGTACTGCCACTCCTCCATCATGTGGTGATGGAATCGACGCCGAACACGGGGAAGCCTCGGCTGAACATGTCTTCTGAACAGGACGGTCAGGAAAGCACGATACTCTTCGTCTGTCATGAGCGAGCCCTCGTTTGTCGGTCGCAGCCTAACGTAATAGGCCGACCTAGATAAAACCGGCCCGCCGGAATCGCTGCCGTCGCGCCGGGCTAATAAACATTCTACATTCTATGAATTTCCTCCCCATTTCTCAACTCGCGATGAGTGGATGTGCGATACAAGAGCGGCGGCACAGCCCGAACCGCGACCGTCAGGGAGCGGACAGACGCGAGAAAAGTCCGCCCGCGGCCACTACCTTTTCAATGGCCACGTACCTGATCACGTTCACCTGCTACGGCTCCTACCTCCCCGGACAGCAAGGCGCGATTGACCGCGATCACAACGTGCCAGGCAGTCGCCTGCCCGGCCCGCGCCCCAAGCTGCGCCAGCACGTGGATGCGTCGCTCAAGCAGGCGCCCTACCAAATGGACCATGGCCAGCGCGCCATCGTCCTCAAAGCCATCAGCGAGGTGTGCCGCTACAAGTGCTGGCACCTGCTTGCCGCGCACGTCCGTTCCACCCACGTCCATACCGTGGTGGACGCCACCATCGCGCCCGAAGCCATCATGAACGCCTTCAAGAGTTACGCCAGCCGGGCGTTGAATCTTGACGCACCGGGCCACTACGGGCGCGTTCGCTGGGCTCGGCACGGGAGTACCAGATACCTTTGGTCGCCAGCCAGGGTCGCTGCTGCCGTGCGCTACGTTCTGGATAAGCAGGGGGACCCGATGGCTTGCTACCAGGCGGCTGACAGGAGTTAGTCTCTCGCGTCTGTCCGCTCCCTGACGGTCGCGGTTCCGGAGTCGCGCAGCCAGCTACCCAGCATGGGCAGTGCGCACTCAGCGCCGAAGAAGAGTGCGTTGGCATTAATCCGGTGATATTCTAGAGGCCATCGGCCAGCGAAGGCTGGTTGGAGTCTGATGGAGGTACGAATGGGAAAACATCATGAGAAGTTGCGGGGCGAACGCGTAGCTGGAAACGGCCTGCTCGACCGCCGTACGCTGCTGCGCGGCGGACTGGCCTCAGCCGGGATCGCGGGCGTTGCCCGGGCTGCCGACAGCATCGGGGCCGACGCGCCGGAGTGGATGAAGACACCTGGCCGGACCTTCACGGCCTACGGCACGCCGTCCAAAGCCCAGGAAAAAGTGCAACGGATCCTTGCCACCCAGCCGGGGCGCCCCGGCACGGGCACTTCGCGAACGCCGATTCACCTGCTCGAAGGAACCATCACGCCCGCCGGACTGCATTTCGAGCGTCACCACAACGGCGTTCCCGAGATCGACCCGGCACGCCACGAGCTGGTGATTCACGGCATGGTGAGACGGCCGCTGGCCTTCACCATCGACGCGCTCATGCGCTACCCGATGGAGACGCACATCCGCTTTGTCGAGTGCCCCGGCAACGGCGGCAGTTTCGTTCAGGCGCAGCCGCAGCAAGCCACGGCGGGCGTATTGAACGGCCTGCTGTCCTGCTCGGAATGGACCGGGGTGCGGCTGTCAACTCTTCTCGATGAAGCCGGCGTCACCGCCGGAGCCAGGTGGGTGGTCGCCGAGGGCGCCGACGCCGCCGCGATGAGCCGCAGCGTTCCGATGGAGAAGTGCATCGACGACGTGATGATCGCGCTGTTTCAGAACGGCGAGGCCATTCGGCCCGAGCAGGGCTATCCCATGCGGCTGCTGGTGCCCGGCTTTGAAGGCAACATAAACGTAAAGTGGCTGCGCCGGCTGAAGGTGGTCGCCGAGCCCGTCAACGCGAGGGATGAGACGTCGCATTACACCGAGCTGATGCCCGATGGCAAGGCGCGCCAGTTCATGTTTCTCCAGGCCGTGAAATCCGCGATTATCAAGCCGTCGTTTGGAATGACCATGAAAGGCCCCGGATTTTACGAGGTGTCGGGGCTGGCATGGTCCGGAGGCGGGCGGATTTCCAAGGTGGAAGTCTCGGCGGACGGCGGAAAGAGCTGGGCGCTCGCGGCGTTGAGCGATCCGGTGCTGCCCAAGGCGGTGACCCGGTTCCGTCTTCCCTGGCAATGGGACGGCCGCCCGTCGGTGCTGGCGAGTCGCGCCACCGACGAGACCGGCGAAGTGCAGCCCACTCGAGCGGAGTGGCTCGCGCAGTATGCGCCGGGCCAGTTCTACCATTTCAACGGCGTGCAGGCCTGGAGCGTGGAAGCCGATGGGACGGTGAAACATGTCTACGTTTAAGAGCACCCACTCGCTGCCGCTCGTGGTTCTGGGCCTAGCGTCGTTCCTGCATGCGCAGCAGCGTCCCAACCTCGGGCGCGAGCTGACGCCGGACGAGGTGAAGAAGCTCGATATCACGGTGGCGCCGGACGGCGCGGGACTCCCCGCGGGCAGCGGTTCGGTCTCCGCCGGAGCGGCAATCTTCACGCAAAAATGCCAGGGCTGCCATGGAGCGCAAGGCTCGGGCAAGCCGCAGGATCAGCTCACCGGAGGCGTCGGCACACTCGCGTCGGGTAAGGCTGTCAAAACGCCGGTGAGCTATTGGCCAACGGCGACGACGATGTTCGACTATATCCGGCGCGCGATGCCGATCACCTCTCCGCAATCGCTGACCAATGACGAAGTGTATTCGCTGACGGCTTATCTTCTGTCGATCGACGGGATCGTTGCAAAGGACGCGACGCTCGACGCGAAGTCTCTGCCGCAGGTCAAAATGCCGAATCGGGAGGGTTTCGTGCGCTATTGGCCGCCGCCGAAGCGCTGAGGATCACGAGTGACGGCCGGGAGCACTAATCAGGGAAGCCACCGAATCTGGTTACGCATTTCTTCGGCCGGCCAACTCAACCACGCTCTCAACAAGCCGTCGATAACCGATCCGAGGTGCTTGTTGCTCGGAATCAAGAGCAGCCCTGGAGAATCCTGATGTCTAAGGAACCGCTGGAAATGGTCTGGCATTGTTGCGACATCGCGCGTTACCAGCACCCGGCCGGCGTCAGCTGCCATTCGAAGCACCTCCGGATCAGGCGTCCCGTCGGGAATTACTCCCTTTGTTCCGCGAAAATCGATGGCCGGTTCCCGCCGCCGCAACCCCGTCTCGATCTCAGGATTGAGGTCCGCGTCAGCTTGAAACGCAATCTTCAACGCGGCTTGGTGGATCGGGCTTGCTGATACCGCTCCACCATGTCTGGCGGAAGCGGATTTTGAGCCTTGATTTCTTCATAGCGGCGTTCCTGCTCTTTCAGGTAGGCTTCAACCGCTTCCGGGTGCTCAAGGATGAATGTGATTATGCCGTATACCTTCCCTAACGAACCGATGGAGGGGTACGCTGCGAAAATCGACTCGGGCGATCGCCCGTCGTTGAACTCGCGTGCCAGGACATCCAGGCCGATACGGGTTCCGGCAGCATAATATGCGCCGTTTCGAACTTCTACATATTCGTTGATCGGCATCATGCGGTCGGATCTCCACTCCCAGTTTACTCCCCTGTGCTACGCCGCCGCCGAAGCGTTGGAGAGCTTAGTGATACACCAGCGCGTTGAAGAACAATTTGAAGTTCTGATAGCTTTGCCCGCGATATTGGGGACGCATTCCGAAAAGGATCATGCGTCCGCTGCCCACCGGCACATCCAGCAGCGCGGCTTTGTTCGCAAGATATTTCTCGCCTAGCAGCCACCCGGAGGCGAGCACGCCCTTGTCCGGATAGCGCGCCGTCACTTGAGCCGCAGGCGCATCCCAGGCCGGGCTCTGCTCGCTCCACAGCGTGATATCGCCCGGCATGCCGTAGGCGAGCGGGCTCTTCGTGTCGAGCTTCACGCTCAGCAGCGAGCCGGGCGAGTAGAACTCCTTCGTCTCCACGCCGCGCAGCACGTTGCGCGCCCGCACGCCCAGGTCGTCGGTGGCATAGTCGGCGGCGTGATTGAACAGAATCAGCGTGCCTCCCTGCTCCACGAATTCCTTGAGCGCCGCCGCACCCCGCTCGCCCAAGCCGCCCACATACTCCGGCGGCATCGCGCCCTCGCGGTAGCCCTGGAAAATCGTCTGGCGCGACTGGTCGGGAATCACGATCGTGTCGAAACGCTGCTTCAGATTGCCAGACTGAATTCCCGTGTTGAGAAGCTCCTGGTGAGCGATGCCGAAATCGTCGAGCAGCCACCGCGTCCAGCCCTCATCCATGCTGGGAACGTGACTCCGGTAGACACCGATGCGCGGCGGAGCGATCTCCTTGCGCCCGCCGGCGGCCGACGCGTAGAAATCGCCGGTGGCGGCGTCGCGATAGACCGGCTTGCCGGACTTCCAAACCTTGGCGACCTCTTTCCATGAATACACGTCGGACGCCGCCCATCCTCCGGCCGGTTTCGGATGATCCAGATCGAAGGAATACTGCGCCGCCGGCTTCAGCGCGGCCTGGAAGGAATCCTTGATCGCGGCCACTTCGACGCCCATCAGCATGGGAAGCGTCTGCGCCGTCACATCGTAGGGGCGTTTCGGAGGACCGCCCGGATACAACCGCAGGTCCGGATAGTCCTGGCGCTCGAGCAGCGTCTTGGCCCAGCCCGAGAAGGGCTGGTGCATTCCGATCACGTAGCTGCCGGCCGCGTACCGCTTGCCGTCGGCCGTGAATGGGTCCGATGCGCGCTCGATCTCGGTCTCGCCGAAGGCCAACGTCTCGAGCATCTTTTTGGCCGCGCCCGGATCGCGCTGCGCCGCCGGGACCACGAACGCGTAGGGCGCGCTCCGCTCCACGTTGTGCCGGTTGATTTCGTAGAAATAGCGGAGCATGTCCTGCCGGCGTGTGGCGGCCTGATACAGCAGCGACTCCCAGGCGATCGACTGATAGTCTATGATGTCGCGCAGATGCCACGTCCCGGCCATCCAGGGACTCAGGTAGTTCCAGCTCCGCTCGCGCGGATTGTAGCCGAGCGCGTTATCGGTGATCATCTCCGGCGTGATGGTGATCGGCGTCGCCAGCTTCGCGCTGGCCGATTCGGTCAGGATGCGCGCCCCGCCATGATAGGCCTGATACTGGCGTCCCGGCGACCAGAAATCGTACATCGCGTTCATGGCGACGCCGGTCTTGCCCGCGGCCGCAAGATCCACCGCCATTCCGGTGCCGATCATGTTGCAGATCTGCGCCAGAATCGGGTCGATGTTGGGGTCCACCGGATCCATCCACGGCGGAACGAAAATGCGCGCCGTGTTCTCGCCCATCTGGTGCACGTCGTAGACGATCTGCGGATGCCACTTGTTTTCGAGCATGGCGGTGTTGCGCGTCTCGGGCTGGCTGAAGATGTACCAGTCGCGATTGTCGTCGTGGCCGACGTAGTGGTGGTACAGTTCGGGCGGCGACGTGCCGTCCCATTTGCTGCCGCGCGTCTTGCGATACCACCGCGTCACGATGTCCACGCCGTCCGGATTCTGCGACGGCTCGAGCAGGATGATCACGTTGTCGAGAATCGCCTTGAACTTGGGATTGCCGTCTTCGGTCAGCAGGCGGTAGGCGAACTCGATGGCCGTGTGCGTCGAGGCAACTTCGGTCGCGTGGATCGAGCAGGTGATCATGACGATCGCCTTGGCCTCGCCCATCAGGCGCGCAGCGTCGGCCGGAGAGGTCTTGCGAGGATCGGAGAGGCGGAGCTGGAGGTCGCGATAGTGTTCGAGGTTCTTGATGTTCGCCGCCGAGGAGATCACGGCCGCGATCTGCGGCCGCCCCTCCACGGTCTTGCCAAGCTCCATGAATTTGATCCGGTCGCTCGATTTTTCCAGCGCCTGGAAGTAGGAGACCACCTTGTTCCAGTCCAGCAGCTCGTTATCGACGCCGATCTTGTGGCCGAAATGGCCCTCCGGAGCCGGCACCGCCGCGGCCACCGGCCACAGGAACAGCAACAGGAGCAGGCTCAAAGAAAAGAGTCTCGTAGTCATGGCTTTGGCCGAAATATACCGAAGTTTGATGTCAGGTAATCCAGAAAGCCCTCGCGATCCTCGGGCTTCACCGGCGCTCCCCAGCGCACCATCTTGTCGATCTCGCGGCCCCATTGGACGCGCGTCAGGCGCTGCTGGCGGATCATGTCCTCCTCATGGCACGCGAGGCACGCGTTTCGAAACTGGGCCGGCGGCGGGACTCGCGGCGGGGGATTTTCCGCGGGCTGCGATCTGCCGCCCAATTCCTTGACCGCCTCCACGCCCACCCGCGGCGTCACGTTCCACTGGTATCCGGCCGGATTCCATTCTTCGGCGAGCGGCTGCATGTCGCCGCTCTTGTCGCGCGCTCGCGCCATCACCGTGTAGTAGCTTTCCCGCGCCGGCGTCCAGGCGAACTCCCACTGCCGCCATCCGAATTGTGTCGCTTCTCCGACGAGCCGAGCCGCACGCCACGTCCGGCCCGCATCAACGCTCACATCCACCGCCGTCACCGGACCTTGATCGCCGCTCCAGGCCACACCGCGAATCGCCGCCGCCTGGCCGAGCGCCACCTGCGCTCCGTCGGCGGGAGAATAGATCACGCTCTTGACGCGCATACTGGTCACCGGCCGCATCTGCTCCGGCTGCAACAGCGTTCCCGGCGCGACCGGCTTGCCCGGGTGGCGGTAGGCGTTGACCATCCAGAATCCGTCGAATTCCTTGTCGAGCACGCGGATCGAGGTCAGCCACTTCATCCAGGAGTCGCTGGCCCATCCCGGCACCACCGCGCGCAGGGGGAATCCATGCTTCGCCGGCAGCGTCTCGCCGTTCATTTCGTAGGCGAGCAGCGTGTTGGGGTCGAGCGCCTTTTTCGGTGTGATGCTCCGCTGGAAATCCGCCATGGTTCCGATGGGCACGTCGGCGCCGTCAAACAGGATTTCTTTCGCCGAATCCTTGATCCCGGCCTTCTTCAACACGTCGGCCAGGCGGACTCCGCGCCAGCGCCCGTTGCCGACCGCGCCGTTGTTCCATTGGGCGCCCGGAACCGAAGGTTCGTAGAAACTGCGCCCGTTGCCGGCGCATTCGACCACGCTCACCAGCTCGGCGCTCGGCAGCCTCTTCAAATCGTCCATGGTGAGCGTGAGCGGCGTGGCGACTTCGCCCTCCACCTTGAGCCGCCAATCGCTCACATTCACTTGCGGAACGTAGACGTGCGTGCGGACGAAGAAGTGCTCGATCGGAGTGATGTAGTCGCTGAATCCGGCCAGCGGCATCTCCAGGTCTTCGGGGCGCGCGGAGCGGACCAGCATGTCGCGCTTTTCACGGTCGGCGGCGGAGAGGAGACCGGCGGCGGCAAGCCCCAAAAAGCTTCTTCGAGAGTGCATTCCCCTAGAATACGATTTTCAGGGCAAAGGGAATCCGATGGGATGGGGCATTAGTGTTAACGTGATCCTTGGGGACCATGTCCACCCAGCCCAAAACCTTTCTCACGCCGGAGCAGTATCTAGAGATCGAGCGGAAGGCCGAATTCAAGAGCGAATACTACCAGGGCGAGATGTTCGCTATGGCGGGGGCCCGCCCGGACCACAACTTGATTGTGACTAGCCTGATTGCGCACTTATATCCACAGCTCCGGTCGCGACCTTGTCTGGTCTACCAGAGCGACCAGCGCGTCCGAGTCAGCGATTCCGGTCTTTGCACCTATCCGGACGTAGTCGTGGTCTGCGACGAGCCGCAGTTCGTAGACGACGAGCGGGATACTCTTACCAATCCCACTCTCATCGTCGAGGTTCTCTCACCCTCCACTGAGGCCTATGACCGCGGCCGCAAGTTCGACCACTATCGCTCGCTTCCGTCCTTGCGCGAATATCTTCTCGTCGCGTCAGATCGCGTTCATGCCGATCTCTACACGCGGCAATCCGGCGAGCAGTGGCTATTAACTGCGGCGGGGCGGCCGGAAGACACGATCAAGCTATCCTCCATCGCCTGCCAACTCACCCTTGCGGAGATTTACGAGCAGACGAAACTTACGGAAACAGGGAAAACGGTCTAGAATACGACCTTCAGGGCGAACTGAATCTGGCGCTGCGCGCCCGTGTTGGGTTGGTCGGCCGCCTGAATGATGGTCCCCAGCGCGCTGCTCGACACCGACCGGCCCGGCAGATTGAAATTAGCGCGGTTCAGGATGTTGAAGAACTCGCTGCGAAATTGAAGAGCGAATCTTTCGGTCAGCTTGAACTGGCGGGAAACACCGGCGTCGAAATTGAACAGGCCCGGAGCGGACAGGATGTTGCGGCCGGCATTACCGAATGTTCCTGCCTTCGCGATCTGCCACGCCGGGCTCTGACCGGGCTGGCAGTTGAAGCGGTTGCCGTTGGCCAGAATCGTACACGGATTGAACCACGCACCCACTCCCGGATTGCTAAGGGCTTGCTAAACAATAATCTGTACAAAGCATGAAACATAGGTTATGTTTTATGTAGTGAGGAACTACGCCCATCGCAAGTCGACCCCGGTAGACAAACAGTGGCTGCGAGTACTGGGAACTCTGAACGAATACCAA
>JBGPLI010000118.1:0-18042 GCA_041486445.1 Bryobacteraceae bacterium
GCCACAAAGTGGATGAAGTGATCGCGCGCGTGCGCTACTCGGTTCCCGGCGTCGGCCTGATTTCTCCGCCGCCGCACCACGATATTTACTCCATCGAAGATCTGGCGCAGTTGATCTACGACCTGAAGAACGTCAATCCCAAGGCGCGCGCGGACCATGTCACCATCGCCGGCTTCGAGGGCGGCACCGGCGCGTCGCCGCTCACCTCGATCAAGCACGCCGGCATTCCCTGGGAGCTCGGCCTGGCCGAGACGCAGCAGGTGCTGGTGTTGAATGACCTGCGCAGCCGCATCATCGTACAAACCGACGGTAAGCTCCAGACCGGCCGCGACGTGGTGATCGCCGCGCTGCTCGGCGCGGAAGAGTTCGGCTTCTCCACCGCTCCGCTGGTGTCCCTGGGCTGCATCATGATGCGCAAGTGCCACCTCAATACCTGTCCGGTCGGCATCGCCACCCAGGATCCGGTGCTGCGCGCGAAATTCACGGGCAAGCCCGAGCACGTCATCAATTTCTTCTTCTTCATCGCCGAACAGGTGCGCCAGTGGATGGCGCGAATGGGCTTCCGGCGGATGGAGGAGATGATCGGGCGCGTGGACATGATCGAGATGCGCCCGGCCCTCGATCACTGGAAAGCCCGCGGCATCGATTTCTCGCAGTTACTGTTCAATCCGCAGGTTCCCAGCCGCGTCGGCCGGCGCTGCATGATCGCGCAGGATCATGGCCTGGAGAAGGCGCTCGATTCGAAGCTGATCGACTACGCGCGCCCGGCCATTGAGCATGGGGCTAATGGTCAAGGAACCAGGGTCGAATTCAAGCTGCCGATCCGCAACGTAGACCGCACCGTGGGCGCGATGCTCTCGGGCGAGATCGCGCGGCGTCACGGCTCGGAGGGTCTGGAGCCGGACACCATCCGTTTCTCCTTCACCGGCTCGGCCGGGCAAAGCTTCGGGGCGTTTCTGGCGCGCGGCGTCACGCTGTCTCTTGAAGGCGACGCCAACGATTACGTCGGCAAGGGGCTGTCCGGCGGCAGGCTGATCGTGTATCCGCCGCGGGCTTCCACGTTCCTGCCGGAGCAGAACATTTTGATCGGAAATGTGGTGCTGTATGGCGCCACCTCGGGCGAGGCGTTTTTCAACGGCCGCGCGGGCGAGCGCTTCGCCGTGCGCAATTCCGGCGCAACGGCCGTGGTGGAGGGGGTGGGGGATCACGGCTGCGAATACATGACCAAAGGCCTGGTCATCGTGCTCGCCGATACCGGCAAGAACTTCGCCGCGGGCATGCACGGCGGCATCGCCTACGTGCTCGATGAAACCGGCGAGTTTCAAGGCACGCGCTGCAACCGCGCCAGCGTCGACCTGGAACCGGTCGAGGATTCGAAAGACATCGAGGATCTGCGCTACTGGATCGCGCGGCATGCGGAGGAAACCGAGAGCCCGAGAGCCAACTGGATTCTCGAAAACTGGGACACCATGCTGCCGAAATTCGTGAAAGTGTTCCCGCACGAATACAAGCGCGTGCTGGGCATGCCACGCGTGCAGGCGGTCGCGCATGGGTAAGGTCACCGGCTTCCTCGAATACGAGCGCGAGCTGCCCCAGCGGCGCGCCGTCGCCGAGCGCGTCAACGACTGGTTCGAAATCTACCAGGACTTCGCTCTTGAAAAAGTCCAGCGCCAGGGCGCGCGCTGCATGGATTGCGGCGTCCCGTTCTGCCACACCGGCTGCCCGCTCAACAACGTCATTCCCGACTGGAACGACCTGGTCTTTCGCGACCGCTGGCAGGAAGCCGTGCGCGTGCTGCACGCCACCAACAATTTTCCGGAGTTCACCGGCCGCATCTGCCCCGCCCCGTGCGAGGCGGCCTGCGTGCTTGGGATCAACGAGCCTCCCGTCACGATCAAAGTCATCGAGCGCACCATCATCGATCACGCCTTCGAGCAGGGCTGGATCCGGCCGGAGCCTCCGCAAACTCGCAGCGGCAAGCGCGTCGCGGTGATCGGCAGCGGCCCCGCCGGGCTCGCCGCCGCGCAGCAACTGGCGCGCGCCGGACACTGGGTCACGGTGTTTGAAAAATCCGACCGAATCGGCGGACTCCTGCGCTACGGCATCCCCGATTTCAAAATGGAGAAGCGCTGGATCGACCGCCGCCTGGAGCAATTGGAGGGAGAAGGCGTCGAGTTCCTCACCCGGACGCATATTACTTCGCCCGAGGAGTTGCGCAACGAGTTTCAGGCGACGGTTCTCGCCATGGGCGCCGAACATCCTCGCGATCTGAACGTGCCTGGCCGGGAGCTCAAGGGAATCCGCTTCGCGATGGATTTCCTGCCGCAGCAGAACAAACGCTGTGCGGGCGACACCGTGCCTGAGGCCGAGGCGATTCTCGCCACGGGCAAGCACGTGATCATCATCGGCGGCGGCGACACGGGTGCGGACTGCCTCGGCACCTCCCACCGGCAGAAGGCCGCTTCCGTGCACCAGGTCGAAATCATGCCCATGCCCCCGGCCGATCGCGCGCCGTCCACGCCGTGGCCCTTGTGGCCTCTGCAACTGCGCATGGAGAGCTCGCACGAAGAAGGCGGCCAGCGCGAATGGGCTGTCGCGACCACTCGTTTCACCGGCGATGAGGCCGGCAATGTAAAAAAGCTTCACGCCATGCGCGTGGGCCCCGCGCCGAAATTCGAGCCGATCCCCGGAACCGAGTTCACGCTCGACGCTGAACTGGTGCTGCTGGCGATGGGTTTCACTGGACCCGTCCGGGCCGGCCTGGTGGAGACGTCGGGCGTCGCGCTCGATGCGCGCGGCAACATCGCCACCGACGATTTTCAGACCTCGGTTCCGGGCGTGTTCGCCGCCGGCGACGCGCGCCGCGGGCAGTCGCTGGTGGTGTGGGCGATCGCCGAGGGGCGCAAAGCGGCCGACGCGGCGGATCGGTTCCTGCGCGGGTGAATCGTGCGAAAGGCTACGCGTCAAAGCGTGGCGTGCGCACTTTGCGTGCCGCGTCCCCACTCTGGGGACGCATGGCTGTGGCTCGGCCGCGTGTGTTCGCATGAGTGCGAACACGGCACGTTGAGAACGTGCGCCACCTCACCCCCCGCCTCAAAACCCCTGGTAATTCACCATGACGGTGTCGGTTGCGGACTTGCCCGTAGAGTCCGTGACCGTGAGCTGGAACGTGTAGGTGCCGCGACTCAACCCGAATTGCACCGTCGGAGCCGCCGTGGCGGCTCCCAGAATCGCGGCCGAGGGACTGCCCTGGGGAATGGTCCACTGGTAGGTCAACGGACGGCCATCGGCGCTCTTGGACTGCGTCCCATCCAACTGGAACTGGCGGGTTGTCACGGTCAGGTTCTTCGGCCCGGCTAAGGCAGTCGTCTTGGGTCCGGGCGCGCAACGATTGGGAGGCTCGCCGGGGCCGCCTTCTACGCACGGGATCGCGCTGAGGTACGTGTAAATGGCCTGCAAATCGCGATCCGTCATGTTTCTAAAATTCGGCCAGCGCATGATGAGGAGAAGCTCTCCGTTGAACGGAGGCGGAATGCAGGTCCCGTCGGGTTTGCCAGAGCAGGTCGGGTGGACGTGATCCGGGTCCACGCCTGTTCGAATGGTCTGTATAAACTCCGACAACGAATCCCCGCCTACAGGCAGCCCGGAATTGTCAGGCGTCAGATTGCGGGAGACAATGTGCGGAAAGGGACCGGCTGGATCCGGAAACGCGCCGAAGTCGCGGCCACCGCCGAGATAGGTAGCCGGATTCGTCGTCGCGGGCTGGCCTTGAAAGGGATTTCCCCCTTTGACGTATTCCGTCGCGGGACCGGCGGAGTGGCAGCCGTTACAATCGCCCACAGCGTTCACTATGTAGCTGCCCAACCCTACCAAAACGGGATCCAGGCCCACCATGTTCAGCGGCACCGGGGCGACCTGGAATCCCCTCAAAACTCTTGCCTGGGTGTCCGGGTCCAGCACCTGTTGCGTCTGCCCGTTGGAAATCTGGAACAATACGCCGGAAACGATCACGGCCGCAGTCAACTTATGCATACTGTTTCTCCTCGTCAAGATTTTCGCCAACAAACCATCTTCTCAGAAGTGGGGCCGGCGATCTTGTCACCGCCGCACGGCTTCAGCCGGGCTGGATGAGACCGCGACGGCTCAACTGCCTCGCCGCCGCAGCGGTGGTGGCGCTGCCACGGCCGACATGGACTTCGGCTTGGAGTAGGCCGCGGACACCCTCCCGTCCTCGAGTGAAATCACCGTCACATCCCGAATGCCATCCCGGGCGTACACGAACGTTTCGAGAACATGACCGTGATCCGATGTCGTGGTGGAAAGCGCCGGATCTCCATACGCATCCATGATCGTGTCTCCCTCGGCGCCGACGGCGATCTCGGCCACCGAAGGAAACGGCCGGGCAGGGGCGGCTTCGACGGGCACGGGTGCGGGCGAAGACTCCGCCGGAACCTCCGCTGGCGATCCAGACGCCGATGCCGTGGGATTGGGTTCGGCGGGGGGCGCCGATTCGGGAACGCTGCGCTTGACCGGCGGCTTCGGCGCTGCCGTGGGACTCGGCTCCGCGGCCGTCTGATTCGCTTCGAAGCCCTGAGGAAGGATCCCTCTCGGGACCCGGTCCATGTACAACGCGAACGCCGCGATTGCGCCGATCGCAATCACGCAAAGCAAAAACAATACCACTCCGTCTTTCATGTGCGGACCTCCGTTCCAGCACTCAACTGGCTACCGCGGCGCCTTCGAGAACGCCGTCGGATCTACAGCATAGCACAACGGAGGCCAAGCGGGGGCGGCCCTACGCGCAAGCGGCCAGCAGGTCGGTCTTGAGCCGCCCCTCCAGCTCGCCGCTCAGCTTCTGGCCGCCCGCCGTGACGTAGAAAACGTCCAGGGCCTTGTGCGCTTCCGTGTCGATCAACACGACTTCGATATCGCAGCCCGCGGAGGAAAGGGTGCGCGCCAGGTCGTACAGCAGGCCCGGCCGGTCCGCCGCCACGATCTCGATGAGCGTAGCGGTTTCCGATGCCTCGTTGTTGAAGGCGACCAGGGGTTCCATCCCCGCGGCGCGCGAAGGGAGAAACGGTCTTGGCCGGCCCTCCAGCAGCGCGCCGGCATCTTCGGAGCCTGCGACGACGCGGCGCACCGTTGCGCGCAGCCGGTCGGTCTCCATCGCATTCAGCTCCAGCGTGCGATGAGGATCGGAGAAGGTGAAGGTGTCGACCACGACGCCCTGGGCATTGGAGAACGCCTCGGCATTGACGATATTCAGTCCGAAGCTCGAAATGGCGCCGGCGATGGAAGCGAACAGCGCCGGGTGGTCGCGGGTCAGCAGCGTCAGCCGGTACAGGCCGCGTTCGAACTGGATCTCCATCGCCACGGGCTGGAATTCGAGCATCCGCGCCATCGCGAAATGCGCGTCGATCTCGGCCTGCGTATGCGCCCGCGTGTAGCGCGTAGGCAGGCCTTCCAGGAACGCCGCTTTCTCCGGAGCCACGCCCGCCGCGTCGTGGATGCGCACGGTGTGAAGTTCCCGGGTCAGCTCGTCGTAAGCCAGCAGGTACACGCGCCAGAGCTGCTCCAGGCGCCAGGGCGTCATCGCCTGCGGATTCACCGCACTGATGTCGGCATAGGTCATGACGGCGAGCTGCTTGAGCCGCTCCACCGTGCCCAGGCCTTCGGCCAGCATCCGTGCCGTCGACCCGTCGTCCAAATCGCGCGAAGTCATGACCGAGGACAGGTCCAGATGATGGCGGACCAGGAACTCGACGGTGGCGCGATCGGCTTCCGGTGCGCCCAGCCGCTCCATCACCATGCGGCTGATGCGCTCGGACTCCCGGGAGTGCTCGACGCCGGAACCCTTTCCGATATCGTGCAGCAGCAGCGCGAACCGCACCAGCGCGAGGTCCGTGGTTTCCTCCAGCAGGCCCGCCAGCCGGGTGTCGGCGATCGTCTCTAGCGAAGCGATCGCGATCAGCGTGTGCTCGTCCACGGTGTAGCGATGGTAGAAGTCCGGCACCACCAGGCAGTCGATGTTGCGCCATGCCGGCAGCACCGCGGTCAGAGTGCCCGCCTCCTGCATCGCGCGCAATCCGAAGGAGGGGCGCGGCAGCGAGAGCAGGCGCTTCCACTCGTCCCAATGGGTTTCGGGTGCAAAGCCGGCCAGGCGTTCCACCGTATCCGGCGCCAGGCGCAACCGGTGGCGCGTCACGAACTCGAACAGACTGAGGCCTTGCGGCATCCGGTTCGGCTCGCGCAGCCACACCCTGTCGCGCGATACGGTGAATTGGGACGTCGACAGGCGCGAGCGCCATTCGTGGAACCGGCCGATGAGCGTGCCCGGCGTTTCCGCCACCGCTTCGAGAGCCATCTTTACCGTCCGGTGCACGAGCCGCGCGTGGCGATAGTAGTCGCGCATCAGCGCCGCCGGGTGTTCGCTCAGCGCCTCTTGCGCCGCGAAGTCCAGGACGTTCTGGTCGCGTCCGGCGAGCTCATTCAGTCGAATCCGGAGCGCCGCGAGAAAATCGAACGCCGCCGAAAGGTCGCGAACCGGAGCTTTCGGATCGAGAGCCGCAAGCCATCGCACCGTTTGCAAGTCGCGCAGGCCGCCGGGAGTGTCCTGGAGGTTCGGCTCCAGATGGTAGATGGTGTTCTGAAACCTGGCGTGGCGGGCTTCTGAAAGACCGGCAAGCTGCCGCGCGACCGCGCCGGCACGCCTGGCCAGGGAGGCGTCAAAGCGCTGGTTGAGATCCTGAAAGACCGCGGGCTCGCCCGCCAGAAAGCGCCGGTCGAGCAAACCCACGGTCAGCTCGGCGTTGTCCTCGCCTTCGGCGACACACTCGGCTACGGTGTGAATGGAGTGGTGGGGCCGCAGCCCGGAATCCCGCAACGCTTCCAGAAAGGCGGACACAGCCTCCCGAGCGGGCTCCCTCCGGCTCGCGGATTCGAACAGCAGCGCCAGCTCGACCTCGGCGTAGGGAAACAGCTCCTGGCGGCCGAAACCGCCCACCGCGGTCAGAGCCATGCCGTGAGGAAACCGCGGCTCCAGGGTTTGCGAATAGGCGCGAACGGCCAGCTTCTCGGCCTCGGCGCTGCGCGCGGCAAGTGTCCTGCGAACCGCCTCCGGAGAAGGAAGAACGAGGACAGCCGCCCCGCTCACAGAGCCGATTCACCCCGATCGTCGTTGCGGATGCGGATCGCCTCCGCCACGTCCGAAACGAAAACCTTGCCGTCGCCGATCTTGCCGGAACGCGCCGCCGCCACCAGCGCCCGGATCACCTCTTCCGAGCGTGCGTCGGCCACCACCATCTCCAGCTTGACCTTGGGCAGCAGGTCCACCTGGTACTCCATCCCGCGGTAGACCTCCTTGTGGCCCTTCTGGCGTCCGTGACCGCGCACCTCCAGGATGGTCATGCCGTCGATGCCGATGCCCTTGAGCGCTTCCTTGACTTCTTCGAGCTTGTGCGGCTGGATGATGGCTTCAATCTTCTTCATAGAGACTGTCCTCAGGCCTCGAAACTGTATCCTTCTTCTCCATGCATGCTCAGGTCGAGGCCCTCGACTTCCTGCTGCTCATCGGCCCGGATTCCAATCACAGCATCGCACACCTTCAGAATAACGTAGGTGCCGACCGCCGCCAGTCCCCAGGCAATCAGGACCGCCATGAGCTGGTTGATCATCTGGCCCGCGTAGCCGTCCACCCAGCCCATCGGCATTCCCATTCGAAGGTCGTTGATTTCCTTGGTGGCGAAAACACCGGTCAACAGCGCTCCGAGCGTGCCGCCGGCGCCGTGCACTCCGAAGGCGTCGAGCGAATCGTCGTAGTTGAACTTGTCCTTCACCGCAGTCACCATCGTGTAGCACACCACGCCCGCGGCCAGGCCGATCAGCAGCGCCGGGAAGGGTTTCACGAATCCGGAAGCCGGCGTGATGGCCACCAGTCCCGCCACCGCTCCGGAAATTCCGCCCAGCATGCTGGGCTTGCCCTTGCCGATCCACTCGGCGCCCATCCATCCGAGCGCCGCCGCCGCCGTCGCGAAATGCGTGGCGATGAACGCGCTGGTCGCCAGAGCCGAGGCGGCCACCGCGCTACCGGCGTTGAAGCCGAACCACCCCACCCACAGCAGGCACGCGCCCACTGTGCTCAGCACGATGCTGTGCGGCCTCATCGGCTCGACCTTGTACCCCTTGCGGTGTCCCAGGTACAGCGCAAACACCAGCGCCGAAACCCCCGACGAGATATGCACTACCGTCCCGCCGGCGAAATCGAACGCCGGGAATACTCCGCCCAGCGAGGAGTTGAGGAAACCGTTCTTGCCCCACACCATGTGCGCCAGCGGAAAGTAAACCACCAGCGTCCACAGCGTCATGAACAGCAGCATCGCCGAAAACTTGACGCGCTCGGCAAACGCGCCCGAAATCAGCGCCGGCGTGATGATGGCGAACATGAGCTGGTAGACCATATAGGTCGCGTGCGGGATGGTAGGCGCGTAGTCCGGGTTCGGCGCCGCCCCCACGCCGTTGAGGAACACGTATTGTCCGCCTCCCACGAACGGGAGCCAGTCTCCGAAAGACATGCTGTAGCCGACAATCGCCCACAGCACCGTGACCAGGCCCATCAGGACGAAGCTGTGCATCATGGTGCTGAGCACGTTCTTGCGGCGCACCAGGCCGCCGTAGAACAGGGCGAGTCCGGGCCCGGTCATCATCAATACCAGGGCTGCGCTGGTCAGCATCCAGGCGTTATCGCCGGCGCTTTGAGCGGATTTGACGGCTTTCTCGAGATCGGCGAGCCGTTTGTCGAGGTCGGGAGGTGCCTGAGCCGATGCGAGGGAACCCAAAAGGATCAACAGTGACAACCTAGTCATGTGCGCTCCGTGGCATGATCGACCTAGTATAGGGGAAAGCCGCCCGGCTGACAAGAGTATAATTTAAGAGCGCAAATCACTTTTTCCGGGAGGCGAAACACATGACGCAAGACCATAAGGCTCCGTCGCGGCGCGGGATCATCGCCGGCGCGGGCGCCGGATTGCTGGCGGGCGCGGCCCAGGCCGCCACCACCAAGGCCGGAGCTTCCTCCAAGATCTGGAGCAACGAGTACTGGGCCAAGAAGGGCAACGTCTCGCTCAACATGTGGCGCAAGCGCGTTGGCGCTCCGAAGGCCGGCGAGGCTCCGCTGCCGGGTCTGCTCCTGGTGCACGGCTCCTCCAATTCGTCCCGCACCAGCTTCGATCTTACGGTTCCCGGCCATGGCGAATACTCCGTGATGAACGTCTTCGCCCAGCGCGGCTTCGACGTCTGGACCATGGACCACGAGAACTACGGCCGGTCCAGCCAGACCGAGGGCAATTCCGATATCGCCAGCGGCGTCGAGGACCTCAAGGCCGGCATCGACCTGATCGTGCGTGAGACCGGACGTAAGAAGGTCCACATCATGGGCGAATCCTCCGGTGCGATCCGGGCCGGCGCCTACGCCATGGTGCAACCGGACCGCGTGGACCGGCTGGTCCTGGGAGCGTTCACCTATAAGGGCGATAACTCGCCCACGCTGGCCGAGCGCGGCAAGCAGCTCGACTATTACCGCACCCACAACCGCCGCCTGCGCGACCGCGCCATGATCCGCAGCATCTTCACCCGCGACAAACCGGGCACTTCCGATACGGCCCTGGGAGAATACCTGGCCGACCTCGAGCTCAAGTTCGGCGATCAGGTGCCCACCGGCACGTACCTCGACATGACCTCCAAGCTGCCCCTGGTCGACCCCACCAAGGTGCTGTCGCCGGTGCTGTTGGTTCGCGGCGAATACGACGGCATCGCCACCGTCGACGATATCGCCGATTTCTATCGGCAGCTCCCCAATGGCGATCGCCAGTTCGTGATCCTGCCGGGAATGGCGCATTCGGTCGTGCTCGGCCTCAATCGCCAGGTGTTCTGGCACGTCATGCATGCGTTCTTGACCATGCCGGCGCTCAGTCAGACATAGACCCGGAACGCATCGGATGAGTGTGGATGCAGAACCCAGAACAGAACCCGGAAGACTGCTGATCGAGGTATTCCTGTACCTGCAGTTGCTGGATATCCTCTCGACCCTGGTTGGACTCAGCCTCGGCAGCGCAGAGGCGAGCCCTTTCGTCCGCGTGCTGGTCGAATTGGGGCCGGTAAAGGGTTTGATCGTCTCGAAAATATTCGCCGCGACCCTGGCGGGGCTGTGTCTGCTGCTCAACCGGCGCGTGCTCATTCGATATATCAACTATTGGTACGCCGCGCTGGTGGTCTGGAACCTGGTCACCATCTTGCGGGTGCTCAATTCATGAGACTCGCGGGGCTGTGCCTCGTGCTTCTCCAGGCGGCCTGGTGCGCTTCGCGCCCGAGTCCCGATCTCGGACCCGGGCAAGTGGTTCAGGCTGTAGTGGAAGCTCTTCGCCACAACAACTCGCCGATCCCCAACGCCGGCGTCTTTACGGCCTATCAGTTCGCCTCCCCGGCCAACCATGCCGCCGTCGGACCCTACGGGCGCTTTCTGGCGATAGTCAGGAGCGAAGACTCCGCGCCGCTGCTCAGCGGCCAGGCCGCCGAGTTCAGCCCCATCGAAATCCGCGACAATCGCGCCGTCCAGACCGTCCGGATACCGGTCCCGGGCGGCCAGCCCGCCGCTTTCCGGTTCATTCTTTCGCGGCAAAAGGGCGGCGTCTGTCTTGGCTGCTGGATGGTCGACGGGGTGGTCCGGCTGCCGTAAAGGGCTTCTACCGGCGATTCGCTGGTATCCGTGAAGGATCTCTCAGGTCGAAGAAGCTGCGATCTCTTGCGCATCCAACACTGCCGCCAACGGGGAGCGAACTTACAACGCGATTCAGCAATACCGCAGCGGAACCGCCTTGCGTCCGATTTATGCGGACCTCTAAGCGTTCTTTACCTTCTTGCAAGTTCCTTTGTACTCGAAAGCCACCGTAAAGATGCAGTATTTCGTGCCATTTGTGTGCGTGTGTGTGCTACAACTTACATCTCCGAATTGATTGCAGCGACCATCTCGGCACACACAATCCTCCCCGCCATCCCTGAAGCATTTTTTGCATGCAGCGGCGTGGGCGTTCGCACAGGCTTCCTTCTTTACCGCCGCAGGAACGGGAGTACTCTTGCAATCATCCGGACAAGACCCTTCAACATCCCAAGCGGCAGCTCCGATGCCTGAACACTCGCCACCACACTCTTCCTTTTCTCCCTGGAGCCGATCCGAGAGCCGCTCGGCCTCAATCTTTAGTTGCCTGGCGATGGAGACGTTTTCTCGAACTTTCGTTGGACGAGGATTCGTTTTTTTCACAGCGCTAGCCTTTATTTGTGGTCCTTCCGGAATCTCCGTGGGTCACAGGGATCCGGTGACTCGTTAAACCGCCTGCGCGGCCCGCGCACTCGGGTGGAGGCCTGCTCGGCGGAGTTGAATTCGAGGTTTCCTGCTGATAGTCGACACTTCCGATTTTGGCCATCGTTGATCGGTCACATCCTATCGGGATTCCCATTTTGACTGCCGGTTTCGAGTTAGTTTATCATAAGCCGCCAACTTGTGATCCTCCGAAGTGCAGGGTCTTTCCTGGGGCAGCACCGGCCAGCATCTCAGTCTCGAGCGTGTTAAAACCGACATGCGGGTCTATTTCACCACCAGATGCTTCAAATCCCTCTCGTTCTCCAGACAAATGTAGTCCAGCAGATCCGAGTCGAGCTTGATCGTCTGCTTCAACGTGATCGTCCACGGCTTGGTGTACGTTTTCGGATCGTCGACCGTCAGCTCGATCTCCAGATTCCCGAAATTCACCCGCCGGAATCGCTCCGTGATTCGCAAGGCGTCGCTGCTCGGGGTGCCGGAAATATCGAGCCACACGCCGTCGACAAACCCCGTGGTCTCGACCACCAGCGTGTCCCCTTCCCACCTGCCGCTCGAATAACCGTTCCAGGACGGGTTTGGGTCTGCCGGAAGAGGCCGTCCGTCGGTCATGATCTGCCGGTAGCTGGCGTTGTACTCGTAGATCAGCGCCAGCAGTCCCGGAGCTTGCACGATTTTCTTGAATCCCGTAAACGTGTGCAGTCGCACCGGCCCGATCGGCAGGCAGTGAGCCAGCGGATCGTTGTCGCGCTTCTCCGGGGCCCGCGATTTCAGTAATTCGACCGCCGCCGGCCGCAGCGGCAGGCCGTCCTTCAGAGACGAGCCAATGTTGATGAACTCGTTGGAAGCCCGCTGGTCGGCGCATCCTTCCTTCGGGCACGGACGGTTTGCCTCCATCTCCCACATCCCCGAGAAGTCCGGTTTGCCGTCGGCGGTTCGCGGCGCGGGCGCCGACAGATTCGGTTTCCCGTCGGGCGTTCGCGGAACACCGGCGGTCGGGTATTGGATCCACTGGGCGGAAGCGGAGGCGACCACAAATACGAAGGCGGCGCGCACGTTGCGATTATACGCCAGCCCTGCCCGTGAGGGCAGGGTTTTCGGTCAGCAACTGTGGTAGCGTAGCGCCATGGGGAGGAACATGAACATGACCAAGGAAGCACGCCGGCTGGCGGCCGCTATCGGTTTTCTGTTCGCGCTCGCCGCGTTTTCGGGAGAGCGCCTGGTCGCGCAAAAGAAGAAAACCCAGCCGCGCGCGCAAGCCGCCGCTCAGGCCATCGACGCCAAGGGCGCGCCCATGTTCAAAGTGGATCCGTTCTGGCCCAAGCCCTTGCCCAATCGATGGAGCATGCAGCAGGTGACGGGCCTCTATGTGGAAGCCAAGAACGACCACGTCTGGTTCCTCAATCGCGGCGCCAACGCCGATGGCGATGAAATCGGCGGCGACGGGAACCCGCCGCGGATCGACTGCTGCGTCCGCGGACCGGAAGCCATCGAGCTCGATCCGGAAGGCAACGTGGTCAGCGCCTGGGGAGGCCCGGGATTTCATCCTCTGTGGCCCACCGCGTTGCAGACCATCATCGCCGACCGCCAGGGTAATGTCTGGATCGGCGGAACCGCCCCGCAGGACAGCATCCTCAAGTTCTCGCGCGACGGCAAGCTGCTGTGGGACTTCGACCACCGCCCGCCGAAGGGCTCGCCTCCGCTCAAGGAGAACAATCAGCAGACCGACATTCTCGTCTCCAAGGGACGCTTCAACCTCGACGAGGACGCGCGCGAACTTTACATCATCAACTGGAAGCGTGTCCTGGTCTACGACATGGATACCGGCGCGTTCAAGCGCGGCTGGGGCGGTCACGGCATGCCTCTGAGCGAAATTTCCAACGACCCCATTCCGCCCTATCAATGGAATGGCGGCCCGCCGCCGGAGGAGAAGAACTTCGTGCCCGATCTGCACTTCGCGGAGTTTGACAAGGACGGGCTGGTCTATGTCGGCGAGCGCGGCCAGGACCGCATTTCGGTCTACACCAAGCAAGGCAAGTGGGTGAAGGATTTCTACGTCGCGCCCAACACGCCCTCGCGCGGTCCGGATTGCGGCGGTCTTCCGCCGAACACGAAGATGCCTCCCTGCGGAACCACCTACAAAATGATCTTCTCCAAGGACCCGCAGCAGAAATACATGTATGTGGCCGACGGCACCAACAACCGGGTCTGGATTCTCGACCGCCAAAGCGGCAAAACGCTGGGCTCGTTCGGCGGCAACGGCAAGTACGCCGGCCAGTTCCACTGGATCAACGCCATCGGCATGGACTCGAAGGGAAACATCTTCACGGGCGAGGTGGAGCAGGCCAAGCGCATCCAGAAGTTCGCCCCCGTGACGGCGCGACAGTAAGGGGTGGCACAGGCCTCAGCCTGTGAGTCAACGTGTTAATATGTCCGCATGAGCACACACTCCCCGTCATCCCCGGAACGGCGTTCCTTTCTCGCTCGCCTCAACGCCGGCGCAGCCTCGCTTGCGGCCCTGGCCGTCGGCGGCGTCGCCATGGCCCAGGAAAAATCAGCGGCAGCAGCGCGCGTTTTCGAGCCGGCGCGTCACGATAAAGACGACTGGCTGGACAAACTGCCCGGCAAGCACCGGTTGGTGTTCGACACAACCACCGCGGAGGGTCTTGCACTGGCGATCGCCTTCACCAACAATTTCATACGTGTGAACCGGGCCGAATATGGCGTTGCCAACACGGATCTGGCGATCTTGATCATCGCCCGCCATCGTTCGACGGCGTTCGGTTACAACGACGCCATCTGGGCGAAGTATGGGAAGGCGCTAGCGGCCAGAGACAAACTGGAGGATCCGAAAACCAAGGCGGCGCCCACCGTCAACATCTACAACACCGCCGAGTTCGGAGACCTGCTGTCGAATCGCGGCACCACCATGGACGCCCTCGCCAAACTGGGCGTGCAGTTCGGAGTCTGCTCGGTGGCCACTCGCGCCAATGCCGGGAGGATTGCCGAGGCGGTGGGCGGGAGCGCCGAAACCATCAACGCCGAGTTGATTTCGAATCTGGTGAGTAACGCCCGCATGGTGCCTGCCGGAATCGTCGCGGTCGCTCGCGCGCAGGAGCGCGGTTATTCGCTCGTGACCGTTTAAGGGGGATTGAACATGAAACGACTATTTCTGATTCTTGCTATCGTGGGAGCTTTTGTTTCCGCCGCGCAGTCCCAGGTCAAGAAATCGACCGTCCCTGGGATCAGCAACTTCGCTCAGGTGGAGACCACTGTCGCGTGTGCCGGAGCGGTAACACCCGCGTCGGTCGCCGGGATCAAACGGATGGGCTTCGCCTCCATCATCAACCTGCGGCTCGCAAACGAACCGGGAGCCGACATCGACGGGGAAGCGGCGGCAGCCAAGGATGCCGGCATCAAATTCGTGCACCTCCCTTTCAACGGAGGTATGCCTGACCCGGCAGTGGTCGATCGCTTTCTCCAGATCATCACCGAACCCGGTACTCAACCTGCGTTCATTCACTGCGCCAGTGGAAACCGCGCGGCGGCATTCTGGCTCATCAAACGCGTGCTGATCGACAAGTGGGACAACGACCGCGCGTCGGAGGAAGCCACGCAGCTCGGCCTCACCGCCGCGGCGTTGAAGACGTTCGCATTCGCCTATATCGAGTCACACAAAAAGTAGTGTGGCGCCGGCGATCTTGTCGCCGGCGGCTTCTGTCAGATTCCCCCGTACCAGGCGAAGCCTCGTTCCGGGGACAGCGAGCCCCAGCCCTTGCCGATGTTCTTCACCGTGTCCGTCACGGAAATGCGCGCGAGATACTTCGTGCTCTTGAAGCCCAGGTGCCGCGGCACTCGCAAACGCACCGGAGCGCCGTGAGGCGTGGGCAGCTCCGGGCCGTTCATCGCATAGGCAATCAGACTTTGCGGGTGCCACGCGTCGAACATATCCAGGCTGTCCCACCTTCTGGCTAAGGAATAAAAGACGACGTACTTGGCCTGCGGAAGCACTCCCACCAGATTCAGGAAATAATACAGAGGCACGCCGGTCCATTCCGCGATAAACGACCAGCCCTCCTCGCACGCTTGATGCGTGATCTGGGTGCGCGACGGCAGACGCTTCAGCTCGTCGAGTGAGAAGGATGCGGGGCGAGCGACCAGGCCGTCGATCGTCAGCCGCCAGTCCGCGAATCCTCCCGCCAGCATACGCTGGTAGTTTTCGTCTTCCGGTGGAAGTCCGTTGATGGGCGCGACTTTCGAGATGTCGCTACGGTTGAATTCGCGAGCCATCGAATAGCGCGTCCGCAACAGCCGGTGGGACGCATAGGTCAGAGTGTCGCCAACGCCGAAGACGAAGTGATGATCGGGCGGGATCAGGTCGTATCGATCGGCAAGCCAGGCGCCCACCGCCAGTCCGGACGCCCCCGCGCCCGCCGCGAATCCTGTAGTGATGAGCTTGCGTCGTGTGAGTAATTTCGTCATCGGATCATACTCCGCACCCGGTTCCAGAAACCTTCCAGACAAATCATCGCGATGTGGCCAACCAGGAAGAGCACCAGCAAGTCCGCCGCAAAGAAGTGAAGCGTGCGCGCCGATTCCTGCCCTCCAAAAACCGTCACGATCACCGGGACCACCGAGACGATCGCCGGAGACATAGCGAGCCCGGTCCAGATCGTCACGGGAAGCAGAAAGAAAACCACCCCCAGGTAGGTCAGCCTCTGAAGCAGGTTGTATGAGCTTTCGCCCTTCCCCGACAGAAAGTTCCTGCGAAAATGCCGCACCACGATCCCGGAGAGTACGTAAACCAACCCGTTCAGCACCGAAACCCACGCCGACAGGAAGTGCAGGTTCCGCCCCCACCCCGAGGGCCCGCCCTTCATGAACGGGAGCGGCAAATCGAGGAGAGAGGGAGTTCCCACGGCGCCCGTTTCACCCCAATAAAAACGCGGATGCGCCACCAGAATCGCGACGCCGCTCACCAGCAGGCCAATAAAGCTCAGCGTATTGATCCAGTGCGTGACACGGACCAGAGTGGAATGCCGTGGCGCATCCTGAATCTCCGAAATTCGGATGTGCGCGGACTCTGCCGTAGCCACGAGAGTAATCGTATCACGAGAAATCACGCAGCGGGGCTCTCTCAGTGCGCCGGCTTGCACCTAAAGCGATGACGGAGCCAAGCCCTCGGTAAGCTCGATATACGTCCCCCAGGGGTCCGTGAAGAACGCGATCGCCGTGTTCGCATTCAGTTTGCGGTACGGCTGATCCATCTTTATTCCCTGGGCCTCCAGGTTCTTGCAGAACTGCTCCAGGTTCTTCACCTCGAAGCCGATGTGATCGAGCGACCGCCCCTTGGTTCCCACGGTTGGTCCTTGCGACGCCGCCGAGAACGTCAGGTTCACTCCGGGAATGTCCGCGGCTTCGTTATTTCCGCGCTTGCCCGGCTTGGCGCCGAACGTCTTCACGTACCACGCCTTGGTGTCGGCCACCGAGGCCGTCCAGAAGTGAATATGGTGATTCGCGATCGGCCCCGCGATAGCCTGGTCCTCGATGATCTCGATCTTCACGTCGTCCGGTCCCATCAGGTAGAACTGCTCGGGCCGGCCGCCGTTGATGATCTTCAATCCGGCCGCCTCCCACTTCGCACGCGACTCCTTCGCGTTCTTCACATTGAAGCCGAAGTGGTTCACCGTCGATCCCTCGGTGCCCGCCTTGGGATCGGCTTGCCTCAGCATCACGAACACGCCGGGAAACTGGATCAGATTGAGCTGCCCGTTCTGCACCGGCTTTCCGCCCACGGCCGCCCAGAACTGCTTCTGCGCTTCGACGTCCTTCACGGCCAGGTGATAATGCCCCATGGCGACGCCGGCGTCGTTGGGAGAGGAAAGCTGCGCAGGCGCGGGCGCGACCATCGCAACCACAAAGCTGACGAGAGTGATGATCTTCATACTGTGCCAAAGCATATCACTTTTTTTTGTAAGAATGGAGACATCGACACCTCACCGATCCGGCCCGAAACCCCCGCCCAGCTTGCCGACGCGCTTCATTCGCTCGCAATCGAGCGGCAGGCGATCCGCCTCGGTGGCAATTTCTCCAAGGATCGCCTCGGCGGTTGTGTGAGCGCGCCCGCCGTCACGCTCTCAACGTCCGCGATGCGGCGTCTGCTGCAATATGAGCCCCGCGACTTGACCGTCAGCGTCGAAGCCGGGATGCCCTTCGCCGAGCTCGAGCGCACCCTTGCCGCGAATCGTCAAATGCTCCCACTCGATCCTCCCTGGACTAATGAATCGACGGTCGGCGGCGTGGTCGCGGCGAACCTCAGTGGTCCTCGCCGCCGCCTCCACGGCACTGCGCGCGACATGGTGATCGGCATGACGTTCGCAACGCTCGCAGGCAAGCTGGTCACCAGCGGCGGAATGGTGGTCAAGAACGTCGCGGGCCTCGACATGGCGAAGCTCATGATCGGTTCGTTTGGGACGCTGGCTGCCATCGCCGTGGTGAACTTCAAGGTGTTTCCGGTTCCCGTCGCGTCGCGCACCTTCGTGATGGAATATGCGACCGCGGCCGAGGCGTTCGCCGAGCGAGACCGCATCCTGCGCGGCGTGCTTCAACCTGCGGCGATCGACCTGGTGAACTGGCCCTCCGGCTTCCGCCTGCTGGTGCGCGCCGCTGGTAAC